>JACPSR010000057.1 GCA_016193175.1 Candidatus Omnitrophota bacterium
ACGATGACCGTCAACCGGGTCGTGCAGGTGTGTCCGAGCACGAGGACGGTCTTCGAGCAGCTCTTCATCAATCTTGCGATCGAGGGGTGCAGCAGCCTCGACGAGGTCGCCTGGCGCCATGGCATGGAGAGCCGGGAGCTGCTGGAAGCATTGGAAGCCTTCCGCGCATCTTGCGAATGCCCAAGCCACGAACCCTCCAGGTCGGCTCAGGCGATTCCGGAAGCGTCAGGGGCCATGCGGGAGCGGGTCACGTGACGTGACCAACCCGGTCCTCGCGTCCACCACTCACGCGTCGATTCTCCTCTCAGGACACGCCACGCCATTTCAGCATCTCCCCGCCTCAGTTGTTGACTCTTGCCGAGCGGAACGAGGGATGGTATGCTGGCGCAAGCGCCGCCCAGGGACGCGGATCGTGTCACGCAACTTTTCCCCCGGATGGCGTTTCTATGATATAGATCATAGAACCCGCACCGGGGTTGCCGTAGGGTGCTGGGAGTAGTCGAGAGCCGTCGCTGTCTCGAGCGCCCCAGCAGCCGGACTCAGACGCCGTTCTAGCGAGTCGATTGACGCGGGACAACCACTAGCGATCGGATGGAGACGCACCCCCTCCTCGTCGGGCTGAGCCACCACACAGCACCCCTTGCCCTCCGCGAGCGGCTGGCCATTCCGCCCCGCGACCTGCCTGCTGCGTTAGCGTCCCTGCGCGCCTGCAGCGGCGTCACTGAAGCCGTCATTCTCTCCACGTGCAACCGCGTGGAGCTCTACGTGGTCTCAGACGATCCCGTTCCGTCTGTCCAGGGCCTCGTCGATTTCCTCAGCCACACCAGCCGTCTCGCGCCCTCAGCGTTTCAGGCGAGTCTCTACCGGATGACCGGCGCTGAGGCGATCCGACACCTCTTCCGCGTGACGGCGGGCCTCGAGTCGATGGTCTTGGGGGAGTCCGAGATCACGGCCCAGGTCAAGCAGGCCTATGAGCTGGCGCATACGGCAGGCGCCACCGGGCCGTGGCTCAACCGCCTCTTCCAAAAGGCGCTCCATAGCACGAAGCTCCTGCGCTCGAGGACGCGCATTGCCGAGGGCCAGGCCTCCATCGGCTCCGTCGTGGTCACCCTCGCCAGACAGATGGTTCAGGATCGACTGCAGCAGAGCGAGGTCTTGCTGTGGGGAGCGGGCAAGGCGGCTGAAACCACGGCGCGTCATCTCATCAAGAGCGGCATTCGACAGCTGTGGGTTGTCAGCCGCACGCCGGCGAAGGCTCAGGATCTTGCCTCGCTGTGCCAAAGCGGATGGTTGTCCTGGGAGCAGGCGCTGAGCCATCTGGTCCACGTGGACATCGCCATCGTCTGCACCCAGGCCCCGCATTACGTCGTGGATCGAGCCGACCTCGAGACGGTGCTCGCGCCGCGCCGTGCCGCTCGGTGGCCGCATCCCCTCCTCCTCATCGACCTCGCGGTCCCCAGGAACGTGGACCCGACGATCCGGCATCAACCGGGGGTGTTGCTCTACAACATCGACGACCTGCAATCCATCGCGCAGGGGGCGGTTGAGAGACGTGAACAGGAGGTCGCCACCTGCGCGGCGATCGTTCAGGAACAAGTGGCCCATCTCTGGCGCGGCTGGAATAGGATGCCGCGCGCGGACAAGGACAAGGAGGGTACGCCATGCCGTCCCATCGACGCGCTCTCGTCCGTCTGACGCTGGTTGCGGTCCTCGCCTGCCTCGGCGGAAGGCCCGCCGGCGCGACGATCGACAACTTGAAGAGCTACAAAGTCGCCTACCCCGGAAAAGACGCCAAGGCCTACTCGTGTAAGGTCTGCCACCTGGGGGCCATCGGCAAAAAGGGCGACCTCAACGGCTACGGGCTGGCGCTGCAGACGTTCAAGGCTGCTGCGGGCGCGAAGAAACTGACCGTCGAGGACTTCCGGGCGGTTGAGGCTGAGGACCCTGACGAGGACGGCGCGACCACCCTCCAGGAGCTCGAGGCCGGGACCGATCCATCCAATGCGGCTTCGGCGCCACCCGGCTCACCCCCAAGCCAAGACGCTCCCGCAACATCCGGTCCGTCCGATGAGCCGCCGCCATAAGAAGCGCCGGTTCACAACCATCACCAGGTCCAATAATAGAGGAGGCCGCCGAATGTGGAGACGGGTAGGGGCGCTCGGAGTTGGGTTGGGACTCCTGTTGAGCGGTGCCGGCGAGGCGTGGGCGATTCCGGCGTGGGCGCGCAAGTACGGCGTCTCGTGCAACGTCTGCCATCGGCCGAATGTGCCTCGGCTCAACGACTACGGCCACCGGTTTCGGAAGCTGGGATTCCGGGTGCCGGAAGAAGTCGGCCAGCAGCCGGAGTACAAGGAGATCGGCCAGTATATCTCCATGCGCGGGCGGATGCGCTACGAGTATGAGGACTTTGAGAGCGGGCAGAACACCAGCCGCTTCAAGTGGAATGACGCCACATTCTTCTACGCTGGCCCAGTCACTCAAAATCTCTCAAGCCTTTTTGAGTGGGAGGTTGAGCAGACTGGTGAAATCGCCTTGCTCGGTCAGTTCTCCTGGTTATTTGGCGGACCAGATCGATATGCGCAAGTGCGGCTAGGACAGATGCATATGCTCTCGCGTGTTGGGTGGGCTGGATTTGATCGGCCCAGCGGCATCTCGACGACCGATGTGATTGGCAGTACGCTCACCTCCACCGCGGTTCCCTTCACGTTCGCGAAGGACCAACGAGGGCTTGAATTGAGCGTCGGCCTGACACCGGATGCTCGGCTGATTGGTCACATCACCAACGGGTTGAACGAAGCTGGGAACGGGAGCAGCGGCAACCAGGATGACGATACGGAGAAAGATTTCGCGCTCGCCTATGAGCATATGTTTGGCGATCGGGGATCCGGATTGACGGCCCTCTTTTACAAGGGCATCTGGCACCAGGCAGCCGGCACCTCGGTGGGCGGCACGGCGTTGCCGGACGATGATGCCTATACGCAGTTTGCGTTCTACCGATACGGGTTGACCGGCAGTTGGGTGTTTGGGACGCCATTCTTCCCGAGCCTCGACAGCGAAGTGCAGGGCGGGATGATCTTCGCCCACGACGACGTCCCAGATCTGTATCCGACGGGGAAGAGCAACGCGGATGGCCAGGCGTATTTCGTGGGGCTCGAACAGTACTTCAAGGACGCTTCGGTCTTCAGCCGGTTGGACTTCCGCAACGTGGAAGTGAGCGGCGCGGACAACTGGCGTCGGAAGTACACCCTGGGGGCGGCCCGCCAGGTGAACGACTACCTGCGACTCGCCGCCGAAGGCTTTGTCAAGGACCAGGAGTCCGCAAATGACAGCTTCGGCGCGCAAGTGGAGGCGATGTTCAACTTCTGAAGCGCAGATTACACAGATTGAAAAAACGATTCCACAGATTGAGCGAGATGCGCGCGTGGCGGCTGGTGGCGGGTGTGCTCTGGCTTGTTGCCACACCCGTGTTAGCGGCCACGCGCGTCACCATTCAGGAGCTCAAGGAGTACCCGGAACCACATTACGGCCAGACGGTCTTGCTGGAGTGCTACTACGACAAGGAAAGCCCGATCTGGGTCCGCGCCCTGCCTGACGCGGATGAGTGGATCGGGTTCTTCGTGACCGGCAAGCCTGAGAAGGCGCTTACCTGGAGCGGCGAATACTACAATCTCCTCTTCGCGCCGTACACCATGCGCGAGGCGGTCCGAACCTTGCGCGGCGGGGATAAAATTACCGTCATCGGCGAGGCGTTTCACTATCAGTCTACGAGCTTTGACGGCGCTGGCATCCGTGTCCAGCAGGTCCTGCAAGGGTGGGGACCGACCGCGAAGGCGATCGGGCAGCCAGCTCCCTCCCGGCTTCTGTCGTCTGCCTCCGCTGTCTCAAGCCCCATCGCGCAGCAGCCAACCCCAGGCGATCCGCCACTGTCAGCGTCCATCGAGAAGTTCGCAGTGACGATCAACGGCAAGCGCTACGAGGGGTTGCGGATCGGCGATCAGTACAACTTTGACGGCATTGAGTTTCAAATAGACAAGGCGCAGTAACGAGCCCGCGGTTTACCAAGGCCTCAATGGGCAAACGAGCGAACTCAATGTGTCCCAGGGAGCTGATCAGCCGGCGGGCGTTCTTGCAGCTCCTGCTCAAAAGCGGCGGGCTGGCCCTGATCGGCGCGGCGCTCTATCCCGTTGCTCGGTATCTCTATCCTCCGCGGGGCACTGAGGCGTCCGTCTCGAGCGTGGTCGCAGCGAAAATCGGTGATCTCGCGACGAACGCGGCGAAGATCTTCCGGTTCGGCAACCGGCCCGCGATCCTCGTGCGCACGCCGCAGGACGAGCTCAAGGCATTCTCCGCCGTCTGCACCCACCTCAACTGCACCGTCCAGTACGACCCTGAAGTCAGCGTCATCTGGTGCGCCTGCCACAACGGGAAGTTCGATCTCAACGGCCAGGTGATCTCCGGTCCTCCCCCGCGCCCCCTCGAGCCCTACCAGGTGAACGTCCGCGGCGACGACATTGTCGTCTCCAAACCAACCTAGTGTGATTCCAGTGATTTCAAAATCCGATTACAGTGATTGTCCCCATCGAGAAACCCGATCACTGAAATCGCTTTTAGAAATCACTGGAATCCCTCCAAGGGCTTCATGAAACGGCTGAGCGAGTTCCTCCGCGCGCGGTACGAGCTTGGCGGACTCGCGGATCTCGCGACCCACAAGACCGTTCCCCTCCATCGGCACTCGTTCTGGTACTACTGGGGCGGGATGACGCTCGCCCTCATCGGCATCCAGTTCGCGAGCGGGGTGCTGCTCCTCCTCTACTACCGCCCGTCGGCCGGCGAGGCGTTCGAGTCCGTCCGGTTCATCATGACGAAGGTGGAGTTCGGATGGCTTGTCCGATCCGTCCATGCCTGGGCGGCGCACTTCGCCATCTTCTCGGCGATGGTCCACCTCGCAAGCACCTTCTTCCTCAAGGCCTACCGGCCCCCCCGCGAGCTGACGTGGGTGAGCGGCGTCCTCCTCATCTTCCTCCTGATGGGGTTCGGGTTCACCGGCTATCTCCTCCCATGGAACACCCTCGCATTTTTCGCGACGAAGGTCGGGACGGAACTTGCCGGTATCCCGCCCGTCGTCGGCCCGATCCTCCAGACCTTCATGCGCGGGGGGAGTGACGTCGGGGATGTCACCTTGACGCGGTTCTTCTGGCTCCATGTGGCGGTCCTTCCACTTGGACTGCTCGGACTCCTGGCCGGCCACCTCGCCATGATCCAGCTCCAGGGGATGAGCCGGCCGCTCTCCGTGCAGGATGAGCGATCGACCCCGTTTTTCCCGAACTTCTTCCTGCGCGACCTCATCGCGTGGTCGCTGATCCTGGGGGCCGTCCTCTGCATCAGCGTCTACGCGCCCGCGACGCTCGGCGAGAAGGCCGACCCATTCGCGCCCACGCCAGCAGGCATCCAGCCCGAATGGTACTTCCTCTGGATGTTTCAGACGCTGAAGCTGTTCCCCGGCCATGTCCTGGGGATCGAGGGGGAGCTCGTCGCGGTGGGGTTCACCGGGCTCGCGGGCCTTGCGCTCCTCTTGGTGCCATGGCTTGACCGTCCTGCGCGTCGAGGTCAGTCGCACTGGCTGACGATGCTCCTGGGGTTCATCGCGGTCGGCTACGTCGTGGGCATGACAGGATATGCGCTGTGGATTGGGAAGCCACATTGAGCTAGGAGCCAATGTTAGCGAGGGGCGAGGGGCGAGGGGCGAGGAGTGGGGTGCATGGAACACTCCTAGCTCCTAGCTTCTTGCTCCTAGCTAGCTGCTTGCTGCTAGCTAGTGGTACTGCGGAGGCGGCGAATAGCTGCGTGGAGTGCCACCGGCAGTTCGAATCCGGGGCCTCAGCGCCCACGCAGGCGATGGGGCACGACGTGCATCATCAGCGGGGCCTCTCCTGCACAGACTGCCACGGCGGCGATCCGGCCGCGACAGATCAGGAATCGGCCATGGATCCCGCGAAGGGTTTCCTCGGGCGGCCCGCACGAGCCGAAGTCCCGCAGTTCTGCGCGCGCTGCCATGGGGATCCCGCCTACATGCGCAGGTACAACCCGAACCTGCCGACGGATCAGTACGCAAAATATCTCACCAGCCAGCACGGCAAGCGCAATAGCCTCGGGGATCCCGATGTGGCGGTCTGCACGAGTTGCCACGACGCGCACGGGATCCGATCCAAGAAGGATCCCCTCTCGCCGGTCTTCCAGACCAATATCCCCGGCACCTGCGCCACCTGCCACACGGACGCCGCGATCATGGAGCGGCACGGGTTGCCCGTGACGCAGCACTGGGAGTACGCCCAGAGCGTGCACGGCCAGGCGCTCCTCTTGCGCGGTGACCGGGCTGCGCCCCACTGCGCGAGCTGCCACGGTTCGCATGAGGCGGCGCGGCCTGGCGTCATTGCGATCGGAAACGTCTGCGCCCAGTGCCACAGCCTCACGCGCGATCTCTTCGCGAAGAGCCCGCACAAGGCGGCCCATGAAGCGCTGGGGTTGCCGGAGTGCGAGGTCTGCCACGGGAACCATTTGATCAAGAGACCCAGCGACGAGATGCTGGGCACAGGCCCCAACGCGCTCTGCGTGACCTGCCACGAGGCGGGCTCTACCGGCTTCGTCACGGCCGAGCGGATGCGCGGGGCGATCGAACGTCTGAAGTCCGAGCTCGCCGGCGCCGAGGCGACGGTCAAGCAGGCCGCGCGGCTGGGGATGGACGTGAGCGAGGCGGAGTTCGCCCTGCACGAGGCGGACGGCAAGCTGACCCAGGCGCGGACCTATGTGCACTCGTTCTCGGCTGACACGATGGCGCCTATCGCCGAGGAGGGGGAGCGCCAGGCACGCTTCGCCGGAGAGCAGGGCAAGCAGGCGATCCATGAGTTTCACTTCCGCCGCCAGGGACTCTGGATCACCCTCACCATTCTCGCCCTCGTCGTGATCGGGCTGTGGCTGAAGATCCGTGAGCTCGAGCACTGATCCCTTCCATCAGGCCATGAGCGGCGACCGTGCCTCCAAGCCCTCCAGCCTCCTCCGCAACCCCGTCAGCCTCCTCGGGATCGCCGTGGCCGGCGTGAGCACCGCGTTCGGCCTGCCGATGATGTTCCTCGACATGTTCAGCAGGCGCACCCACCCTTACCTCGGGGTCCTGGTGTATCTCGTGTTGCCGTTCGTGGCCTCCGGAGGGGTGATGTTGATCGTGCTGGGGGTCATCGGGGAGCGGCGACGCCGAAGGCGACAGCCGGGTCTCCTCGTCCCGCCGCTGCCATCCATCGATCTCAATCGGCCCGCGCACCAGGTCGCGACCGTGAGCGCCCTCACCGGCCTCATGGTCCTCGTCGTACTGCTCTCCGTGACCGGCTACCGGGCCTACCATTTCACCGAGTCGGTGTCCTTCTGCGGCCTCGTGTGCCACCAGGTCATGAAGCCCGAGTACACGGCATATCAGCACTCCCCCCACGCGCGCGTCGCCTGCACCCAGTGTCATGTCGGTCCGGGGGCGAGCTGGTTCGTCCGCTCGAAGATCACCGGGGCCTACCAGGTCTACGCGGTCGCGCTCAACAAATACCCCCGGCCCATCCAGACGCCCATCAAGAACCTGCGTCCGGCGCAAGAGACCTGCGAGCAGTGCCACTGGCCGGCGAAGTTCTTCGGCGCGCAGCAGAAGACGTTCAACCACTACCTCGCCGATGAAGCCAACAGCCCCTGGCAGATCCAGATGTTGATCAAGGTCGGCGGCGGTGATCCGAAGGTGGGGGCGGCGACCGGCATCCACTGGCACATGAACATCAAGAACGAGATCTCCTACGTCGCCTCGGATGAGCGCCGGGAGGTGATCCCGTGGGTCCGGGTCGTCGATCCGGAAGGCCATGTGACGGAGTACATGTCAACGGAGCAGCCGCTCACGCCGGAGCAGGTGGCGAAGGCCGAGGTGCGCCGGATGGACTGCGTGGATTGCCATAACCGGCCCTCGCACATCTACCGACCACCTGACCGCGCGGTCGAAGAGGCGTTTGACGCGGGACGCATGGACCGGTCGCTGCCGTACCTGAAGCGGGAGGCGGTTCGGTTGCTCGCCGAACCCTACGCGACCGAGGCCCAGGCGAAGCAAGCGATCCTGAAGAGGCTCGCCGCGTTTTACCAAGCGGAGTACCCGGCGCTCTCTCGCGAGAAGGCGGTGGCGATCCACCAGGCGACCGAAGCGCTGCAGCAGCTCTTTGCGGCCAACCTCTTCCCTGAGATGCAGGTGAGCTGGCGCGCCTACCCGAACCACGTCGGCCACCTGAACGCCGAGGGCTGCTTCCGCTGCCATGACGGGCTTCACACAAGCCGTGAGGGCAAGGTCATCACGAAGGATTGCAACGCCTGCCATACCATCCTCGCGCAGGGCCCGCCCGAAGAGGTGGCCGGGGCCAAGCTCCAGGAGCAGCCGTTCCGCCATCCGGTCGACGTCGGGATGGACGTCACCGAGTTCAAGTGCAGCCAGTGCCACACCGGCACAAGCGGGCTGTAACGACCCCTCGATAGCGTCGCAAGGGAGTGGTGTCCTGATCTGAGGGAGTTCGCGTAATCGGCACATTGGGACATCAGTACCCACAAAACAGTCGTCAGCGCAAAGTCGCCATAGTATGATAGACGACGGCAGAACATGAAGGGGACGGGGGTGATGCGCTCACTGATTCGATGGCTGGGTTCGTTGACCATTGCGGTTCCCTTGCTCATCGTCATCGCCGCGGTGCTCGCCTGGGGGACGATCTATGAAACCCGGTTCGGCACCGCGTCGGTCCAGCGGTTCGTCTATCACTCCTGGTGGTTTCAGGGACTGTTGGCGTTCCTGGCGCTGAACCTCGCGGTGGCGGCGCTGGAGCGCTATCCGTGGCAGCGTCGGCACGCGCCCTTCGTCCTGGCCCACCTGGGGATCATCCTGGTCCTGCTCGGCGGCATCATCGGCGGCCGGTTCGGAATCGAAGGCCAGCTCATCATTCCGGAAGGATCGGCCGAGCGGACCCTCCAACTGCCGGGGAACGTCCTCGTCGTCCATCAACCCAACCCCGGCGTCCACCAGGCGTTCCCCACAAACTTCGAAACCCAGGCCTGGGTCCACGAGCCGCGGACGACGTTTCCGATCACCCTCGATGGGCGGAGCATTCAACTGACGGTGGACCGCTACTATCCGGATGCGGTGACGGACGAGACGATCACCGACGACGGCGCCGAGGAAAACCCTGCGCTGCATCTTGTGGTGCGGGACCGTGACCAGCAGGACGCGCTCTGGCTGCTGGCGCGGGAGCCGGAGCGGTTTGGGAGCCGATGGGGCGAGGCCCACCTGCTCTTTCTGGAACCGAGCACGCCGGCGCAGTTGGATCAGCTCCTCCATCCATCGACCGAGACCCCGCATCCCCGCGGCGTGGTGACGCTCCGATTCGAGGGGATGGCGCGCGCGGTGGAGTTGCCGGTTCCTGAGGAGCTCAACCAAACGATGGAGATCCCGGACACCCCCTATCGCATCACCTTCAAGGATTATTTTCCTGATTTTGCGATCACCGAGCAGGGCCTGAAGAGCCGCTCGAATCAACCGAATAATCCCGCCGTGTCCTTTACGCTGATCGGACCGGAGGGGATCGACCCCTACCTCCTCTTTGCGCTGCACCCGGAGATCTCCGCTCTGCATGGATGGGCGCACACGATCAAGGCCGAGGTGACCTATCGGCACCCGGCTGGAGAATCGCTCCCTCCCAATGCGGTGGCCTTCCTGCGCGCCCCCTCCGATTCACTCGCTGCGGTCCTCACCGGCCCAGCGGGAGAGCGGCAGACGATCGATCGAATCGAGATCGGCACACGATACACCCACCCGTGGCTCGGCTATGCATTCGAAGTGGCGGTCTACGCCCGGCGCGCGAGGGTGACCCAGCACATCACCAACCGGAGCAACGACGTCAAGGCCGAGGTTCTCCATCTTATCGGGCGAGAGGGTGACCAGACCGCGGAGGCGTGGCTTCCGCTGCACGGGACGGTGACGCTTGCGTTGGGCAAGGAGCCGGTGAGCGTGGAGTACCGGTCGGCCGAGCGGGAGCTGCCCTTTACGATCAAGCTCATCGACTTCCGGAAGATCGACTACCCCGGCACGCAGATGGCCTCGGCGTTTGAGGCCGACGTGGAGCTCACGGATCCGCAGCGAGGGATCATCCTCATCCGGAAGATCAGCATGAACAACCCCCTGCGGCACCGCGGGTTCAGTTTCTTCCAGTCGAGCTACATCCCGGGGCCGACGGAAACCACGGTGCTTTCGGTCCGCAGCGATCCGGGAACCCCATTGGTCTATGCCGGCTTCCTCATCATCATTGGCGGCGTCGTGAGCATGTTTGTGATGCGCTCCCGCGCGGCGCGGCCGAAGGCGCCAACACGACGAAAGGGAACACGTCCATGAAATATCCACTGGCTCCTCTTGCATGGTGTGCCGCTGCGCTGCTCCTGCCGCTGTCATCGGCCGCAGCCGAGAAAGAATCGGCTCCCGCGCTGCCGCGCATCTCGCAGGCGACACTGCAGGCGCTGCGGCTGCTGCCCATCCAGCACCATGGGCGGCACAAGCCGTTCGACAGCTTCGCGCGCGAGACGCTGCAGCTCATCACCGGCTCCCCTCGGCTGGGAACCCGGGATCCGGTCGAGACGATCCTCGCCATCATGGCTGAGCCGGAGCATTGGCAGGCACAGCCGCTTGTCTCCGTGCCGTTCATCCCGTTGCGGGAGGCGTTGGGGCTCGACCGCCAGGCCTCCCAGGTCTCCTACAATGACCTCGTGGCCACCCGCACGCTCATGCGGATGCTGCCCGCTATCGTCGAGAAGCAGCGGCGGGACGAGAAGCTGTCGATGCTCGAGCAGGAAACGATGGACGTCTTCGATCGCTTTGCGACCTTCAGCAATCTCGTGGAGCATCGGCTGGAACTCGTCCCATCCCAGAGCGTGAGCGACTGGAACTGGCGCTCTATCCAGCAGCCGGAGGGCTACCCGCCACAGAAGCAGGCCGAGATCCGCCAGGCCTGGGCCGGCTGGGTGACGGCGCTGAGGGAAGGGGACGCCGCGTCGGTGGACGCGGCCACCACCCGCCTGCTCTCGACGCTGCAGGGGCTGAACCCGGCCGCGCTGCCGCCGACCTGGAAGCTGCGGTTAGAGGTGTTCTATAACCAGGCGCATCTCTTCCGGATCGCGCAGCTTGGCTACTGGTTGGCGGCCGTCTTGTTTCTCATCGCGCTGCTGCGCTCCGCAGCGACGGCCATCAGGGCCGAGCGGAGTGCCGAACGCGGTGGGCGTTCGGCCGCGGTCGCCGGCGTTGGCGGGGCGGCTTTCGCGGCGTTTGCGCTGAGCGCGGCACTCCACGTTGGCGGGATCATCTTGCGCGTGGTCATCGGCGGCCGCCCGCCGGTGTCGAACTTCTTCGAGACGATGCTGTGGATCCCGCTTGTCGGCGTGCTCCTCGCGTTCATCTTCGAGCGCATCTACCGCGCGCGCTACTTCGCCTTTTCGACGGCGTTGTTGGCGGCGGTCACGCTGCTCCTGTCTGAATACGTGCCGCTGGACTCCAGCATTTCCCCGGTAGTGGCCGTGCTGCGCAGCAACTTATGGTTGACCATCCACGTCCTCACGATCGTCGCGAGCTACGGGGCGCTGGCCTTGGCCACCGTGCTGGCGCACGTGTACGGGGTCGTGTACCTGGCCCGGTCCCCCGCCGCGGCGGCGCTTGAATCGCTCGGGACCTTCTTGTACCGTGCGATCCAGGTCGGGGTCGTGCTGTTGGCGGGGGGCATCATGCTGGGCGCGGTCTGGGCCAACGCCTCGTGGGGCCGCTACTGGGGCTGGGATCCCAAGGAGACCTGGGCGCTCATCACGCTGTTGTGGTTCATCGCGATTCTCCACGGACGGTTCGCCGGCTGGCTCACCGGCGTGGGGGTCGCGCTCTCCACCATCGGCGGCTTCTTCCTCCTCCTGATGACCTACCCTCATCCTCGTCGGCGTGGTCGCGATGAACCGCCGGCGTGTCGCGTAGTCGGCCCACCCGCGTTTCGCGGCATCCGGGCACACGGTCCGGCTGCCTTGAGCTCACCAATATGCGCCGCTCCCATCTCGATGACGCGGATCATAGAAGCCGCGGAGGGGCTCGCGTAGACTCCACTCATCGATGAAGCCATCCACAGCGTCCGAGCTCGTCGACCCTGGGATCCCCGGCTGCCATGGAGGTTTCGCTTCGCGGCATTTCTCGGCAGGGGACACCGGCGCCGCCCGTCTCGTCGTGACCGGCAATCCCAACGTCGGCAAGAGCGTGATCTTCCAACTGCTGACGGGGCGGTACACGACGGTGTCCAACTATCCCGGCACCACGGTGGTGGTGGCACGGGGCTCGGCCTCGCTGGATGGCACGACCTTCCAGGTCTGCGACACGCCGGGCCTGAACAGCCTCCACGCCTCCTCGGAGGATGAGCTGGTGGCCCGCGATCTGTTGCTGGCTGAGGGCGTGCGCGTCGTGCAAGTCAGCGATGCGAAGAATCTCCCGCGGGCCCTGACCCTGACGCTCGAGCTCGCCGAGGCGGGCGCGCCGGCGGTCTTGAATCTCAACATGATGGACGAGGCCAGGGAGCGAGGGGTCGCCGTTGACGTCGAGCGGCTTTCCGCGCTGCTGGGCATTCCAGTGGTCCAGACCATTGCGACTCAACGATGGGGGATTGAGAAGCTGCGTCGGGCGATCCCGCAGGCCAGGCCTGCGCAACTCCGCGTGCGCTATCCCGGCATCGTTGAAGAGGCCCTCGCCCGGATCGTGCCGCTGTTGCCCGCCGCGCTGCCGGCCCGCACGAGCGTCGCGCTGTTGTGGCTTGCCGGGGATCAGGCGATGAGGGACCGGCTGGCGCAACGCCTGGATCTGTCGGTTGTGGAGCGGCTGCGCGCGGCGGCGTCGGAGGCGCAGGCGCGCTCCTCCAGACCGTTGGGACTGCTCATCAGCCACGCCAGGCTGCGCGAGGCCAAGCGCCTTGCCGCCCAGGTCATGACCGCGGCGTCGCGTGAGCCCCGTACCCCTGTGGTACGGGGTGAGCGCAGGCCGGCTCTGCAGCGGCTTGGGGATCTGGCGATGCATCCGGTTTGGGGGGTGCCCATCTTGGCCGGCGCGCTCTTCCTGATGTATGTCCTCGTGGGCGACCTCGCCGCGCAGCGCGGCGTCGAGTTCTTTGAGAAGGTCGTGTTCGGCCGGTACGTGGTGCCGGCGGCTCAATGGGTGGTGCGGGGGCTTCTCCCATGGCCATGGTGGCAAGCGCTCTTCATCGGTGAGTACGGCCTCGTGACGATGGCGGCTCCGTATGCCTTTGCGATTATCCTGCCCATCGTGGGGATGTTCTTTCTCTTTTTTGGCTTGATCGAGGACGTGGGGTATCTGCCGAGGCTGGCCGTGATGGCCAATCGCTTCTGCAAGCTGTTGGGACTCAACGGCAAGGCGGTGCTGCCGCTCGTGCTGGGCCTCGGCTGCGACACGATGGCGACGATGACCACGCGCATCCTCGACACGAAGCGGGATCGGATCATCACGACCCTGTTGTTGGCGCTCGGCATCCCCTGCTCGGCGCAACTGGGCGTCATCATGGCGATGCTCGCCGGGCAGCCGCCGCTCGCCCTCGGGATCTGGCTCGGGGTGCTG
>JACPSR010000152.1 GCA_016193175.1 Candidatus Omnitrophota bacterium
CGAGGTGGAGGTCGGTCACATCGAAGGGGATGTCGGTGGAGTGGACGATCGGGTTGGGCGCGATGCGGGAGAGGTCGTCGCGGTAGAGGGTGATATCCAGGATCCCCACGTTGATCGGGCGGCGGTCGATCGCCTCGATCTCCTTGGCGAGGCGCTGAGCGAGAATCGCCCCGCGGGTGCGGATCCCGACGAGCGCTAGCCCCTCGCTCCCTTTGTGGCTCTCGAGGATCTCATGGGCGATGCGGACGATCGCCCTCCGAATGGCATCCCCATCCATCACCTTTGCCTTTTCGTGGAGGGCGCTCATGGGGTACTCGGCAGGCTGATGGATCTGGGCACAAAAAATGCCCCACGGCGCTCATGGGGCTTCTGGGTCGGACTGTTCTCAACCATCTCCTTTTCCCGCCTCTCTGGGCGGCCATTTAAAAGGCGATAGATTTTATCTATTATACAAAAGATTCGGCATCCGTGTCAAGATCTTTTTAGCTAGACATCTGTCTATCTATCAATGCCGGCGAACCGCTGGGGCGGCTTTTTGGGAAGGATCGACTCATCCTCTTCGGCTTCTCCGGAGCCGATCCCCGCGCAGATCCCGCGCTTCGACTCTTTCACGAACGCGACCAGGCGCTTCACCTCCTCGGAACGGCACTCCCGCTCAATGGCCTCAAGCGCATTGGAGACGTTGAGCCCCTCACGATAGAGCAGCTTGTATGTCCGCCTGATCTCGTCTCGGACCGGCGCTACGAGACCGGCCCGGCGCATCCCGACAACGTTCAGTCCCCGGATGACCGCCGGGCGCCCGGCACAGAGCATGTACGGAGGGACATCCTTGGTCACCGCGGAGAGCCCGCTCACCATCGCGAGGGTTCCGATGCGCGTGAACTGGTGGACCACGACCATGCCGGAGAGCAGCGCGCTCTCTTCCACAATGCAGTAGCCGGCCAGGGTGGCCAGGTTGACCAGCATCGCGTTCGACCCGATCCGGCAGTTGTGGGCGACGTGGGCGTTCGCCATGAAGAAGTTGCCGTCCCCGATGACCGTGGAGGTGCCGGGCTTGGTGCCGCGGTGGATCGTGACGTATTCGCGGATCGTGTTGCGGCTGCCGATGCGCGTGAAGCTCGGCTCGCCGGCGAACGCGAGATCCTGCGGGAGGTGTCCGATGACGGCGCCCATGTGGATCTGGTTCTCATCCCCGATCGTCGTCCCCGGAGCGATGTAGGCGTTCATCCACAGCTTGTTGTGCGTACCGAGGATGGCTCCGTCCTCGATCACGCAACCTGGGCCAATCTCGTTCCCATCCCCAAGCTGGACGCCCTTGCCGATGACGGCGGTCGGGTGAATCGCGTTCATTTCGGATTGCGGATTTCGGATTGCGGATTGCTCAATACAAGGACGAACTCCCCGCGTGGCGGATGCTGCTCGAAGTGCTGGATCAGCTCACTCACCGAGCCGCGTCGGACCTCCTCGAACATTTTGGTCAGCTCCCGCACGCATGACGCACGGACATCTCCGATGACATCGCGCACGTCTCGCAGCGTCTTGAGTAGCCGGTGGGGCGATTCGTATAGGATAACCGTGCGGTCCTCGTGCTTCAGTGCCTCGAGCCGCTTGCGCCGCGCCCCGGCCTTGACGGGCAAAAACCCTTCAAAGGTGAATCGTTCCATCGGCAGCCCGGAGAGGACGAGTGCTCCGATGAGCGCGGTCGGGCCCGGGATCCAGCTCACCGGGATCTGCTCGTTGATCGCCTGATGCACAAGCCACCAGCCGGGATCGTTGATGAGCGGGGTGCCGCCGTCGCAGACAAGCGCAACCGACTCCCCGACCTTCAGCCGGTCAAGGAGTGCCGGCGTGCGCTGCCGCTCGTTGTGCTCGTGGAGGCTGACGAACGGCTTCCGAATTTCGTAGTGATTGAGCAGCTTCGCCGTCTGCCGTGTGTCCTCGCACGCGATCACATCCGCTGCCTTCAGCGTCTCAATCGCCCGCCGCGTGATGTCTTTGAGATTCCCAATCGGCGTCGCCACGATGTAGAGCTTCCCCTGTGTGAGTTCAGCGTTCATAGTTCATTGTTCATAGCCGTCATCCACCGCAAACTATGAACCATGAACTGCGAACTATGAACTTTGGTCATTCAACGGTAACACTCTTCGCCACTCAGGTGACTTATACCTGTTACACCGACGAATCAGCCAGCACCACCTGCCACCCTTCCACCAGCGCCTGGAAGACCAGCAATATCCGTCCATCGGTGTTGGCCGTCCATCATGGGTGATCGGCGAAGGTTTATATTACCCTCTCTTCTACCCTCTTTTATGGGTAATGCCCCTTCTCCGCCAGGGCGCGCCAGGTCCACGGCCAAGGCACTCGACCTTATCCGCTTTTTGCAGATTACGTAGCACCCGACGGACCATATCCCGACTGACGCCTGGACAGACCTGTTCGAGGTCAGCGAGCGTAAACGTCCCATCGAAGCCAGCAATCGCTGATTCGACCAGTTCGGTCTTTGCTCCACGAGGACTCTTGAGCTGGCCGACGCGCTCTTCGAACTCGCGGTAGGCCGTCTTGAGCTGCCGGGATGAATAGACACTGCCTGTGCCGAAAGAACAAGCTGGTGCGCCGTTCGCCTTCGGCTCCCGGCACTTCCTCGCCGACCCACTTCATGGGTACCCCGGCTCGGTCGGGGGCCGGAACCTGAAGCGGCGGCCATCGAGGCGGCCGCGGAATGCCGGACGCGGCGGGCGCTCGGCCGACCCGCTTGCGCATGAGAAGAAAAAGCCCACGGAGGGATTTGAACCCCCGACCCGCGCTTTACGAAAGCGCTGCTCTACCCCTGAGCTACGTGGGCACACGTGCTGCTCTACCTCCGCCACAGTACTCGGCGGACCCGCCATGCAGTGTGGCGGGCCTGAGCTACACCGGCGTCGTCGCTATTGTAGCGCGTCTGGGGGAGGACGCAACCGCCTCGCGCGGTCGCGCGCTGAGAGGGCTTACGTGGTGGGGAGCGGAGTGGCGGCCGTGGAGCGCGGCAGCGCGATGGCGACCGTCGTCCCGGTCCCCATCTGGCTGGAGAGCTGGAGCGATCCTCCGTGCAGCTCGATATAGCGTCTGGCCAATGACAATCCGATCCCCGCGCCCTCGTGGGATCGGCTGAGCCGGCGGTCCACCTGGTAGAAGGGGAGGAAGATCTTCTCGCATTCCTCCTGGGGAATGCCGATCCCCGTGTCATGAATGCGCACCTGCACCGCTTCAGCCGACTGGGTGACCTCGAGTTCCACGCGGCCGCCGTCATGGTTGAACGTCACCGCGTTGTCGAGGACGTATTCCACCGCCGCGGCGCACCGGCGACGGTCAACCTCCAGCGGGATGGGCTCTTGCGGCACGCGCGAGGCGATCGTAATCGATCGCGCCGCGGCTTTCGGCGTGACCGCCGCGATGGCCTGCTGGATGAGCGCCTGCGCGCTCGTTGACTGCCGGCGCAGCAGGACCTGGTGGCCGTTCATGAGATCGATGAGCTGTTCCATGAGGCGGTGAAGCCGCTCGTAAGCGCTGATGAGCACCTCCACCGCATGCTGCTGATCATGGGACAGCGTGCCCAGGCTCCCATCGGAAAGGAGGTAGATCCACTCGCCCATGATGCACAGCGGGGTGTTGACTTCATGGGAGAGCGTCGCGAGGAAGCGGCTCTTGAGATCATTGAGCTCGGCCAGGCGCCGGTTGAGCTCCTCGAGCTTCAGCAACCCCTCGCCGGCGGAGCGCAGTTGCCGGCTCAGGTTGAGGCGCTGCTGGCACCGGTAGAGGATGGCTTGAATCTGGACGAGGTCGAACGGCTTGGTGATGAAGTCGCACGCGCCGATCTTCATCGCCTCCACGGCGCCTTCCACGGATGGGTAGGCGGTGATGACGACCACGTTCACGAGGGGATCGACGCTCTTCAGCTCGGCCAGGAGCTCCAGGCCGGTCATCTTGGGCATCTTGATATCGGTGATGACGACCTCGGCCGGCTGACGCTGGAACTGGGAGAGAGCCTCGAGTCCATCCTGGGCGAGCCGAACGCGACAGCCTTTGGCCTGGAGGATTTGCTCGAGCAGTCGACGGATCTTGGGCTCGTCGTCAGCCACTAAGACATCGAGGGGGGCTGGCATTTCTTAGAGAGATCCTGAGAGGGATTTCGCAGATTTTAAAATCTGTGTAATCACCTCAAGGTTTTCGATGAGAAAGATGGCGCCGGGACCCAGACTTGCACTGGGGACGCCAGGTTTTTCAGACCTGCGCTCTACTACCTGAGCTATCCCGGCGTCGTCGCTCGCCAAACGAGATCCGACAGAGCATTATAGGCCGGTGCGGGAAGGGGTGTCAACGAACGGTGGTTCGAACGTGACGCCGGCTTGAGAGGGCGGCCTTGACGACGTGGCCGATGTCGGCTGGGCTCTCCACGATGGTGACCCCGGCGGCCTTCAGCGTCGCGATCTTCTCCGCGGCGGTCCCTTTCCCCCCCGCGACGATCGCCCCGGCATGCCCCATCCGCTTCTCCCTCGGCGCCATCCGTCCGGCGACGAACGCGAAGACGGGCTTCGTCATGTGGGCCTTGATGAACGCGGCCGCCTCCTCCTCTTCGGTCCCGCCGATCTCGCCGATCAGGACGACCGCTTCCGTCTCGCCATCCTGCTCAAAGAACGGCAGGAGATGGATGAAGCTGGAGCCGAGCACCGGATCCCCCCCGATCCCGATGCAGGTCGACTGCCCCAAGCCGGCCTGCGTGAGCTGATACACCGCGTCGTAGGTCAGGGTCCCGCTGCGCGAGAGCACCCCGATCGCTCCCGGCCGATGGATGTAGCCGGGCATGATGCCGATTTTGCACGCGCCCGGGCTGATGAGCCCGGGGCAGTTGGGCCCGATGACGCGGATGGCCGCTCCGGCCACTCGTCGCCTCACCCTGACCATGTCAAGGGTGGGGATGCCCTCCGTGATGACGACGATGAGCGGGAGGCGCGCGTCAATCGCTTCCAGGATGGCCTCGCAGGCAAACCGAGCGGGCACGAAGATGACCGTCGCATTCGCTCCCGTGGCCTTCACCGCCTCCTGCACCGTGTTGAAGACCGGCACCTTGTGGACCGCCGAGCCGCCCTTCCCTGGCGTCACCCCCCCGACGACCCGGGTCTTGTCCTCCAGCATCCTCTCGGCGTGGAACGCTCCGGCCTGCCCGGTGATGCCCTGGACAATGACGCGCGTATACCGATCGACCAAAATGCTCATGGGCACACGCGCGTCGCTGTAGGTTCGAGGCTGTAGGCTCTAGGCAACAGCTTTTGCCTCGAGCCTAGAGCCTTGAGCCTCGAGCGGAGTCTCATTTGGCGAGCACCACGACGCGTCGGGCAGCGTCGGCGAGTTCATCCACGCTGACGAGGTTGAGCCGCGCAGCACCTGCCAAGAGGCGCCGCCCCTCTTCCACGTTGGTGCCCTGCAGACGCACCACGATGGGGAGCTTCATCTCCAACTGCTGCGTCGCATTCAGCAGGCCCTGGGCGATCCAGTCGCAGCGCATGATGCCGCCAAAGATGTTCACCAGGATCGCCTTCACGCGAGGATCAGCGAGGATGATGCTGAAGGCATTGGTCACCTGCTCCACGTTGGCGCCTCCGCCGACATCCAGGAAGTTCGCTGGGGAGCCTCCGGAGAGTTTGATGATGTCGTTCGTGGCCATGGCGAGGCCCGCTCCATTCACGAGGCAGCCGATCGTCCCGTCCAGCCCGACGTACGAAATGCCGATTCGGCCGGCCCTCAATTCCAACGGCTGTTCCTGGCTCTCGTCGCGCCAGGCGGCAAGATCCGGGTGACGGAAGAGGGCATTGTCATCCAGCGTGACCTTGGCATCGAGCGCCATGAGCCGGCCGTCGTCCGTGACGACGAGCGGGTTGATCTCAATCAGGGAGGCATCCGTGGACTCGAACAGTCGCCACATCGCCCGCACGATCCGGCCGCAGGCCTCTGCCTGTTCGGGGATGCAGCCGAGCGTCTCGGCGATGCGCGAGAGCGACGCATCTGGAATCCCGTCGACGATGTCGATCCCCTCGCGGAGAATCGCCTGCGGCCGGGACGCCGCGACCTCCTCGATGTCGATTCCCCCACAGTGGCTGGCGAGCGCGATCGGCCGCGCGTTGAAACGGTCGATCGTCAGGGCGAGGTACAGCTCCCGCGCGACCGCGATCCGCTCATCCAGCAGCACCGCTGAGATCGGCAGCCCATCCGGAGCGGTCTGCTTCGTGACGAGCCGACGCCCCAGCAGCGCTGCGGCGTGCGCGGAGGTCTCCTGGGCGCTGCGCGCCACGAGGACCCCGCCCGCTTTCCCACGCCCCCCAGCGTGGAGCTGGGCCTTGACGTTGCACGCGAAGGCCTCGCCCCCGCCGCATTGGCGCTTGAGCGTCTCGTAGTTGCCAGCCGCCTCATCCCTCGTCGTCGCGACCACGCCGCGCGGAACGGGGATGCCGGCTGTGGCGAAGAGCTGCTTGGCCTGGTACTCGTGGAGTTTCATGAGAGCGCTGAAGGCTCTCGGCTCAAGGCTGAAGGCAATTGCCTTGAACCTTGAACCTTGAGCCTTGAGCGAAGATCATGTGGGGCGTTGGTCGATGGGAACGAAGCGCAGATCGCGGGGACCGACATAGGCGGCAAGCGGCCGGATGAGCCGATTGTCCGACGCTTGCTCGATGACGTGCGCGGACCAGCCGGCCATCCGGGCGCACGCGAACATCGTCGTGAAGAGCTCCGTGGGGATGCCGAGGTAGTGCAACAATGACGCGGAGTAGAAATCGACGTTGATGTAGAGCCCCTTGGCGTTCCACACCGCCTCCTGGAGCCGCTCGGAGATGGCGAACCACGTGAGCTCGTGCGCGCTTTCGCCCAGCCCTCTGGCGATGAGCTTGAGGTGTTTGGCTCTCGGGTCTTCCCCCTTGTAGACACGGTGGCCAAATCCCATGAACCGCTTATGATCGGCCAGCGTCTTCTGCACATAGGGCTCCACCTGCTCGGCGCTGCCGATCTCGGTGAGCATCTCCATCGCCTTGCGGTTGGCGGCGCCGTGCAGCGATCCCTTGAGGGAGCCGATCGCCGCGGTGATCGCGGAGTAGTAGTCGGACTGCGTCCCGGTCACCGTGCGGGCGGTGAAGGTTGAGGCGTTAAATCCATGGTCGGCCAAGAGCACGAAGTATGCGTCCAGCGCTTGGGCCTGCTGAGCAGTTGGCTCGCGGCCATGGAGCATGGACAGGAAGTTGGCGGCGTGACTCAGACCCATCTGGGGGGCGATGAGCGCTGCTCCGGTCCGCAGCCGACCGATCGCCGCGACGATGGTCGAGGTTTTCGCAATCGCCCGGACCGCTTTCCGCCGAATGGCCTCGATCGTCTCCTGGTCGGCCTCAGGATCGTAGAGGCCGACGGCGGAGATGGCGGTGCGAAGCAGCGCCATCGGATCGGCGCCAAACGGCAGCGTCTTCAACAGCGACGCAACCTGCGGCTCAAGCGCTCGCGAGGCTTCAAGCTGCTTCGTCCACTCGGTCAACTGGCTGCGACTTGGCAGCGCGCCGTAGAGCAGGAGGTAGCTGACTTCTTCGTAGGTGGCCTTGCCGGCGAGCTCACCGATGGGGTAGCCCTGGTAGATGAGCTGGCAGCGTTGCCCGTCGACGTCGGAGATCGACGTCTCCCCCGCCACGACGCCTTCAAGGCCTTTCCGAACGGGCTCAACCGACATGTCTGGAAAGACCCTTGATCCCTTCGCCCACCTGTCCGGCTGACGCGGCCAGCGCGGTTCGCTCCTCTGGGCTCAAGGGGAGCTCGACCACACGCTCGATGCCCACCGCCCCCACCTGGGCGGGGACGCCGATGCAGACCTCGCGCAACCCATACTCG
>JACPSR010000153.1 GCA_016193175.1 Candidatus Omnitrophota bacterium
GATCGACCTCTCGAATGTCCAGCCTGAACGCGTCGAGACGGAGATTCGGCATCTCCTCCAGGACGACGAGGTCCCCATCAGCCGGGTCAGCGCCAAGGAGGGGCGGGGCATCCCGGAACTGCTGGAGCGGGTCGTCCGCGAAGTGCCTCCCCCGACCGGCGATCCCGCCGCCCCCCTCTCGGCGCTCGTCTTTGATTCCGCCTATGACTCGTACAAAGGCGTGGTCGTCTTCGTGCGGCTCGTCGACGGGGCGCTCCGCCCGGGGATGTCGGTGGTGCTGATGGGCAACCAGAAGCAGTTCGAGATCCAGGAGGTGGGGATCTTCACGCCGAAACCTGAGCGGATCAGCGAGCTGCAGGCGGGTGAAGCGGGCTACTTCGCGGCGAACATCCGCAACCCGCACGATATCGTGGCTGGCGACACCGTGACGGAGCTCTCCCGGCCCACGCCTTCGGCGCTGCCGGGATTCAAGCGGCTCAAACCGATGGTGTTCGCAGGGATCTATCCGGCCAACACGCAGGATCTCTCCACGTTGCGATCGGCGATGGAGAAATTTGCGCTCACGGACGCGGCGTTTCAGTTTGAGCCGGAGCAGTCCGACGCCTTGGGTCAAGGGTTTCGGTGCGGGTTCCTCGGGCTCTTGCACATGGAGATCGTCCAGGAGCGGCTCGAGCGTGAACATGGAGTGGCTCTTGTGCTCACGACGCCGAGCGTCGTCTTCCAGGTCACGACGCAGACGGGTGCGCTGGTCGAGGTGCACCGCCCGCATGACCTCCCTTCGCCATCGACGATCCGCGCGGTCGCGGAACCGTTTGTCAAGGCCGTGATTCTCTGTCCCGCCGAGGCCGTGGGAGCCTTGATGGACCTGGCCACTCAGAAGCGGGCTCTCTACCGCTCAACCGAATACCTCAGCGAAACCCGCGTCAAGCTCGTCTATGAGATGCCCTTGGCCGAAATCTTGATCGATTTCTATGATCGCTTGAAGTCGTTGACCCGCGGGTACGGCTCATTTGACTACGAGCTCCTCGGCTACCGACCGGCCAAGCTAGTCCGGTTGGACATTTTGCTGAACGGCCGGATCTGCGAACCGCTCTCTTCCATCGTCCCGAAGGAGCAGGCGTACGAGAAGGGGAAAGCGCTCGTGGAGCGGCTGAAGACGCTCATTCCCCGGCAGCTCTTCGAAGTGGCGATTCAAGCGGCGGTCGGCAGCCACGTCATCGCGCGGGAGAGCGTGCGGCCATTGGCCAAGAACGTGACCGGCAAATGCTACGGCGGGGACATCACCCGCAAGCGCAAGCTCTGGGAGCGGCAAGCAGAAGGGAAGAAGCGCATGAAGCAGTTCGGGAACGTCGAGATCCCGCAAGAAGCCTTTCTCGCCGTGTTAAAAATTTAACCCATGCGCAGACCCCTCCACGTCCCACGTCCCGCGTCCAGCCAACCGCATGACCGTCACCGTCGAGCTCGCCCCCCCTCCGCTTCAACGCCGCCAACCAGATCCCCATCGGTATGGCGGGAGAATCTGGAGTCGCTGGTCTGGGCCGTGGCGCTGGCGCTGGTGATTCGGACGTTCATCGTGGCGCCCTTCAAGATCCCCTCCGGCTCCATGCGCACGACGCTCATGGAGGGAGACCGGATCCTGGTGAACAAATTCATCTACCGGTTTCACCCGCCGCAACGCGGCGACATCATCGTCTTCCGCTACCCCGAGGACCCCAAGCGGTCCTTCATCAAGCGGTTGGCGGCTGTCGGCGGCGAGACGGTCGAGCTCCGGCAAGGGAAAATTGTCGTGAACGGCCAACCGGTGGATGGGGACGGCGTCCTCCCGCACACCCACTACTCCAACCAGGGTCAGTACGGCCAGGAGGGTCAAGCGATTCACGTGCCGGATGGGAGCCTCTATGTGCTGGGGGATAACCCCGCCTCCTCTCACGATAGCCGGTTTTGGGGATTCGTGCCGAAGCGGTTGGTCATCGGAAGGGCCATGTGCATCTTCTGGCCGATCACCCGCTGGCGGGCGCTTCGGTAGCGGTAGCGGTAGCGCGGTGGTTGCGCAGGCGCAGCCTTCATGCTAGAGTAGTTCTATGGAGAGTAACGAGAGGAGGGAAACGATGAAGCAGGTTGGGGCTCTGGGGATCGCGGTGTTGACGGTGATCTTGAGCGGTTGTGAAAGTATGGGGACGGCCGCGCAGTCGAAGACGACGCAGGGCGCGGTGCTCGGCGGGCTCTTGGGGGCGGGGACTGGAGCGATTATTGGGAACCAGTCTGATCACGCGGGAGCCGGTACCGCGATCGGTGCAGGCCTTGGAGCGCTCAGCGGTGGGTTGATTGGGCGCGCCTTGGAGGAGAACGAAAAAAAGGCGCAGCAGCAGGCGACTCCGCCGGCGACGGCCCGCACCAAATTCTGTCCGGTCGGCGGTGAGCTGTACGGAGAGGACGTCAAGTACTGCCCGAGCCACGGCGTGGAGCTCAAGTACAAAGAGTAGCATCCGGCGGATAGCGGAGAGCGTGCAGCGGATAGGTAACTGCGCTCGACGGCAATAGGCTCGACAGCAGTAAGCCGTAGGCAATCATGAGGAACCTGTCTCTTCCGTACCCGGCACCGTTTCCTGGCTTTTGCTTACTGCCTACCGCTGACGAGCCGTCGAGCCAACCTACGTTCTGTGTGCTGTGTGCCGGCTTGTCTCCTAGACGCTGAGCGCTGTGCGCTAGATGAGTCTGGCCAATAAGGTCTCGGTGTTTCGGATCTTATTGGTCCCGGCCATCGTCGCATCACTGCTCTACTATCATCCCCATCGGGACTGGCTCCGGTTTGTGGCGTTGGGGCTCTTTGTCTTGGGGATCGCCTCGGATGCCATCGACGGGTTTCTGGCCCGTCTGCAGAACCAGCAGACGGAGCTTGGGACGCTCCTGGATCCGATCGCGGATAAGTTCCTGATCCTCAGCGCCCTGATCAGTTGCTCGACCATCGAAGGGCTCCCGGCGTGGATGCGCATCCCGGCCTGGTTTAACCTGGTCGTCATCAGTCGTGATGTCCTCCTCGTGGCGGGGACGGTGGTCCTGTTCGCGATCCAGGGCCGATGGAACGTCCAGCCGAGCCGACTAGGGAAGTGGACGACCTTTGCCCAGATGCTGGTCATCCCCGCCGTCCTCCTCGGCCTCCCGCTCAAGGCCCCGCTCGTGGTGATCGCCGCCACGCTCTCCGTGCTCTCAGCGGTCAGTTACGTCCGTATGGGCATCCGCATCCTCGGCTGACAGAGCGAGCAGCAAGCGGCGAGCCGCGAGCAGTGGAACAGATGACTGCTAGCCGCTAGCTGCTTGCTGCTAGCTCAGGACCGACGCCATGGACCCCGCAGGTTTGTTCCGCCAGCGTCCGGTCATTGCCATTGTCGGGCGGCCCAACGTGGGAAAATCCACGCTGTTCAACCGCCTCGTGGGGCGGCGCAAAGCCATCGTCGCTTCGACGCGAGGGACGACGCGTGATCGGCTCTACGGCCCGATCGAGTGGCGGGGTGTTCGGCTGACGCTGGTGGATACGGGCGGATTTGAGTTTGCGAAACATGAGGGTGTGGCCGCAGCGGTGCAGGACCACCTCCGCCGCGCCCTCCAGGAGGCCGATGGGTTCGTGCTCATCTGCGATGCGCAGGAAGGCCTGGTGCCGGCGGACGAGATGATCCTCGAACACTTGCGCAAGACCGGCAAGCCCATTCTCCTGGCGGCCAATAAAGCCGACCACCGGCTGGCGGTCCCGCCGGAGTTCTTTTCTCTCGGCGTCGCGGAGGCGTATCCGGTCTCGGCGCTGCATGGAAGGGGAACGGGCGAGCTGCTCGACCAGTTGGCGGAGCGTTTCTCGAACTCAGCGTCCCGCCAGGCGGAGGCATCCCCCCAAGCATCCACCGCTCAACGAATCCCCACGCTGGCCATCGTCGGCCGGCAGAACGTCGGCAAGTCCTCGCTCCTCAATGCCCTCCTGCGGGAGGAGCGGGTGATCGTCAACGAGGCCCCGGGGACGACGCGCGACGCGATCGATACGCATCTGATGGTCAACGGCGAGCCTGTGATCCTCGTGGACACCGCAGGGCTGAGGCACCGGCGGAAGGTCAGAGACACGATCGATGTCGCGTCGATGGCCCGCACCATCGAGACCCTCAATCGCTGCGACGTGGCGCTCGTCGTGTTGGACGCAACCCAGGGCGTGACGCGCGACGACCAGCGCATCATGGCGCAGGTCTATGAGCGAGGGCGGGGATGTTTCCTCTTCCTCAACAAGTGGGATCTCGTGAAGGAGCGCAGTACCTCTTCAGTGCGGGCCACGGAGCGGAGGCTGCTCGAGGCGGTCCATCGCGCCCTTCCTGCGGCGGCACGGTGGGCGCCGGTCCTGCCCGTTTCCGCGAAAACCGGCTTCCGCGTGTCGCAAGGCCTCACGGATGCCCTGGGGGTGTTTCGGGCTTTGCAGCGCAGGGTCCCTGATGCGGAATGCCTCGCGCTGCTGGAGGCGGCGTGGCGCCTGCAGCCCCCTCCGCGATTCCGGGGGCGCGTGGTCCGACTGCAGCAGGCCTGTTGGGTGCCGGGTCGGCCCGTCCGGGTGGAGATCAGAACACGCCCCGTGGGGTGGTTGCCGCGTTCCTACCAGCACTATCTGCTCAGGCGTCTCTACGCCGATCGGCGACTCGCGGGTGTTCCGATTCGGCTCATCGTGAAAGATGCCGCATAACCTGCCCCCGCTGATTGTCGCGCTCGCGGGGTCCTACCTCGTCGGCTCGCTTCCGACAGGCTACCTTTTCGTCCGATGGCTCAAGCGCATCGACCTGCGGACCATCGGCAGCGGGAACGTCGGCGCGACCAACGTGAGCCGCGCGGCAGGAGCCGGAGCGGGCGGTATCGTGCTGCTCATGGATATCGCCAAAGGGCTCATCGCGGTCTTGGGATTTGCGCCGTGGCTGATTCAACCGATGACGCCGGCGGCTCAACTGGCCTGCGGTCTTGCGGCGGTCATCGGACACGCCTTTCCCGTCTTTCTCAGGTTTCAAGGGGGCAAGGGGGTAGCGACCACCATCGGGGTTCTCGTGGGGGTGCTGCCCTTGATCGCGGCGCTGTGTCTCGTGGTCTGGCTGATCTGCTTCCTGCTGTGGCGATATGTCTCGGTGGGATCACTGGCAGCGGCGGTGACGCTCCCGATTGCCGAGATTGCCACTCACCGGCCGTTGGCGGAGGTCTTCCTGGGGGCCGCGCTCGCGGTGCTGATCGTCGTGCGTCATCGCTCCAACATCGAGCGGCTGGTGCAGGGGACGGAGCATCAGGTTGGAAGGGTCGCAGAAGGGCAACCAGGAACAAGAAGGGGTTGACGACGTGAGGCTTGGTGAAATACAATAGAACGTCCCCGATGCCCGACACAGAGCGCCAGCTAGAACTGTTTGATGTCGTGGGCCGGCCAGGGCGCGTGGCTCGTCAGGAGACGGTTGGTCGATTCCTGCTCCATGCGCGCTACGATCAACTTGTCTTGGCCGGGATCGGGAGCCTCATCGGACTGACGGTGGTCTTTGCCTGCGGCGTAGAGCGCGGTAAGCAATTCGCCAGAGCGGAGCAGGCTCTGCTCAGCCACCAAGAGCGCACGGCTCCGCCACCGTCGATGACCGGGGCGGGGAAGCCGCCGGTAGCGAACCAGCCGCTTCCCACGGTGCCACCGGAGGTCGCGGGGGCGCAGAAGCCCGCGCCTCCTCCAGCCGCGTCAACCCCTCAGGCTCCAAAGGCGAAGGAGCCGAGCAAGCCGGCGTTCGGCAAATCGCGCTACGCGGTGCAAGTCGTCACCTACAGCCGTCCCGGGCTGGCGAAGCAAGAAGTGCAACGGTTGAAGAAGCGCGGAGAGACGGCCTTTCTCGTGATGCGCGAGGGCCGGACGAGCGTGTACGTTGGGCCGTTTCCAAGTAAGCGGCACGCCGATCGGAAGCTGACGAAGCTGAAATCGCGGTACCAGGACTGCTTTATTAGAACGTTATAACTCAGGTGGGTTCGAGATGTCGATTCATACATCACTCCGATCGTCTGGGCGCGCTGCGGCGTCAGCCCGCAACGTCTTGAAGCGGCACGAGCGCGTGCGTGCCTTGCTCTCGCGGGGCTTGTGGGCTGAGGGGCGTTCCGTGTTCGGTCTGCCGAAAGTCAAGCAGATGAAGATGAAAACCCGCAAGGCGGCCGCCAAAGAGAAAGAAGAAACACCCGCAGCGCCGTCACCGTCATAGCGCAGGGTTCACTGATCCGCCTGGTCCTCGAACCTGCGCGATCTCGCCCAACGACTCAACAAGGCGAATGGGAAAGCCGCCGCGTCAACGCCGAGCCCCCCGCGCCGTGTCGGTGGCCCGGATGCAGCAGATTGACGCGGCAGCCATCGAGACGATCGGCGTGCCGCGGTTGCTCCTCATGGAGCACGCGGGGCTGGCGGTGGCGCGCGCCGCCAGGATGCTGACGGCTCCCTCCGCCGGCCCGATCTTCGTGTGCTGCGGCACGGGGTTCAATGGCGGCGACGGGCTCGCCGCGGCGCGTCACCTCCACGAGTGGGGCTATCCACTCCGTCTGCTCGTGGCCGGACCGCTCGATCGTCTGCGCGCGGAGCCGGCGACCTACGCGACGATCTTGCAGCGGCTCAACCTTCCGCTGCTCGAAGTGCCGGACACGGCCCGCCTGCCTCAAGCGGAGCGTCCTCTGAAAGAGTGCGTGCTCATCATCGACGCGCTGCTGGGCATTGGGACGCGGGGCGCGGTGCGGGAGCCGATCGCCTCGCTCATTGTCCGCTTGAACCGTTCAGGAAAGCCCGTCGTCGCGGTTGACCTCCCCTCGGGTCTGGACGGCGACACCGGCTTGGCCCAGGGGCCGGCCGTCAAGGCCACCGTGACGGTCGCCCTCGGACTCCCCAAACAAGGGTGTTTCAGGGGCGCCGGGCCTTCCTACGCGGGGTCGGTGATCGTAGAGTCCATCACGATTCCCCGCGCCTTCCTTGAGTTTGACTGATGGAGAGGGAATGAAGATCTCCGTCTCGCTGGGCGATCGATCCTATCCGATCGCCGTCACCGATTCGTACCGGCGTCTTCCGGCGTGGCTTGCCTCGCTGGGGCTCCCCGCCCAGGGCTGGGTCGTGTCGCATCGACGTCTCCTCAGGCGGCATGGGCCCGGGCTCTTGGGACCGCTCCAACGTGCGGGGTGGTCGCTGCAGGCGCTGAGCGTTCCAGAATCCGAGTCGTCGAAATCGTTCGCGATGGCGGAGCGGATCGTGTCTCGCCTCTCGCGCAACGCGACGATGCGCGTCCCGGTGCTGTTTGCCTTCGGCGGCGGGGTGGTTGGGGATCTGACGGGCTTTGTCGCGGCGATCTTCCATCGAGGGGTCCCCTATGTGCAGCTCCCAACGACACTCCTGGCTCAGGTCGACTCCGCGATTGGAGGGAAGGTGGGCGTGGATCTGCCTCACGGCAAGAACCTCATCGGGGCGTTCCACCAGCCGAGGTTTGTCTGCAACAACGTCGCCCTCTTGCACACGCTGCCGTTGCGGCAACGCCAATCAGGGCTCGCCGAAGTCATCAAGTACGGCATGATTGCGGATGGCACGCTGTTCGCCTTTCTGGAGGATCACCTGTCGGCCTGCCTTCGCCTCGAGCCCGGAGCGGTCCGCGTCATGGTGGAGCGCTCCTGCTCCATTAAAGCCCGCATGGTGTCCCAGGATGAGCGGGAGACGCGCGCCCTCCGCACCCACCTCAATTTCGGCCACACCCTGGGCCATGCGCTGGAGGCTGCGACCGGCTATCGGCGATGGACTCACGGTGAAGCCATCGCCATTGGGATGTGCGCGGCCGCCCACCTCAGCGTCGAGCTCGGCCTGCTGCCGGCTGGAGACTTGCAACGCCTCGCGCGCCTCATCGACGCGGCGGGCCTTCCGCGGCAGGCCGCCGGCGTCTCGCGAGAGGCGGTGGGACGCGCCTTACGGTATGACAAGAAGTTCATTCATGGCCGCCCGCGCTGGGTTCTGCCCACTCGAATCGGGCGGGTCATCGTGACAGAAGATGTGCCGGGGGCGCTGGTGAGTCGTGTGCTCACGCGATATCTTCGGTGAGGCTCACCGGGGCTCGTCAGGAGGCTGTGGGACGCTAAGCGGAAGCAGACGGGAGGAGGACGCAGCGATGGCGGAGCCGAAGATGGAGGAGGTGGGGCGCGTCGGAGGATTTTTCTCACACCTCTCCGTCGCGATCGTTGAGTTGACAGGTGCGCTGAAAGTCGGGGAGACGATCTATCTCAAAGGCCACACGACCGATTTTCAGCAGCGGGTGGAGTCGATGCAGCTCGACCGCGCGCCGGTGCAGGAAGGACACGCCGGCCAGTCCGTGGGCCTGAAGGTCACCGACCGCTGCCGCAAACACGACGTCGTCTACAAACTCACCCTCTGAGGGAAGACAGTTGGAACGGCGCTAGTGGCTCACGTGCAGGATCGTTTCGTTCCCGTTCGCCTCTCGCAGCCTCGCCGCGCCGTTGACGATTTCGACCAACGTGAAATTCCCAATCCGATCCCCCACGCCGAGGACCGATCCATTGATCATGGCGTAGGGTTCCCCCACCCCTTCTGCGATGCCGTTCAAGACCAACTGGCCCTGAGCCGGGGCCGTGGAGGTCCTCAGCGCGAGTTTCGCCACGCGATCTTCTCGGCCAGCCGAGGCGGTTGACGGGGCGGCTGGTGTCGGTGCGGCGGCGCCAGGGGAGAGGATGCTGGCGGACAACGCGGATGTCCCGGTGCTTGGCGTGCGGGCTTGCCAGCTTCTTCCGCTCCTCACGAGCGCGATGGCAACGAACAGAATGGCGGCAATGGCGAGCACCTGCGGGGCGCTGATGCGGGGAGCATGGGGCGGCGCTGATGTCGAAGCCGTCGCGGTCGACCAGGAATGGATCGGCTTCGGCTCAACCGGCGGAGCCTGCGGGGGCATGGCAGGCTTTGTGAGAGGCTGCTGCTCCGTTGGGGTCAACGGCTCAGGCAATTCGCGCAGGGCCTTTTCAATGAGACTCATCGTTCCCTCCTTTCCTTGTGTGATGTCTTATGAGACAAGGACCTCCCCTGAAAGCTCTTGGTAGCTGTGCCGGACGAGCTCCTCATCGACCCGCTTGACCTGAAAGACGTAGCACGCCAGCAGGCAGCGATCACAGATCTGATTGATGACGCGCGGGATCCCTTTTGAGCAGTGGGACACCTCCTCCGCGCCCTCTCGGGTCCATGCCAGCGTTCCGTCAGATCCCGCCACGCGCAAGCGATGATCGATGTACGTGCAGACTTCTTCACGGTCCAGCGGGGTGACGTGGTAGCGGACCCCGATGCGCTGGCGCAGCTGTTCGAGCGCCGGCAGGGCCAGCTTTTCCCTCAGCTGGGGCTGTCCCACGAGGATGATCTGGATGAGCTTGGTCTTGTCCGTTTCAAGATTGGAGAGCATGCGGATTTCTTCGAGGATCCGGAGACTGAGGTTTTGCGCCTCATCGATGATGAGGACAAGGTTGTGTCCCAGGGCCGCCTGTTCGAGAAGGAACTGGTTGAGCTGGTGGAACAAGTGAAATCGGTTGGCCTTCATGGGATTGAGGCCAAAATCCTGCACGACGGATTGGAGCAACTGAAACTCCGACAGGGCGGGTTGGAGGATCAGCGCGGTCTTCGTGGTCGGATCGAGGTGACGGAGGAGGGCCTTGCACAAGGTCGTTTTGCCGGTTCCGATCTCTCCGGTGATCTCGATGAACCCCTTCCGCTCCCGGATCCCATAGATCATGTGGGAGAGCGCCTCGCGGTGTTTCTTGGAGAGGTAGAGGAAGGAGGGGTCGGCCGTGATGGAAAACGGGTGTTCTCGCAGCCCGAGGAAATCGAGGTACATGCGCTCCATCACCGTCGCCTCATTCTAGCGCAGGGTCGGCCTCTGTGCAAGCAAATCCTCATGGAAGGTGGCGTACCATAAATTGTGTATGACTTGGGATAGTAAGAGGGCGTATCCTTCCAAGAGTTGTCGCCAAACAACCAAGGAGGATACGCCCAATGGAGCTCGGTGCGGTCAAGGAGTTGCCCCGCGCAGATATCGTAC
>JACPSR010000151.1 GCA_016193175.1 Candidatus Omnitrophota bacterium
GAAGGACGGTTCATAGTTCGGTGTTCGTTGTTCATAGTAAATGCTGAAACCCACACCGCGGAATCGCCAGGAGCCGCCTTTACAACGAACAATGAACAATGAACAACGCACAGGACCTAACTATTTCACGTTTCCACAAGGGTTCCTCTGGGGCAGCGCCACCTCTGCGCACCAGGTGGAGGGGAACAACGTGCGCAGCGACTGGTGGGCCTGGGAGCAGGCCGGGCGGGTGAAGGAACCCTCAGGGCTCGCCTGCGATCACTACCGTCGGTTCGCGCAGGATTTCGACCTCGCCGTCGAGCTGGGGCACAACGCCCACCGCTTCTCGATCGAGTGGGCGCGCATCGAGCCCGAGGAAAGCCAGTGGGATGACGAGGCGCTCGCGCACTACGTCGAGGTGGTCCGCGCGCTGCGGGCCAGAGGGCTTGAGCCGATCGTGACCCTGCACCACTACACGAGTCCCCAGTGGCTCGCGCGCCAGGGCGGGTGGACGAACCCCAAGGTCGTGGATCGGTTCGCGCGTTACACGGAGAAGGTCGTGGACGCGCTGGGGGAGTTCGTGCGCTACTGGGTGTCGATCAACGAACCGATGGTCTACGTGCGGATGCACTACCTACAGGGGGTGGGGCCGCCCGGTGAAAAGGACTTCGCGCAGGCCCTCCGGGTGATCGAGCATCTCATTCGAGCCCACGCCGCCAGCTACCATGTGCTGCACGAGGCCTGTCGCGGACACGATCCCCAGCCGCTCGTCGGGGTGGCGCACCTCGTCCCGGCCTTCCGGCCCTGCCGCCGCTGGTGGCCGATGGACCGATGGGCGAGTGGGATCACCGACCGGATCTTCAACCGCGCGCTGCTGGACACCATCACCGAGGGTCGGTGGTCGGTACCCGGGGTCGCGACCTGGAACGTTCCGGAAGCGAAGGCAACGCTGGATTTCCTGGGGGTGAATTTCTATGGACGCCAGTTCATCCGTTGGATCCCCATGCCAGGCCAATGGCCTGGGGTCACCTGCGACCTCGGCCACCACCCGCGGCAGGTCCCAGAGCGCACCGGCCTCGGATGGGACGTGTCGCCGGAGGCGTTCTTCGAGGTGCTTGTCGAGTACCGGCGGCGGCTGCGGCTGCCCCTCCTTGTCACCGAGAACGGGACCTACATGCTCGATGACGCGCGGCGCTGGTCCTTCATCCTCCGGCACGTGCAGGCCATGGCGCGTGCGATCCAGGCCGGGGCCCACGTCATTGGCTACTGCTGCTGGTCGCTGCTCGACAACTTCGAGTGGGCCGAGGGCTTCGGTCCACGTTTTGGCATCGTCGAGGTGGACTACGCCACGCAGCAACGCCTGGTCCGCGAGAGTGGCCGCTGTTACGCCGAGATCTGCCGGTCGAACCGCGTCCTGCTCGACGGCGCCTGAGATGGCTCGGGCGCTGGTCCTTGGTGCCACGGGCCACATTGGAGCGCACGTTGCGCGCGCCCTCCTGGCCAAGGGCCACCAGGTCCGGGCGGCCTACCGGAGCGATCGTTTTCTCCACGTGCTCGACGGTCTCCCGCTCGAGCGCGTCCGCGTGAATCTCGACACCCTGGACGGGTTGCGTGAGGCGCTTGATGGGTGCGCCTGGGTCTTCCACGCGGCCGGCTACTACCCCGGCTTCAGAGAACGGCGTGAGCAGGCCATCACGCGTGGTATCAGCTCAACGCGCCGCGTCATGGAAGAGATCCGACGCGCCGAACCGTCGCGGGTCGTTTTCACGAGCAGCGCCTCGACCATCCGGCGCGTGTCCGGACGCCCATCGAACGAGCGCGACGTCGAGCCGTCGCCCCTCGCCGGTTGGCGTCCCCTCTATGCCGCGGTGAAGATCGCCATGGAGCACGAAGCGTTGCGCGCCCACGAGGCGGGATTGCCGGTTGTGATCGTCAACCCCAGCGTGTGCCTGGGCGAGTATGACGCCCATCCCTTCTCCGGCCGCTTGATCCTCGCCTTCGCCAAGCACCGCCTGCCCGTGTACCTCGAACATATCATCAACGCGATCTACACCGGTGATGTCGGGGTGGGACATGTGCGGGCGGCTGAGCGAGGCCGTCTTGGCGAGCGCTACCTCCTCGCCTGCCGGGACATGACGCTGAAGGCATTCGCCGCGCTCGTTGCGAGCGCGGCCGGGATCCCCCCGCCACGATGGCGAGTTCCCTACGGCCTGGCGATCACCGCCGCCTGGATCACCGAGCTCATCGCCTGGGCTACCTGGACCGAGCCGCTCCTGCCGCGCCAGGCGGTGCAGGCCGGCCGCGTCGGGCAACGCTTCGATGCGAGCAAAGCCATCGCGGAGCTTGCTCTTCCGCAGACCCCTATTGAGGAGGCGATCCGTCGGGCGCTGGGATGGTTCGAGGGGCACGGCTATCTCCGGAAGCGAACGTCGATTTGCGCGGAGGTTCCGGGTGGGGCTACAATATATAGATGAAGGAGACCGGACCCTGAACAGGGAGGAGGCGAACATGCGCTTAGGGACGGCGATGCTCATTGCCCTGATCATTACCCTGTGGACGGAGCAGGGGGAAGCGAAGGAAAAATCGCTGGGAGAGCTTCCTAAAGACGTGTGGGATTTAGCATTTGTCTGGACGGAGCCAATCAAGCAGGCGGCAAAGGAGGCGCGTCGTTTCGACCCGGTGAGCGGCATGTGGTTCGGGATCTTGGAAGGTTCCATGAAGTCGATTGAGCGCACCGCCGACTTTTTTCTCCCCGGTGACGAGCAACATCCAGGGCCGCAGTACAAATCCGGCAAGGCCTTGTTGCGCTACACCTTTTAACCGATCGCTCCGGCCGCAGGGCTGCCCATCTTGCCCCATTCGATGCGCCCCAGTGACGCTTTATTCCCACGCCGATCGTGGTGGATCCTGTGCATGCTATCCGCCACAGCCCTGGGAACGCTGGTCACGGCGATGCCCTCGTGGGCTCAGGGATCGCCACCACTGGCGGCCGCCACGTCTCCTGACTGGCTCACCGAGTTTATCACCCGTCATGGGCTTGGGTTAGGGCTCCTCGCCGTCTTCCTCGGCGGTCTCGCGCTCAATTTCACGCCTTGCGTCTATCCGATGGTCCCGGTAACCCTCGCGTTCTTCAGCAGCCAGGGAGCCGGTTCCCTCAGGCGGACGGTCTCGCTGGCGTCTCTGTACGTCTTAGGCATCTCGCTCAACTACGCGCTGTTGGGGATCGTGGCAGCCCACACCGGCGCCCTCTTCGGATCCTGGCTCCAACAACCCCTCGTGCTGATCGGCATCGCCGTCGTGATCGTGGCGCTCTCCCTCAGCATGTTCGGTCTCTACGACCTGCGTCTCCCCGAGATCCTGACACGGCGCTTCGGCCGTGCCTCAGCCGGACTGTGGGGGGCGTTCGTGATGGGGCTGGTGGTCGGTTTGGTCTCGGCCCCGTGCATCGGGCCGTTCGTGCTCGGGTTGTTGCTGCTGGTGAGCCATTTGGGCAATCCCGTGGTCGGGTTCGCGTTGTTTTTCACGTTGGGGCTCGGGATGGGTCTGCCGTACGTGGCGCTCGGCGCCACAGCCCATCGGATCGGTCAGTTGCCACGAGCGGGAGCGTGGCTCCGCTGGAGCAAGAAAGCCCTCGGCGTGGTCTTGCTGGGCTTGGCGCTCTATTTCATCAGGCCCCTCCTTCCGAGACCGCTCTTGGGATCGGCGGTTACGGGGTTGCTGCTGGGGGCCGGGGTGTACCTCGGCTGGCTTGAGCGCACCCCTCAACGAGGCCGTTGGTTCGTCTGGACTCGACGGTGTGTCGGTAGCGTCTTCGTACTGGCTGCGGTGGCCTGGTGGTGGCCGTGGTCA
>JACPSR010000034.1 GCA_016193175.1 Candidatus Omnitrophota bacterium
CCGAGGGTCGTTCGTCGCCTGCGACATCCCCGGGCTCATTGAGGGAGCGCATGAGGGCAAAGGGCTCGGCGTGCAATTCCTGCGGCACATCGAGCGCACGCGACTACTCGTCCATGTCGTCGATATGGCGGCCGTGGACGGTCGCGACCCGGTTGAGGCGTTCCGCCAATTGAACCATGAGTTGGGGGCCTACAGCCCGGCGCTCCAGGCGAGGCCTCAACTGATCGTGGCGAACAAGATGGACCTCCCCCAAGCGACCGCGCAGCTCACAGCGTTCCGGGAGGTCGTTCCCCAGACGAGCGCAGGGGTGTGGCCCATTTCCTGCGCGACGGGGCAGGGGATCGCGGCGTTGCTTCAAGCGATCTGGGAGGCGTTGCAAAGGGAGAGTCGAATTGATGAGTGAGCCGGCCCGCGCGATTCAGCGGTTCGTCGTCAAGATCGGCAGCAGCGTCTTGACGGACAGGGCGGGTCGGTTGCTGCCGGAGCGCTTGGAGCGCCTCATCGGCCAGGTCGCAGCCTGCCTCCAGGAGCGCCGCCAGGTCCTGATCGTGTCCTCCGGAGCGATTGCGTGCGGGATGGCCAAGCTGGGCCTGGCCCATCGCCCAACGTCGCTGGCGCAGTTGCAGGCCTGCGCGGCCATCGGTCAAGGAGAGCTCATGCACGTCTACACTCGGCTCTTCAGCCAGCATCACATCCTCACGGCCCAGGTGCTGCTGACGCAGGAGGACTTGTCCGACCAGGCGCGGTTTCGCAACGCGAAGCAGACGCTCCTGACGCTGCTCCATCGGCGCGTGGTGCCCGTCATCAACGAGAATGACACGGTGGCCGTCGAGGAGATCACCTTCGGCGATAACGACCGGCTCGCCGCGCTGGTCACGGTCGCGGCGGATGCCCAGCTCCTGGTGATCCTCAGCGACGTGGAGGGGTTCCTGCAGGACGGGAAGCCGCTCGAGCGGGTGGAAACCGTCAGCCAGGAGCACCGGCTGGCCTCCCGGCGAGGAAACCGGCAGACGACGAAAGGCGGCATGGCCTCGAAGCTGGACGCCGCGCGGATCGTCGGGCACAGCGGGATTCCCATGGTGATCGCAAACGGGATGCGCGACGGCGTGTTGACCGACCTCTTGGCGGGGAAGCCCGTCGGCACGCTGTTCGTTCCGCCGCGCGATCGCCTGACGTCGCGCAAGTGGTGGATCGCCTTCGCGCTCCGCGAGCCGAAAGGGGCGCTGACGGTCGATGAGGGGGCGGCGCTCGCGCTGATCGAGCGGGGCAAGAGCCTGTTGGCGTCCGGGATCCGGGACGTCGTCGGGCGCTTTGAGGCCGGAGCGTTCGTCGCCGTGAGGGACGCGTCAGGGACGGAGCTTGCGCGGGGCGTGTCCAATTTTTCGTCGTCGGAGCTGTTGCGGGTGCGGGGCATGCGCAGCGCGGAAGCGGCCCAGGCGCTCGGGCATGCCACGCCGCAAGAAGTCATCCATCGGGACCGCATGGTGCTGGCGCGGGAACTCTATGGCTAAATCAGACAGCAGAGCCAGGGAATCGGCAGCGCTACGCGAGGAGGTCGTGCGGGTCGTGCAGGAGGCGCGGGCCGCAGCGAGGACATTGGCCCGCGCGACGACCGACCAGAAGAACGCGGCGTTGCGCGCCATAGCGGCCGCCCTCGAGGCATCGCGGGATGAGATCCTCGCGGCAAACCGCAAGGACGTGGAGGCGGCCCAAGCCGCCGGCCTCTCCTTAGCCCTCGTGGAGCGGCTCACCCTGAATGAGCAGCGCCTGGGGGAGATGGTGGAATCGGTCAAGGCGGTCGTCGAGCTGCCCGATCCGGTCGGGGCCGTCCTCCGGAGCTGGCGGCGCCCCAATGGGCTGGAAATCAGGAAAGTCCGCGTCCCTTTGGGGCTGATCGGCATCATCTACGAATCGCGGCCCAACGTGACCAGCGACTGCGCCTCCCTGTGCCTCAAGAGCGGCAATGGCGTGGTCTTGCGGGGCGGTGCGGAGACCTTCCGTTCGAATCAGGCGATCGGGACAGCCCTCAAGGAAGCCCTCCGCGCCTCCGGGCTTCCGGAGGGCGCGGTGGCCACGATCCCGACGTCGGACCGACGCGCCGTCGACCTCCTGCTCCAACTGGACCGGTACATCGACGTGATCATCCCGAGAGGAGGGGAGGCGCTCATCCAAAAGATCGCCGAGCGCTCGCGCATCCCGGTCATCAAGCACGCGAAAGGGGTCTGCCATGTCTATGTGGATGAGGCGGCGGATCTCTCGATGGCTGAGGCGATCACGCTCAACGCGAAGTGCCAGCGTCCGGCGACGTGCAACGCCATGGAGACGCTCCTCGTGCATGAAGGCATCGCCCCCGCCTTCCTGCCGGCGATCATCACGAAGCTGCGAGCCGCGAACGTGGAAGTCCGCGGCTGTGACAAGACGCGCGCGATCGTGCCGGGGCTGGCGAAAGCCTCGGAGCAGGATTGGTTCACCGAGTACCTCGACCTCATCCTCTCCGTCAAGGTCGTGGCTTCCCTGGATGAGGCGGTGGAGCACATCAGCCGGTATGGGTCAGCGCATTCAGACGCCATCGTGACGAGCGATGAGCGGCACGCCCGGCAATTTGTCGAAGCCGTGGACTCCGCGGCCGTGTACGTGAACGCCTCGACGCGGTTCACGGACGGCTTCCAATTCGGCCTGGGCGCTGAGATCGGCATCAGCACCGATCGCCTCCATGCCCGAGGCCCCATGGGCTTGGAGGAGCTCACGACCTACAAGTACGTCGTCTACGGAAGTGGACAGCTCCGGCAATAATGGTTGAACAAAGGATATTGCGAATTGCGGATTGTGGATTGCGGATTACAGGGTTGTTTTCAATTCGCAATTCGAAATTCGCAATTCGAAATCGCGTCTGATGAGGCTGGGGATTTTCGGGGGCACGTTCAACCCGATCCACCTGGGCCACCTACTGCTCGCCGAGACCGCGCGCGAGACGCTCAGGCTGGACCGAGTCGTGTTCGTCCCCACGCGCCAGCCACCGCACAAGCGCGCGAAGGACCTCTTGCCTGGGGACGCGCGGATGAAACTGATTGCGTTGGCCATCAAGGACCACCCGGCGTTTGTGGCCTCGGATATCGAGCTGCAGAGGCCAGGGCCATCCTACTCGATTGAGACGGTGAAGATCCTCAAGGGGCAGCTCCCGCAAGCGAAGCTGTTCCTCATCGTCGGGGAAGACATGCTGGCCGTCCGGTGGGTCGCCTGGGAGGAGCTGAAGCGGCTCTGTACCATTGTCGTCGCGCGCCGGCCCGCCCCCCCGCCTGTTTATTCGCCGAAGGCGAATCAACGTGGTGTTGAAGGGCATCGGCCCTTCGGGCCGAAAACAGGTGGGGGGGTAAAGCGACTTCCGATGCCGTTGGTGGAGATCTCCTCATCCGACGTCCGCGCGCGCCTTCTGGCCGGTCGTTCCATCCGCTACCTCGTGCCGAGCGCCGTGGAGCGCTACATTCAGCAGCACCAGCTCTATCCCGTCGTGAGGCCGAGCGTCGACACAGCGAGGGGGACATGATCCGTTCCTACTGGTACAATCCCGACGGCACCATCGAGTGTCACCTTCCACCGGATCGGTTTCGAAGCGCCCTTGCGAGCGATCAGGGCCTCCTGTGGGTGGACATCGAGGGTCCGGAGGATGACGAGATCGAGCTGCTCCTTGAGGTCTTCGAGCTGCACCCCCTGACCGTGGAAGACTGCATCATGCCGAACGTCCGGCCGAAGCTCGAAGACTTTGAGCGGTACCTGTTCGTCATCATGCAGGGATTGAAGCGGGTGGATGGACGCTTCAGGCCGGTTGAGCTCGATGTGTGCCTCGGCAAGAACTTCCTGATCACGGTTCGCAGCGAGCCGATCAAGAGCGTCGACGATGACTGCGCGCGCGTTGAGAAGAAGTCCCCCATCCTGAAGCGCGGCGCCGACTTCCTCTTCTATTCGATCGCGGACTCGCTCATTGACAGCTACCTCCCCATCCTCGATGAGGTGGAAGCGCGGGTGGACGAGCTGGAGACGCGGCTGCTCACGGACTCCACCGAGCACGTCCTCCGAGAGCTCCTGAGCGTGTACAACGAGCTCATGCTGCTTCGGCGGACCCTCGCGCCCCATCGAGAGATCCTGAGCCGGTTCAACCGTGGCGACCTGCCCTTTATCGCGCCGGGGAACGCGCTCTATTTCCGGGATATCTACGATCATCTCCTGCGCATGAGCGACCTGGTGGATTCCTGCCGCGAAGTCACGACCATGTCGCTGGAGGCCTATGCGACCATCGTCTCCAACCGGCTCAATGAGATCATGAAGACGCTGACCGCCTTCGCGACCCTGGCCTTGCCGTTTTTGATCGTGACCGGCATCTACGGGATGAACTTCAGCGAGCATCCGGTCCGCTGCTTGTTCAGCGTCAGAGGCTGCGCTCCTGTCGATCAACAAGGTCAGGTTACGGCACCTGATCGAGCAGGGCAACCGGAAGGCCCGGCTCACCTTTGAGCTCCTGACGCATCTGGACCGCGTGATCGGAACGCTCCTCGTGGCCAACAATCTCGTCAACGTGGCGTTCTCCGCCATCGTGGCGTGGATCTTGGTGACGCTCTTCGGCTCCGAGAAGGGCTTGGCCATCGCCACGGCGGCCTTGACCGCGGTGCTGCTCCTGGTCGGCGAGGTGACGCCGAAGATGTTCGCCGTGACGCATGCGGAATCCGTGGCGTTTTTCATGGCCAGGCCCCTGCGGGTGTTGGTCGCCCTGCTGTATCCCGTCGCCTCATCCTTCACGTGGGCGGGGCGGCGGCTGCTCAGGCTGCTCAGGGTCCCCACGGCACGGCGCTCGCCGCTCATCACCGAAGAGGAGATCAAGGTGATGATCCAGATGGGCCGCGAGGCCGGGGTCCTGGCGGAAGACGAGCTGCGCATGCTCCACCGGATCTTCGAGTTCAGCGACTCCACGGTGAGGGAGGTCATGGTTCCGCGTGGCGAGATCGCGGGGGTGGATCTGAACGCCAAGCCGGAGGACGTGCTGGACGTGCTCATCGAAGAGGGCCACTCGCGGATCCCCGTCTACCGCGGGTCGTTGGATGACGTGGCGGGCGTCATCTATGCGAGGGACCTCCTGATGATGGTCCGGCACGGGGGCCTCCTCGTGCTCTCGGATCTGATTCGGCCGGTGATCGTCGTCCAGGACACCACGCGGGTCGCGGAGCTGTTGAGCAAGTTTCAGCGGCAGAAGGCGCAGATCGCGATCGCCCACGACGCCGTCGGGGCCACGACCGGCCTGGTGACCATCGAGGACCTCCTGGAGGAGATTGTCGGGGAGATTCATGAGGAGCCCCCCCAGCGGCGCGCTTGACAGTCACTGGGAGGGCGTGTTAGGCTTGTCGCGTGAGGCCACCCTTTACGGAACACAGTGACGTAAAGGGTCTGGCCGAACGCGACCCCTCACCCAGCGGTGGATGCGCGCCGGGCCTACCGGATGGGTGGGGGAAGGGATACGTTCCCAGCAAGCTGGATTGGTGCCAACGCTGGGTGAGGGGTTCAATTCGGGCAAACGAGTTACGTCGCCCTGTGGGCTCCGTAACTCCTGCCCTCATTGAAGGAGGAGCGATGGAGGCGTACTGTGTGAAGTGCAAGGCGAAGAGAGAGATGAAGGACGCCAAGCAGGTCAAGATGAAGAACGGCCGAGCCGCCATGAAAGGACGCTGCCCAACATGCGGGACCGGTCTCTACCGCATCATGGGTTCGTAAATTTTACGAAGTAAGATTGATCTTGATAGCAAGGCGAAAGCGCTGATCGCGGCGCGGGCCGCCATCGAGAAGCAGGCAGAGGGGGTGGTCGTGTTGGATCTGCGCCCCCTCTCAACGGTGACCGATTTCTTCGTGGTCTGCACGGCGGGGAGTCCGCGGCAGCTCGACGCCCTCAAGGAGCACATCGAAGCCACACTCGCCCGGCACGGGTGCCCTGTGTGGCATACCGAAGGCTCCGCGTCCCCCGGTGAACCTGCCAGTTCCTTCAACCGCCAGCTCCAGTGGGTGCTCATGGACTGCGGGGAGCTCGTCGTTCATCTGCTCGACCAGCCGGCGCGATCATTCTACCGACTAGAAGATCTGTGGGCGGACGCCCCGCGCATCCCCGTTGAGTCCTTCGAGTAGGCGCAGTGGCGCGTCTTGCGCGTGCGACACCCTCTGATCCGTCCAATCTCACGCTTCCGCCGGTGTGCCTACTGATGAAACGTGGAGCGACACTCGAGGATAGCCTCAGTTACGTGCTGCGACAGGCGCTGCGCCAAGTCGAGCGAGGCGGCGCGGGTGGGCGGTTTTCTGACGGGCCGCTCACGTGGGAGATCCCAAAGGACCCCTCCTTTGGGGATCTGTCGAACTCCATCTCGTTCAAGGTCGCGGCGGCTCAGAACGAGCCGCCTCAGCAATTCGCTGAGGCGCTCTTGCAGGCGTTCCTCTCGTGCTGCCGGCAGGCGGGCGCGGACGAGTGGATCGAGCGGGTTGAAGCCAAGGCAGGCTTCCTCAACGTCTTCCTATCCCGGCAGGCGCTGACGCAGGTCCTGCGAAGCATCCTCAGGCAAGGCCGCCGGTACGGCATGCGCAGGGTCGCGCCGGCTCCCGCGATCAACATCGAGTTTGTCAGCGCCAATCCCACAGGCCCGCTCAGCGTCGCGCACGGCCGCCAGGCCGCCGTCGGTGACGTGTTGGCTCGGCTCCTGCGCTCACAAGGCTGCCACGTGACGACCGAGTACTATCTCAACGACGAGGGGCGCCAGATCGAGCTGTTGGGGCGTTCCATTCGGCTGCGCTACGCCGAGCTCTTGGGCCGTCCGGAGCCGTTTCCTGAGGAGGGCTACCACGGCGCCTACCTCTACCCGATCGCCCAGGAATGCGTCAAGCGCTTCGGCGATCGCCTGCTCTGCGAGCCGGAAGCGAAGACGCTGCCCACGTTCATCCACGTGGGGCAGACGCATCTGTTGGAAGAGATCCGCAAGGATCTCGCCCGGTTCGGCCTTCCATTTGATCGATGGAGCAGCCAACGGTGGTTGCGCGTCTGTGGCCGGATCGACGCCTCGCTCCAGACGCTGCGGAGCAGGGGGGCGCTCTATGAATCCGAGGAGGCCACCTGGTTCGCCTCGACGCGGTTCGGAGACGATAAGGACCGCGTCGTGCGCAAGCGCGACGGGGAGCTGACGTACCTCGCCCCTGACATCGCGTACCACCAGTGGAAATTTCAGCGCGGCTACGACCAGATCCTCAACCTCTGGGGCCCCGACCATCACGGCTACATCGGGCGCCTCAAGGCGGCCGTCATGGCGCTCGGCCTGCCGGCGGATCGGCTCGTGGTGAGGATTGTCCAGCTCGTCACGCTCTCGCGCCGCGGCAAGCCGGTGCCCATGTCGAAGCGCCAGGGGGAGTTCGTGACGTTCCGGGAAGTGCTCGATGAGGTGGGGGCCGATGCGACGCGGTTCTTTTTCTTGATGCGGACGATGGAGAGCCACCTCGATGTCGATCTGGAGCTCGCCAAGTCCCAATCCCAAGAGAATCCGGTCTACTACGTCCAGTATGCGCATGCCCGCATCTGCAGCATCCTGGCCAAGGAGCGCCTCCCGTGGTGGGCGCGATGCCGGCCTAATCTTGGCCTGCTCCAAGAGCCGGAAGAACGGCTCTTGATGCGGTGGCTCTTTCAATATCCCACGGTGCTCCGGCTTTCTGCGGCGGCCTTGGAGCCGCACGGGCTGACGGTCTACCTCCGCAAGCTCGCCGAAGGCTTCCATGTGTTCTACACCAAGCATCGGGTCATCAGCGATGACCCCAAGCGTTCCGCGGCGCGTCTGGCGCTCGTCCGGGCCACCCGCCACGTATTGGCGAATGGGTTGGGGATCCTGGGCATCAGCGCTCCCCGCCGTATGTGAATTCTGCGATGCTGGAATACACGCGGCTCTACGTCGGCCAGCACCAATCCCTTGACCGACTCGTTCAGCAGCTCTTGCAGTTTGAGTACCGTCGGGTCGATGAGGTCGTCGATCCCGGCGACGTGGCGCTGCGCGGAGGGGTGCTCGACCTCTTCCCGGCGACGTTCGAGTCACCGCTGCGCGTGGAGTTGGACGGCGGCCGCGTCGCGTCCATTCGGAGCTTCAACCCCAAGACGCTCGACACGCTGGACCGCCACACGATGGTGGTGATCCTCCCGCGCCGCGTTCACACCAAGCTGTCGATCGAGGTCCCCTTCGAGGCCTTCGTGGACCTTCAGGAAGGCGATTACGTCGTCCACGTGGACCATGGGATCGGTCGGTACGTCGAGCGGACGATGATCGCGGGAGGCGGTGGGCCGCAGGAGGCGCTCGTCCTCGAGTACGCCGATGGGGATCGGCTGTACGTGCCCATCGATCAGCTCCACCTGGTGCAGAAGTACGTGGCGTTCGGGGCGCGGGCCCCCGCCCTCCACAAGCTGGGCGGAACGGGCTGGGAGCGCGCGAAGACCAAAGCGTACATCGGGGCGTGGACCTACGCCAAGGCGCTGCTGGACCTTCAAGCCAAACGCCTGGCCTTGCCGGGCTTCGCCTGCGCGAAGGACCACGCGTGGCAGCGCGAGTTTGAAGCGGCCTTCCCGTACCGGGAGACCCCGGATCAGTTGGCCGCCACGTCGGAAGTGAAGCGGAGCATGGAAGAGCCGCGCCCCATGGACCGGGTGCTCCTGGGGGACGTCGGCTATGGGAAGACCGAGGTGGCGATCCGAGCCGCCTTCAAAGCCGTGATGAGCCATCAGCAGGCCGCCGTCCTCGTTCCAACGACGATCCTGGCCTGGCAGCACTATCGAACGTTCACGAAGCGAATGCAGGGATTCCCCCTCCAGGTTGAGATGCTGACGCGGTTCCAGTCGGAAGCCGATCAGCGGCGCATCGCGCAGGACGTGGCGTCTGGCCGCTGCGATGTCGTGATCGGAACACATCGGCTGCTCTCCGGCGACATCCGATTCAAGGACCTCGGCCTCCTGATCGTGGACGAGGAACAACGGTTTGGGGTGCGGGACAAGGAGCGGCTCAAGCAGTGGCGCACCCAACTGGACGTGCTGACCCTGTCCGCCACGCCGATCCCGCGAACCCTCTACCTCGCCCTGGTCGGCGCGCGGGATCTCTCCCTGCTGGCGACCCCGCCGGAGAACCGTCATCCCATTGAAACGCAGGTGGTCGAAGACCGAGAGGCCTCGATGCGGCGGTGGATCCTCAAGGAGTTGGATCGCAAGGGCCAGGTGTACGTGATCCACAATCGGGTGCGCACCATCCATCAGACGGCCGAGCGGATCTCGCGCCTCGTCCCTGAGGCCCGCGTAGGTACTGCTCATGGGCAGATGGATGAGCGCGAGCTTGAAGACGTCATGATGGCGTTTATGGAGGGGACGATCGACGTCTTGGTGACCACCACGATTATCGAGTCGGGTATCGACATCCCGAACGCGAACACGCTCATCGTGAGGGACGCCCAGGCATTCGGATTGGCCGACCTCTACCAGCTCCGCGGTCGAGTGGGCCGCTTCGATCGGAAGGCGTACGCCTACCTTGTCGTCTCAAAGGATCCGGTGCTGAGCGCGGAAGCCCGGAAGCGGCTTGAGGCGATGGCCGAACACACGGCGCTGGGTTCAGGATTCAAGATCGCCATGGAGGATTTGAAGCTGAGGGGGGCGGGCAACCTCCTCGGCGTTGAACAGTCCGGGCACGTCAGCGCGGTCGGATTCGATTTGTACTGCCGGCTGCTCCGCGAAGCCGTCCATCGAGTTCGCCAGGGGGCCGGCGCTGCCTCTCACGCGGAGCTCATGGCGGAGGTCCGATGAGTGCAACTTCCCGCCGTAGTTCAGCGCAGCGGGTCCTGGCTCGCCGTTGGTTCGCGGCATCGCTCCGGCCGCCCAGCGTGCGGCCGTTCGCTCGGCTGATTTTCTCGCTCTCCCGCCTTCGGCGGGAACCGTGCCCGCTCGAAAATCAGACGTGCCGCTCACCGAACGGCTCGCCACCCGCTGCCGGGAGGCTGTTTGACAGAGCAGCGTCGCGACATGTACGCTGGGCGATGGTCGGATGGTTGCTGTTCACTGTTCACTGTTCACTGTTCACTGTTTCTGAGGCACGGGCAGAGACCGTCAATCGCATCCTCGCGATCGTCAATGAGGATGTGATCACCGAAGCGGATGTGGCCTCTCAGGCCCAGGCGCTGCTCGATGATGAGGAGGGCGGTACGCCCTCTGAGACGCTCTCCCCGGAGATGCGGCACGCCGCTCTTCGCCGCCTCATTGAGCAGCGGCTCATCCTCCAGGAGGCGAAGCGGTCCGGCATCTCCGTGAGCGGCGACCAGGTCCTCGAGCATCTGAAGGAGATTCGCGGCCGGTTTGAGTCGGAGGAGGCGTTTCGAGCGTCGCTGGCCGAATCAGGTCTCTCCGAGGAACAGCTCAAGGAGAACCTCCGGGATCAGCTCATGACCCGACAGCTCATCGACCGGGAGGTTCGCGCCGCCGTCAAGGTGAGCCCTCAGGAAGTGGCTCGGGCCGTCGCCGAACATCCGGAGTTGGCCAAATCCGGGGATCGGGTGCGAGCCTCCCACATCCTGATCCGCGTGAGCCCGAACGCCTCAGAGGAAAAAGCCAGAGACCTGGTCGAGGACCTCCACCGACAGTTGAGCGCCGGCGCAGACTTCTCAACGCTGGCCAAGCGCTACTCTGAAGACCCCCACCGGGAGGAGGGCGGCGCGATGGGATGGGTCGCTCAAGGCGAGCTGCTCCCCGAGCTCGACGCCGCGCTCTTCAGCCTGAAGGCCGGAGAGCTCTCGCTCCCGATTCAGACCCGACTCGGATTTCACTTGCTCAAGGTGGAGGAGCGACGCAATGCGTCGAGCCTCACGGTCCTCGAGGCCAACCGCGCCGTCTACCAACAGCTCTATCAACAGAAGTTCCAGCAGGCGTTCACCCGATGGCTCGGCGCGTTGATGCGCCGCGCCTACATCGAGATCGTTGATCCATCCTAACCGTGCCTCGATGGATGACTCGCCGGTGCTTGGGCGGGTCCTGCCCCGGCAGGCCCCTCGCCGCGCCGCTTGCCCCGCCCACCGAGCGGGGCTGCGCTGCGCTGAGTTTCTCGCTCGCCCCGCCTTCGGCGGGGCGCCGTGGCCGCTCGAAACTCAGAGCCGCTGCTCGGGGCCTGCCGTGTCACCCGCCCACTACCCATCACGTCAATGCTGACGGAACACTAGATGCCCGCCCAGCCGACGATTGCGGTCACCGCCGGCGATCCATGCGGGATCGGCCCGGAAGTGCTCCTGAAGGCCTTGAGGGTCTTCGGTCGTCCCGCCCGCGCCCGCCTCGTTGTGATCGGAGATCAGGCGGTGTTTCGAGAGGCGGCTGCCCGCTTGCGGCTCCGGCTCCCACCGTGGCGGATTCTCAGTCCCCGGCAGTTCCTCGATGGCCCCGCATCAGAGCGACCGCTCGTCTTCCTTGACTGTCGTCACCCGCAGCCCTTCACCCCGGGCCGCTCCTCACGGGCGGCGGGGGCCGCATCCCTGGCCTACCTGGACCACGCCATTGCGCTCTGGCGGCGAAGGCGGATTCAGGCGCTGGTGACCGCTCCGGTGACGAAGTGGGCGATCGGGCGCGTCAGGCCGACCTTCATCGGGCAGACCGAGCACTTGGCTCGAGCGATGCGGCGGCGCGACGTCGTGATGATGTTCGTGTCGGACCGGCTGCGGGTCGCGTTGCTCACGCGGCATATCCCGTTGAGCCGTGTTCCAGGGTCTATCACCCCGCGACTCCTCGAGATAACCGTGGCGCTCGTCGCAGGGGCCTTGCAGAAGTCCTTCCGGATTCGCCGCCCGACGCTTGCGCTCTGCGGCCTGAACCCGCACGCCGGCGAAGAAGGCCGTTGCGGGCGGGAGGAGCGCGCCCTCATGATTCCGGCGCTGCGCAGGCTCCGGAAGCGGGGGGTGGTGTGCCACGGGCCGTTTCCTGCGGACGGCTTTTTCGCGAGCCCCCGGCCCTATGACGCGGTGGTGTGCGCTTATCACGATCAAGGCCTGATCCCCTTCAAGATGGCCGCGAGGGATCGCGGCTGTCAGCTCACCATCGGGCTGCCGGTCATCCGCACGTCGCCGGA
>JACPSR010000154.1 GCA_016193175.1 Candidatus Omnitrophota bacterium
ATGTCGCGCTCCGGCGATACCGTCACGGTAAATCGGAAATCCCGCCGGACATCGTTGACGAGGAGCGGGGCGTGCGTCCGCAGGACGTAGCGGTCGAATTGATCGCCGTGCTTCGCGCGGATCGCCTTGATCGATTCGCGCTTCTCCGACGCATACAGCGAGAGCTCCTGCCGCTCTTGGTCCACCAAGAACAAGAGACACACGTCCGACTTCCCGATCAGGCGGAAGGCGCTCTCCACCGCCAACCTGGCGATGGCGGCCAGATCCGCCATCTGACTGAGGGCTTCGGCAATCGTCTGGAGCTGGGCGTAGCGGGCGTGCTTCTTCTGGAGCGCCTCGCGGGCTTGGTTGGCCGCCGCAATCGCCTGATCCTTGACGGTGCGCTCTTCGTTGAGGTCCCCGATCACCTGCTGCATGCGCAGGAACCGGCGGGGTCTGCGCCGCTGTTGCCACGCGGCGGCGCCGACGAGGACGCCGAACGCCGCCAGGTCCACCCCGGAGGCCTTCCGGAGCGCCCATGCCCACAGGAGACAGATGAAGACCACCGCGCTGATCAAGAGGCTGCCGGCCGGCGGATAGACCACCCACGCGTAGACGGCCAAGCCCATCGTGACGAGACAGAGGGTCTCCACAAGGACGGTCTGCTCTATCCCAAACGCTTTGGTGCCGGAAGGACCGCTGAGGAGCAGCGCCACAAGGAGGGCGCACAGGAGGGGGAGGATGAGGGCGACGATCCACCGGAGGGCTGCGGGGGGCTTGGCGGCGGCTGCAGCATCCATGGTTCAGTGAGGCCGGTTGAGGCAACCGGCCAATGGGCTAGACGATGGCGGCCTCGGTCTCGGTGTCGAAGAAGTGCGCTTTGCCCATATCGAAGACGAGGTCGAGGTCCTGGTTGACCTCCGGCCGGTCGTGTGGCCCGACGCGCGCAATGATCGCGTGGTGCCCCGTGTTCAGGTGGAGATACACCTCGGCGCCCAGCGGCTCCACCAGGTCGACCGTCGAGGTCACCACGCAGTCGCTGGGGGCGTCGGTGATGAACAGCTTGTCGTACAGATCCTCGGGCCGGATGCCGAAGAGGACCGGTTTGTTCTCATAGGTCAAACGCCGCGCGGCCATCTCGTCCACCACGCGCAAACGAAAGACCCCTTCCGTGAAAAAGAGCGCCTGCCCCACGCGGACGATCTTCCCAGGGATGAAGTTCATCGGCGGGGAGCCGATGAAGCTGGCGACAAACCGGTTGGCCGGATGCTCATAGACCGTCAGGGGGTCCGCCACCTGCTGGATGACCGCCTTGTTCATCACGACGATGCGGTCCCCCATGGTCATCGCCTCGGTCTGATCGTGGGTGACGTAGATCATCGTGGTCTGCAACCGGAGGTGCAGCTTGTGGATCTCCGTCCGCATCTGCACGCGCATCTTGGCATCGAGGTTGGACAGCGGCTCGTCAAACAGGAAGACGATCGGCTTTCGCACGATGGCTCGGCCCACGGCGACCCGCTGACGTTCCCCGCCGGAGAGCTCCTTGGGCTTGCGCTGGAGGAGCAGCTCGATCCCCAAAATGTTGGCGGCATCCCGGACGCGCTGGTCGATCTCCCGCCTGCTGTAGTTCCGCAACCGCAGCCCAAAGGCCATGTTGTCGAAGACGCTCATGTGCGGGTAGAGCGCGTAGTTCTGGAACACCATCGCGATGTCGCGATCCTTCGGCGGAACGTGATTGACGAGCTTGTTGTTGATCCAGATCTCTCCGCTCGTGGCTTCTTCGAGCCCGGCGATCATCCGCAGCAGGGTGGATTTGCCGCAGCCGGAGGGACCCACGATGACCAGGAACTCGCGGCTCTCCACGTTGAGGTGGGCTTCATTGACGGCGAGGACGTCGCCCGGGTAGACCTTCGAGACGCGCCGGAGGCTCACGTGGGCCATGTCGCTACGGGGACGCCCCAAAATGGCGGAGGAGCCTCGCGAGCTGTCCCTTCATGTCGCGCCGGTGCACGATGAGGTCAATGAGGCCGTGTTCGAGGAGGAACTCGGAGCGCTGGAATCCTTCCGGAAGCGTCTGCCGAATCGTCTGCTCAATCACGCGGGGACCGGTGAACCCGATGAGCGCCTTGGGCTCGGCGATGATGAGGTCCCCCAACGTCGCGAAGCTCGCCAGGACCCCGGCCATCGTGGGATGGGTCAAGACGGAGAAGAACAGCCCCCCCTGCGCATCGAACTTCATGAGGCTGCTGGCGGTCTTCGCCATCTGCATGAGGCTCAGCATGCCCTCCTGCATCCGCGCGCCGCCGCCAGAGCCGGAGATGATGAGGAGCGGAAGCCGTTGGTCGGTCGCTCGCTCAATCGCCCGCGTGAGCTTCTCCCCGACCACCGACCCCATCGAGCCCATCATGAAGCGCGAATCGGTCACCCCGATCACCACGGCGTGGCCTTCGAGCAGCCCCTTGCCGGTGAGGCAGGCGTCGGCCATGCCGCAGGCGCGCTGCGCCTCCTGGACCTTTTCCGCATAGGGATCCGGAACCGTGAATTGGAGCGGATCGACGGGGCTTAGGTCGGCGTCCCATTCCTCGAACGTCCCCTCGTCCAGGGTGAGCGCGATCCGCGATCGGGCGCTCAAGGGGAAGTGGAAGTCGCACTTGGGACAGACGTGGAGGTTCTCCTCCAGGGCCTTGTTGTAGAGCAGCTGGCTGCAGGACTCGCACTTCGTCCACAACCCGGCCGGGATCTCGCGCTTGGGCTTGCGCGAGAAGGCGGCTTCACGTCGGCTAAATAATTTCATCGGAACCTCTCTGACTCGGTCGAGCCGGAGATCATCCCACGCCCTGCGGCGGGCTGCTGCAAGCAGCCCATGCAATTTCAGGAGCAGTGTGATAGGTCATACTGCCGTGACACCTCGGTTGGCCTATTGCATTGCCACGCCACAGGCGTGGCAGCCGCAGGGCGTGGGATCACGACGCGCTCGGTGCTGCCGTGAGGGGGAAGTTATGCTAACACGCCAGGCGTGGGTCGTCAATGATCTGCGCACAAACCTCAGGCGAGCGGGTTGATCATCAATCCGGAGGGAACCTTCGGGTGGAAATAGGTGGACTTGGACGGGAGCGTGAGCCCTTGTGTGGCGAGCGCGTAGACCTGCTTGAGCGAGAGCCCGCGTAGCAGCCAGGCGGAGCTGCCCTGCCCCCGATCCACCATGCGGACCGCCTGCGAAACCTCGGCGGTATACCGCACGCCAGCGCGGTCAGCGCCGTCAGCGCCGAGGTTCGGCAGGATGAGGCCGTGCAGGAGCGACACATCCAAGACAGCAAGCGGCAGGGGCATAGGTGGCGCCATCAGCCACGCGGCGAGGCGCTCCGGCTCCACCGTGACGCAAGACCACCCGCGGCCGTCGTAGCAGCCGAAACGTCCTTCTGCGCCCTCAGCCGTGAGCCACCGAAGAACCTCGGCGAGATCGGAAGCCGGCTGCACGACGCAGACGCCCTGCAGGGACTGAAGGGAGGCTTTCGACGAATACTGCACGACGCGCTGGATCGGCCAGACCTCCAGCGCAGGGTCCTCCATCGAGACACAGTAGGCCATCACCGTCCCATACCGGGCCCGATGGGCCACAGCCACTTCGAACCGGTGGTGGCCGTCCGCGATCAGCACGGCGACTGAGGAGAGTTGCCGCGTCACCTGCTGGATCACGTCAGGATCGGTGATGACCCACACGAACACGGCTTCGCCATGGAGCGTCCCGGCCGCCGTCATCCGCTCGCGCTTCGTCAGACCGCGCAGGATGCCTTGGACGGTCCCGTCGCGGTCAGGAAATACACAGAAGATGGGCTCCAGGTTGGCTGGAACGGCTTCCAAGAGCCTGGTGCGGTCCTCCTTCGGCGCGGCCAGCGTCGCCTCATGGCGGTAGACCGACCGCTCAATCGATTCGCCGAGCTCGAGGAGCGCAATAAATCCCAAGCGGGAGCGCATCGCTCCCCCGGAGGCGAACTGATGCTCAATCACGTAGAGGGCAGGCGTGGGGTCCTGACGGAGGACTTGGTTCTTCCGCCAGTTGGCGAAGTCGGCCGCGGCGCGCGTGTAGCGATTGTCCTCGCTCGTATCCGTCGGATACTGCTTGCCGAGGATCAGCCGGACGATGTTGTACGAAGAGGCCTGGTAGAGCCGCTCCTGCTCCTCAGCCTCAATCACGTCATAGGGAGGAGCGATCACACGGCTGAGGTCGTGGATCACGTCGGGGCTATAGCGGAGCGCGCGGAAGGGGTGGATGGCGGCCATTAAAAACAGTGGTGAGTGGTGAGTGGTGAGTGATCGAGCACACGAACTTAGGGGGCATGTGTGGCTTCCGCACGATCGAGGCGAACGGTGGCGGTCGGCACGACGATGTCGCTGATGCAGCACGGGATCCAGACGGCCAGGACGACGATGAGAAACGTGGGAAACACGAGGCGGACATCCGTCATCCAGGCGGTAAAGCCGAACGACATGAGGTAGAGCAGCGACGCAACGCTGCTGACGAAGACGTGGGCGCCGTGCGAGAAGAGGTGGCTCCCGGTGACACGCTCTTCGGCCCAGAAGCCGCCGATGATCCCCAGCGCAAGGAACGGAAAGAAGAGCTGGGGGTGGTCGATCAGGCACGCGTGGAGCTCCATGGTCTGCCCGAGCAGCCGCCCGCCGAGATACGGAAAGACGTAGTCGCTCAAGCCGCACGGCACGATGGTGCCCAGCGCGCCCACGGTGACGGCGCGCGCGACATGGCGCTCGTGGCGCCAGAAGAGCGACGTCGTGGCGATGGCGCTGAGGCAGATGTGGAGCGGATGGAAGAGATGAAAGAGGGAGCGTGACTGCACGAACAGCTGATCCGCCTGGCCGCTCTGCAACTGTTGGGTCCCGAACCACCAGGCGCCGGCCATGGCGATGAGCGAGCCGACCACGGTATACGGAAAGTGGTGCGTGAACTCCGTGATGATCAGGCTCCACCGATTCTGCATCTCAAGCCACCAACTGCCAGTTTCCTACGACCGCCCCGGAAGATGCTGCCTGATCCACACGCCGAGCAGAGCGCCGCAGCCGTTTGCCACGACGTCGGCGAGTTCGGCCGACCGCCAGGGCAGCATGGCCTGCACGCCCTCCATCACCAGGCCGTAGCCGGTGACGGAGCCCCACGCCCACCACAGGGACACCCGCCGGGGCATCTGGCTGGCTCGGAGCGCCTGGAGCATCAGCCAGGCGAAGAGGAGATATTCGCCAAGATGCGCGACCTTATCAAGGTGACGGATCGATGGGCCTGGCCCCACCGGCATCACCGAGACGACGAAGAGGAGCGCCGCGTACGCGGCCGTCGCAAGCCACCACGCGTTATTTTTTGTCAGCAGCGGGGGACGTCGCAGTGGAGGAAGGGGTTGAAGCGGTCGTTGCGGATGGAGGTTGATCCTTCTTCTTGGCCTCGTGATAGCTCTTGCTCCGGTAGTCGGTGATGTAGAACCCGCTCCCTTTAAAGAGAAATCCCGAGCCGCTACCGAGGAGCCGCTTGAGCCGGCCGCCGCACTTCGCGCACGTGGTCAGCGGCTTCGCCGTGATGGACTGGGAGGCCTCGTGACGCCGCTTGCACTTCTGGCACTGATATTCGTACGTCGGCATCGCTCGCTTCGCGAGCGCTCAAGGCTCTAGGCTGAAGGCTCAAGGCAAACGCAGTTCCCTTGAGCCTTGAACCTTGAGCCTTGAGCGGTTTATCTTCTCAGCAGCTCTTTCACTTTGGCGAGGAAGGAGCGGCGGGACGGATGCGCCGCCTCTCCCAAATGCTTGGCAAGCTCCTCGAGCTGCCGGCGCTGAGCGCTCGTGAGGTTGGTCGGCGTCTCGACGAGCACGCGCACCAAGAGGTCGCCGTGGCCTCGCCCGTGCACATCCGGCAGCCCTTTGCCGCGGACGCGAAAGATCGTCCCGCTCTGCGTCCCCGACGGAACCTTCATCGACACGCGGCCGTTCATCGTCGGAATGTCGAGCTCGGTCCCCAGGGCCGCCTGGGTGATGTCGATGGGGTAGTCAAGCACGAGATGCGGCCCTTCCCGGCGGAAGACCGAATGGGGGCTGATGGTGAGGTGGACGTAGAGATCGCCCCGCCCCCTGGTGCCGGCTTCGCCTTCACCGGAGAGGCGCAGGCGCATGCCGGATTCAACCCCGGCCGGCACCTTGACCTGAATCTTCCGCTCCACGGCCACGCGGCCTTCCCCTCGGCAGTTCGAGCAGGCCTTCTTGAGCGCGCTGCCCTGCCCGCCGCAGCGGTGGCACGTGCGCGCGATCACCATGAAACCCGCCGACTGCCGGATTTGCCCCGTCCCCTGGCAGGTCTGGCAACCGGCGCGCTGGCCTCCCTCGCCTCGGCACTCCGGGCAGATCTCGCGGCGGGGCACCGTGACCGCTTTCTCAATCCCTCCCGCCGCCTCTTCAAACGAGAGGGGAAGCTCAAACTCCAGATCGGCGCCTCGGCTTCCCCGACGGCCGCCTCCGCCGCCGAAGAGATCGAAGCCGCCGAAGAGGTCTTCGAAGATCGAACCCCCGAACCCGAGATCCTCAAAAATGCTGGAGAAGTCGGCGCCCCGGAAGATGTCTGCGGTCGAGTAGCGCTGATCGAAGCCGGCGTGGCCGTACTGGTCATACACCGAGCGCTTCTGCGGATCCGTCAGCACCGCATAGGCCTCGGAGATCTCCTTGAACCTTTCCTCCGCCTCTTTCTTCTCTCCTGTGCTCACGCGATCCGGGTGGTGCTTCAGCGCAAGCTGGCGGTAGGCCCGCTTGATCTCCTCCACCGAAGCGCCCTTCTGCACCCCGAGGATCTCGTAGTAATCCCGTTTCGTCACCGGCATGCTAATCGTCTAGCGTAGAGCGTTCAGCATTTAGCGTATAGGAAAAAGCCCTTTTACTCTCCCCGATCAAAAATTACCCACGTCCCACTGACCATGTTCGCTGCGCTGGGGTTGAAAACTTGCTGCCGAATTCCAAGAGGATATTTCCCCGGTAAATCCTCTTGAGGATAAGGAGTAGGAAGTTGGCCCAACGACTGCATGATAAGGTAGATGGCGATGATCCATCCCGCCAACCTCGCGATGGTGAGAGGCAGTGATTCGCTTTCTGAAAGCTTCTCACGCCTTTCTCGATGAAGCAAGGTGTGAGTTCTTGGGCGCCACTCACGTTCTCGCTCTGTTTGTGAGATCCCAGTTACCTCATCATCGATAAGCACCGGACCCATCATGACACTAGGACTTCAACAGGTAATCGTCTGACCGGTTTATGGTTTCCTGGCAGAAAGTTCAGTTTCTCAAATCCGATCACCTTACCATGGCGATCCTTCACCAAGACGACCTCCTCTCCGGTTTCCTCGCACACATGCTCCCGCTTCGGATCATCAAACCACACGTTGAGCGTGTTGCCGTGCGAATCGTAGTAGACCCTTATCTTCTCCATGCGATCCGCCCCTCCTTGATTTTGTCGGTGACATACGCGGTCATGATAAACCCCATCCTCGGCCCAATCCTCTTTGCGACAACACAAACGTGTTTCCTTCCTACCTTTCGATAAAATAGGTAGACCGATCGATCCACCCTGCTGATCCTGACCTGATCCGGTTCTCTCAGTGTTTGGATGACCGCCGACTCCTTGCCTATGAGGGTGGGGTGCTTTACGGTCGTGATGAGCGCCCAATATCCTCGCGTTGTCCGGACGGCGAATCCGAGCCGAGACCTCACGACAAATAGCCAGGGTCGCCGCCCCTGCTGTTGGAGGTCCCGTCCACGCTTGCTCACTCTCCGCTCTTTCTACTATACGTATACGCTCTACGCTGAACGCTACACGCTGTCACTGCTTGTCGTCTTCGACTTTAAATTCGGCGTCCACGACCTTATCATCCTTGCCCCGCGATTTCTCCGCTGGTTCTTCAGTGTGTTCTGACTTCTGACCTCTGTCTTCTGACTTCTGAGTCTGAGCTTTCTTGTACACTTCCTCCGCCAGCTTGTGCGAGGCCTGCTGGAGCGCTTCCATGCCGCGCTTCATCTTGGCGGTGTCATCGGACTTGATGGCATCCTTCAAGTCGCGCGCGGCCTGCTCGATGGCGAGCCGATCCGACTGGCCGACCTTATCGCCCAACTCCTTCAGGCTCTTCTCCACGCTGTAGACGAGCTGATCGGCCTGGTTCTTCGTCTCGGCCATCTCCTTGCGGCCCTTATCGGCCTCGGCGAACTGCTCCGCCTGCTTGACCATCTTCTCGATCTCGTCTTTGGAGAGCTTCTGCGGAGCGCTGATCTTGATGGACTGCTCCTTCCCGGTCCCGAGGTCCTTCGCCGAGACGTGGACGATGCCGTTGGCGTCGATGTCAAAGGCGACCTCGACCTGCGGCACGCCGCGGGGGGCCGCCGGGATGCCGACCAGGTCAAAGCGGCCGAGCTCCGTGTCATCCGCCGCCATCGGCCGCTCGCCCTGGAGGACGCGCACGGTGACCGCGGACTGGTTGTCCTCCGCCGTCGAGAAGATTTGGCTCTTGCGCGTCGGGATCGTCGTGTTGCGCTCGATGAGCTTCGTGAAGACGCCCCCCAAGGTCTCGATCCCCAAAGAGAGGGGGGTGACGTCCAAGAGCAGGACGTCCTTCACCTCGCCCTTGATGATGCCGGCCTGGATGGCGGCCCCCGTCGCGACGCACTCCATCGGATCCACCCCGCGCTCGACCTTCCTGCCCGCCGCCTCCTCCACGAACTGCTGGACGATCGGCATCCGCGTCGGCCCCCCGACGAGGATGATGCGGTCGATCCCCGACGGCTTG
>JACPSR010000155.1 GCA_016193175.1 Candidatus Omnitrophota bacterium
CTTGAGCTCCTCAAGCCATAGGGGATGGGTGAAATCGCCGCTCCCCAGGACGCCGACCCCCTTGATCTTGGCCCACTTCGCCAGCTCATCCACCGTGAGGTCCTTCGAGGTGGCGCGGCTGTACCGTGAGTGGAGGTGGAAGTCGGCGATGAACTTCGGCATCTCAGCGTCGCGTGACGCGTTGAACGAGCCTCATCGTCTACGTCAGTGTCTCGAGTCTGGTGCGGATCCGGTCGCAGTGGGTTGCGGCCCAGTAGATGCGATGGCACGATGGGCACGCGTGAAACGCCTGCTGGGTCTGGAACACATATGGCGGGACCTGGTCTTTCATGGACGCTTTGTCGGCCGGCTCCACCACCACGTTGCACCGGTCACAGCGGCTGAATGCCTGGCCGTCCTCAACGGTCAGTTGAAGGTCCCGCCTGAGCTGCCGGAGTTGCTCAGCCAGCATCTCGCTCTCCAGATACACCACACGGATGAGGCGGCCCGCCTTCACCCGATGATTGCGCGTGACGACGACGCGCGACTCCTGATACACCCGTTGGTAGAGCGCCGGCAGCGGGTGCGCCGCCGCCAGCGCAGTGTCATACCCCATGAGGCGCAGCCAGCGCGCCAGCCGCGCGCACTCCTCGGTGACCAAGAACTGAACGTCACGCATGCACGCCTTCGATGAGGTCCGTGAATCGCTGGAAGAAATACCGGGCGTCATGAGGGCCGGGAGCGGCTTCAGGATGGTACTGGAGGCTGAGGATCGGGAGCTCCTTGTGGCGCATCCCTTCGACGGTGCCATCGTTGAGGTTGGTGTGCGTGATCTCGACCCGCCGGCCGGGGATCGATTCAACCCGGACCGCGAAGTTGTGGTTCTGCGTCGTGATCTCCACCTTGCCGGTCGAACGATCCTGCACCGGGTGGTTGCCGCCGTGGTGGCCGAATGGAAGCTTGTACGTCTCGCCCCCGTACGCAAGGCCCAGCAGCTGATGCCCCAGGCAAATGCCCAACATCGGCGCCTCACCCATCAAGTCCCGGATCGCCTCGATCGCATAGGTGACCGCCGCGGGATCCCCAGGCCCGTTGGAGAGCACGACCCCGTCCGGCTGCCGGGCCAACACCTCTTGAGCCGTCGCGGTGGCCGGCATGACGGTGACGCGGCAGCCGAGCGACGCGAGCTGTCGGAGGATGTTGTACTTCACCCCGAAGTCCATCACAACGATATGCAGGTTTCGGGTTTCGGGTTTCGGGTTTCGGGAGAACGCGGAACTCGGAACACGCAACCCGAAACTGCCGGGAGGTGGCCAGTCGTACGGCTCCTCACACGTCACCTCCTTGACAAGGTCCACCCCGACGATGTCCGGGGCGGCGCGCACGCGCTCCAGCAGCCGCTCAGGATCTGATTCCGCCGTTGAGACGCCGCACTTCATTGAGCCCTGCCGGCGAAGGATCAGCGTCAGCGCACGCGTGTCCACGCTATCGATGGCGATGATGTGGTGCCGCTTGAGATACGCCTCAAGCGGCTCCGTCGCGCGGAAGTTGCTGGCGATGGGCGAGAGCTCGCGGATAATGAACCCGGAGAGCCAGGGGCGGCGCGATTCGACGTCCTCTTCGTTGACGCCGTAGTTGCCGATATGCGGGTAGGTCATGCAGACGACCTGGCCCTTGTAGGAGGGATCGGTGAGTATTTCCTGGTAGCCGGTCATCGACGTGTTGAAGACCGCCTCGCCGAACGCCTCCCCGTCGGCGCCGATGGAACGGGCGCGAAACGCCGTCCCGTCTTCTAACACGAGCCACGCCGCACCGTTGCGCATCAGGGACCGACCTCCACGCCGTGGCGCAGGACCTTCACGACGACGCCGGCGAGGGTGCGTCCGGCAAACGGCGAGTGGCGTCCTTTCGAAATAAATTGCTTTGGGTCAACCGTCCAGGTCGCCGTCGGGTCGATGACCGCGATGTCGGCCGCTGCGCCGACGCTCAACGTCCCGCCGTCGCCGCCAACGATCTTTACCGGATTCATGGACAGCTTCCCGATCAGTTGGCTCCACGTGAGGAGGCCGGGTTCCACCAGCGTCGTGACGCAGACGCCAAGCGCCGTCTCCAAACCGCTTATCCCGAAGGGGGCCGAGTCGAAATCCGCCTCTTTTTCCCAGTCGGTGTGCGGGGCGTGGTCGGTCGCGATGCAGTCGATCGTCCCGTCGCGCAGCCCCTCGATAAGGGCGAGCCGGTCCTGTTCGGTCCGCAGCGGCGGATTGACCTTCGCGCTGGTGTCGAACTCACCGACCGCCTCGTGGGTCAGCGACAGGTGGTGCGGCGTCACCTCGCAGGTGACGCGCAACCCGCGCCGCTTCGCCTGCCGGATCAGCTCAACCGACCCCTCGCTGGAAAGGTGCGCGAAGTGGATCCAGCCGCCGGTCAGCTCAGCCAGTGCGATGTCGCGCGCGACCAGCACCGACTCAGCCTCACTGGGGATCCCGCGCAGCCCCAAGGTGGTAGAGACGAGCCCTTCGTGCATGACGCCGCCGGCCGCCAGCTGGGGGTCTTCGGCGTGCTGGATCAAGGGGCGATTGAAGACCTTGGCGTACTCGAGGGCCCGGCGCATGAGGAACCCGTCGCTTACCGCGTCGCCGTCATCAGAGAGCGCGACGCACCCGGCGTCGAAGAGCTCGCCGAAATCGGTGAGCTCCTTCCCCAGACGCCCCCTGGTGATCGCCCCCACCACGCGGACCGAAACCGACCCGCATCGGCGGCCCTCCTGATGGATGAGATCCACCACCCCGCGATGATCGATCGCCGGCGTCGTGTTGGGCATGGCGCAGATCGTCGTGAACCCGCCGCGGAGGGCGGCGGCGCATCCGGTTTCAACGGTTTCTTTGTCCTCGCGGCCCGGCTCGCGCAGGTGCGTGTGCAGATCAATCAGCCCAGGCACGACCAGCTTGCCGGTGGCATCAAGGGGTTTGGCACCATTCGCTGGAATCGACGGTTGAACGGCTGCGATCTTCCCGCGATCGATCAGGATGTCGGAGCGCCCATCCCGCCCGCTCGCGGGATCAACCACATGTCCACCTTTAATCAACACCTTCGCCATCACATCCTCTGTTGCCCTGAACCCCCAACCCAGAGCCCACAACCAACTCAGGCTTCTTCCTCATCGACTTTCGGCGCGCCCGAGACGAGGTACAACACCGCCATCCGGACCGCAAGCCCATTCGTCACCTGGTCAAGGATCACCGAGAAGGGCCCATCAGCGACGTCTGAGTCGATCTCCACCCCGCGGTTCACCGGCCCAGGATGCATGATGAGGATGTCCGGCTTGGCGAGCGAGAGTCGGCCGTGGGTGATCCCGTAGCGCAGCCGGAATTCCCTCAGGCTTGGCACGAGCATCGCCTCCTGCCGCTCGTGCTGAATCCGCAGCAGCATCAGGACATCCGCCCCGCGGATCGCCGATTCCAACTCGTGTGTTACCGCCACGCCGAGTTGGTCCACCTGCGCCGGCAGCAGGGTGGGGGGTCCGCAGACGGTCACGCGGGCCCCGAGCTTCGTGAGCCCCCAGATGTTAGATCGCGCCACGCGCGAGTGCGCGATGTCGCCGATGATGGAGACGTTGAGCCCTTCCAGGCGGCCTTTCTTCTCCTGAATGGTGAAGAGGTCCAGCAACGCCTGGGTCGGGTGCTCGTGCGCGCCGTCCCCGGCGTTGATGACGGAAGCGGCGGCGCGGCGCGCGATGAGGTGCGGAACCCCGGCGGCCGCGTGGCGGATGACGAGCACGTCCACCTTCAGCGCTTCGAGGTTTCGGACGGTGTCCAGGACCGTCTCCCCCTTCGAGAGGCTGGAGCCCTGCGGGGAGATGTTCACGATGTCCGCCGAGAGCCGCTTGGCGGCGAGCTCGAAGGATGTTCGCGTCCGCGTGCTGGGCTCGAAGAAGAGATTGACGACGGTCTTGCCGCGCAGCGCGGGGACTTTCTTGATCGGCCGAAGGGAAATCTCCCGGAACGATCCCGCGGTGTGGAGGATCAAGCGGATCTCTTCAGCGCTGAGCTCGCGCAACCCCAGAAGGTCTTTCTTCGTCCACCGCGCGGTCTGCGTGTGAGCGTCCGTGGTGGTGGTCATCCCCCCTTCCCTTCCACCGGAGCCGTCGTCTCGATGACGACCGCTTCGGTTTCATCCAGCTCTTTCAGTCGAACCTCGACGTGCTCGTGCAGATTGGTCGGGATGTTCTTCCCCACGTAGTCGGCGCGGATGGGCAGCTCGCGGTGCCCGCGGTCCACGAGGACAGCAAGCTCAATCGTCTTGGGGCGGCCGAGATCGCTGAGCGCGTTGAGGGCTGCGCGGATCGTCCGGCCGGTGAACAGAACGTCATCCACAAGGACGAGGTGGAGGTCGGTCACGTCAAAGGGGATGTCGGTGGAGTGGACGATCGGGTTGGGCGCGATGCGGGAGAGGTCGTCGCGGTAGAGGGTGATATCCAGAATCCCCACGTTGATCGGGCGGCGGTCGATCGCCTCGATCTCCTTGGCGAGGCGCTGGGCGAGAATCGCCCCGCGGGTGCGGATCCCGACGAGCGCCACCCCTGCAGTCCCCTTGTGGCTCTCGAGGATCTCATGGGCGATGCGGACGATCGCCCTCCGAATGGCCTCCCCATCCATCACCTTCGCCTTTTCGTGGAGGGCGCTCATGGGGAGCTCACCATTCCCGGCTCATGGGGATGAGCGGACGGCCGGATCTGGGCGCAAAAAATGCCCCACGGCGCTCATGGGGCTTCTGGATCGGACTGCTCTCAACCATCTCCTTTTCCCGCCTCTCTGGGCGGCCA
>JACPSR010000144.1 GCA_016193175.1 Candidatus Omnitrophota bacterium
CGTCGCGCACAACGGCAACCTGGTGAACGCCTTCGAGCTGCGCCAGCAGCTTGAGGCGAACGGCTCCATCTTTCAGACGACGGTGGACAGCGAGATCATCCTGCACCTCTTGGCGCGCGCGACGAATAAGAACTTCGAAGACGACCTCATCGAATGCCTGCGCCTCTTGAAGGGCGCGTTCACGCTGCTCTTCATGACCGAGCGGGAGCTGATCGGCTGCCGCGATCCAAACGGATTCCGGCCACTGTGCATCGGGCGGCTGAACAAGACCTACGTGCTGGCGTCGGAGACGTGCGCGCTGGACATCATCGGCGCCAGATTCGTCCGCGAGGTGGAGCCTGGCGAGATCGTGGTGATCGGGACGGGAGGGCTGCGGTCGCTGCATCCGTTCCGGGACCAGGCCACCTCGCGCTCCCACTGCCTCTTTGAACACGTCTATTTCGCCCGGCCCGATTCGATCATCTTCGGCGAGAGCGTGCAGGATGTCCGCGTGAAGCTGGGCCGGCAGCTCGCCCGTGAGCACCCGGTTGAGGCGGATCTCGTCATGCCGATTCCTGACTCGGGGAACTTCGCGGCCCTCGGCTACAGCCTGGAATCGAGCATCCCGTTCGCGATCGGGATGATCCGCAACCACTACGTCGGGCGCACGTTCATCCAGCCGGCGCAGGAGATCCGGGACCTCAAGGTCCGGGTGAAGTTCAACCCGGTCAAGGACATCATCAAGGGCAAGCGGCTCGTCATCGTGGATGACTCCATCATCCGCGGGACGACGACGAGAGCGCGTGTGAAGAGCCTGCGGGAGGCCGGTGCCCGGTCGATCCACATGCGGGTGAGCTGTCCGCCGACGAAGTTCTCGTGCTTCTACGGGATCGACTTTCCGACCCGCTCGGAGCTCATCGCCAATAACCGCTCGCTCGAAGAAATCCGAAAGTTCATCGGCGTGGAGAGCCTGGGGTACCTCTCCCTGGAGGGGCTGCTCAAGGCGGTGGGCCAGTCCGGACACTACTGCACCGCGTGCTGGAACGGCACCTACCCCATTCCGTTCGGCGGGGAGGGCGACAAGTTTGCCCTCGAGAAGCACGCGGGACAAGGCTGTGGCTAATCCCATGCGGCATGCGGAATTCGGAATTCGGAATTCTGAATGAAGCAAACCCGACACAATCCACCGTCTTCACTCCGCACTCCGCACTCCGCACTCCGCATTCTCAATGGGGTGACGTATCACCAGGCGGGGGTCGACATCGAGGCGGCGGATGCGTGGCTCTCACGGATGCGTCCGCTCATCCGGTCCACGCATCGATCCGGGGTCCTGCCGGACCGCGGGCAGTTCGCCGGGCTCTTTCGCCTTGCCGCTACGAGGCTGCGCGATCCGATCCTGGTCGCCTCAACGGACGGGGTGGGCACAAAGCTCAAGGTCGCGCAGCTTTTGGCCGAACACGAGGGGATCGGCGTGGATGCCGTCGCGATGAATGCGAACGACGTCTTGGTCTACGGTGCCAAGCCGATCTTCTTTCTCGACTATATCGCCGTCGGTGCGCTCCAAGACCCGCTCCTGAGCAGTCTGCTGCGCGGGGTCGTCCGGGGCTGCCGGGAGAGTGGGTGCGTCCTGCTGGGCGGGGAGACGGCTGAGATGCCAGGGGTGTATCGTCGCGGAGCGTATGACATCGCGGGGTTTTGCGTGGGCGTGGTGGAGCGGGCCAGGCTCATTGACGGCTCCGCTGTCCGTCCAGGCGATGCGATCGTCGGGCTGGCCTCCTCTGGAATCCACGCCAACGGCTTTTCGCTCGTGCGCCGGGTATTGACGCGCGCGCAACTCACCCGGCTGGGCCACCGGTTGCTGGTTCCCACGCGCATCTACGTCAAGCCGGTGCTGGCAGCGCTGCGGCGGGTCTCCATCCATGCGATGGCGCACGTGACCGGCGGCGGGCTCTCCCGCCGCATCCCCGCCCTGGTCGCCGGATGTCGGGGATTGCGCGCGCGGTTCGTCCCGGGCAGCTGGCGGATCCCGTCCATCTTCCGCGTCATCCAGCAGGCGGGTGGGATCGGAGCGAATGAGATGCTGGCGACGTTTAACATGGGCATCGGCATGGCGCTGGTTTGCCGCCCGCAGGACGCGGGGCGGCTCATCGCGCTGATGGCACGCGCGGGCATCGCGGCCTGGCCCATCGGAACTGTTGAGCGGAACTAGCCATGTATTTTGGATTTTTGATTTTGGATTTTGGATTCCACGATTCACTTCGTGGTTTGTACGCAATCCAAAATCTAAAATCCAAAATCTAAAATTTGTCGACAACGCGATAGGTGACGGAGGGTACCCATGAGAGTGTTAGTTGTCGGATCGGGGGGGCGTGAGCATGCGCTCATCTGGAAGCTCAGCCGGTCCCCGGAAGTGACCAAGCTCTTCTGCGCCCCGGGCAACGGCGGGATCGGCGAGCTGGCCGACCTCATCGATGTCGGCGCCGAGGATGTGGAGGGTTTGGCGGAGTTTGCGGAGAACAAGGACATCGATCTCACCGTCGTCGGGCAGGAGGCGGCGCTCGCCAAGGGGATCGTCGATCTCTTCGAGAAGCGCGGCCTGCGCATCTTCGGGCCGACGAAGGCGGCCGCGCGCCTGGAATCGAGCAAGGCCTTTGCGAAGAACCTCATGAAGAAATACCACATCCCGACGAGCCAGTTCGCCGTCTTCGACGATCCGCAGGCGGCGCGCGCCTACGTGCGCCAGCTCGGGGTGCCCATCGTCGTCAAGGCGGATGGGCTCTGCGGCGGCAAGGGGACGATCGTGGCCCAGACCCTCAGCGAGGCGCTCGGCGCGATCGATCTCCTCATGGAAGACCGCATCTTCAAGCAGGCGGGGGAGCGGATCGTGGTGGAAGAGCGGCTCGTCGGGGAAGAGGTCTCCATCATCGTCGTGACGGACGGCGTCACCGCGCTTCCGCTCCTTCCGGCGCAGGATCACAAGCGGCTCCACGACGGGGATAAAGGGCCCAACACCGGCGGCATGGGCGCCTACGCCCCGGCGCCCCTCATCGATGCGCCGCTGGCCAAGCAGATCATGGAGCAGGTTATCACCCCCACCATCCGGGCGATGGCGTCCGAGGGCCTGCACTTCAAGGGGGTCCTCTACGCCGGCCTCATGATGACGAGCGACGGCCCGAAGGTCCTGGAGTACAACGTGCGCTTCGGCGATCCGGAGATCCAGGCGATCCTGCCGCTCTTGAAGAGCGACCTCGTGCCGATCCTGGATGACACGGTGGAGGGGCGCCTCTCGACGACCTCCTGCGAGTGGGAGCCGGGGAGCTGCGCGTGCGTGGTCATCGCCTCGAACGGCTATCCCGGCGACTTCCAGATCGGCAAGGAGATCCGCGGCCTTGAGTCCTTTCAGAACCGCCGCGACCTCCTCGTCCTGCATGCCGGGACGAAAAAGGATCAG
>JACPSR010000145.1 GCA_016193175.1 Candidatus Omnitrophota bacterium
CGCTGCGCAGCGCGATGATGACCCCGACCGGGTTGCCGACCACCGTGGCGCTCGAGCCGATGTTGGTCGTAAAGACGAGCATCATGATGAAGGGGATGGGGTTGACCTTGGAGCGGCCGAGGAGGTTGAGCATCGCCGCGGCCATGAAGAGGATGGAGGTGACCTCATCGACGAGCGCGGCGGAAAGTGCCGCCATCACCATCATGACGACCATGATGCGCTTGGGGTGCGGCCCCACGACGAGCAACAGGCGGTCGATCACGAACTCGAAGAAGTGCTTCTCCTCCAGGAACCCGATGACCGTCATCATCGCGACCAGAAAGAGGATGATGTCGAGCCCCGCGTACTCGACGAGGTGCGGGATATCGAGGAGCCCCGTGCTGAGCAGGAGTGCCACGCCGAAGCAGGAGAAGGCGAGCCGGTTCTTCCAGAAGAAGATCGCCCCGTAGAGGATCACGCAGAACCCACCGACCGCGCACATCTGCTGCGTGGTGAGTCCGAGCCGGCCGACCAGCCAGGGCGTCGCGAGCACCCCCAGGGCGTACCAGCACCAATCCCGCTTCTCAGAAACTAGGTCGCCGATGATGTGAGCCCCCTTTCCGACGCTTCGGTCTTCGGTTCTGAAACTGCGTCGGTAAGAATGGTGACGCGGTTGCGCTGGACCTCGAGGAGGCCGCTCCCGATGCGCGCGATCCGCCGCTCCCCGCTCGGCCGTCTCCAGGTGAGCTTGCCGGGTTGAAGCGTCGTCACAAGGGGGGCGTGGTTGCGGAGCATGCCCAGGTAGCCCGGCTCACCCGGCGCGATGACTGACACCGCCTCCTCCTCGAGCACCAGCCCTTCCGAGGTGAGGACACGAAGCGCAATCGTCGCAGCCATGCTCAGGCGGCCACCTTCGCCCGCTCGGCTTGCGCGAGCACGTCTTCTATTGGTCCCTGCATATAGAACCGTTGCTCAGGCACCTCATCCAGTTTGCCCTCGACGATCATCTTGAACCCCTTGACCGTGTCCTGCCGCTTGACGAGTTTCCCCGGCTGGCCGGTGAACGCCTCGGCGACGAAGAAGGGTTGCGAGAGGAAGCGTTGGATCTTGCGCGCCCGGTAGACGACGGTCTTGTCATCGTCGGTGAGCTCGTCCATCCCCAGGATCGCGATGATGTCGCGCAGCTCCTTGTACCGCTGGAGCGTGCGCTGGACCGTCCGGGCGACCTCGTAGTGCTCCTCGCCCACGATGCGTGGATCGAGGAGCCGCGAGGTGGACTCGAGCGGGTCCACCGCCGGGTAGATCCCAAGCTCCGCGATCTGCCGGGAGAGGACGGTCGTGGCGTCGAGGTGCGAGAAGGTCGTCGCCGGCGCCGGGTCGGTGAGGTCATCCGCCGGCACGTAGATCGCCTGGACCGACGTGATGGAGCCGCGCTTCGTCGAGGTGATGCGCTCCTCGAGCTGCGCAAGCTCTGTTCCCAAGTTCGGCTGATACCCGACGGCTGAGGGCATCCGCCCGAGGAGCGTGGAGACCTCGGAGCCCGCTTGAACGTAGCGGAAGATGTTGTCGATGAAAAGCAGCACGTCTTGGCCTTCCTCGTCGCGGAAATGCTCCGCCATGGTCAGGGCCGAGAGCGCGACGCGCAGCCGAGCACCCGGCGGCTCGTTCATCTGGCCGAAGACGAGTGCCGTCTTGTTCACGACGCCGGACTCGTTGAGCGAGAGCCACAGCTCGTTTCCCTCGCGGGTCCGCTCCCCCACCCCGGCGAATGCGGAGACCCCGCCGTGCTCCGTCGCGATGTTGCGGATGAGCTCCATGAGGATGACGGTCTTCCCGACGCCGGCGCCGCCGAAGAGGCCGACCTTGCCGCCCTTGGGATACGGGGCGAGGAGATCGATGACCTTGATGCCGGTCTCGAAGATCTCGCGGACGGGTAGTTGGTCTTCAAACGACGGCGGCGGGCGATGGATAGGCGCGCGCCGTTTCGGTTCCGTCAGCGGCCCCCGCTCATCAAGGGGATCGCCCAATAGGTTGAAGATGCGCCCGAGCGTCTGTCTTCCAACCGGCACGGTGATCGGTCCTCCGGTGTCAAGCGCCGGCATCCCGCGCACGAGGCCGTCGGTGGAGTCGAGGGCGATGCACCGCACCGTGTTGTTGCCGACGTGCTGGGCGACTTCGAGCGTCAGGTGGAGGTTGCGGTCCGGATCATCGATGCGGATCGCGTGGAGGATGTTCGGCAGCCGATCGGCCGGGAAGCGGATGTCCACGCTCGGCCCGATGATCTGCACGACCTTCCCGTAATTGTCACTCATCAATAACTCCTGTTCGTTGTTCGGTGTTCGGTGTTCGGTGTTTACGGTTCGCCCTGACAACGAACAACGAACAATGAACACCGAACAAGTTTTACTTCAGGGCTTCGGCAGTTCCCACGATCTCGCTGATCTCTTTCGTGATCGAGGCCTGGCGGATCTTGTTCCGCTGCAGGGTGAGCGCTTTCAAGAGTTCCTCGGCGTTGTCGGTCGCGTTCTTCATCGCAATCATCCGCGCGCTGTGCTCGGACGTGAACGCCTCCAGCATGACGAGCTGGAACTTCGCCAGCGCCCAGCGCGGCATCAGGTCCTCGAAGATGCGCTGCGGCGAGGGCTCGAAGATATACTCAAGCGCAGCCGTGGCTCGACGGCTCGACGGCTCGACGGCAGTAGGCGTGGTAGCCGTCTTACTGCTGACGAGCTTACTGCTGTCGAGCTGAATGGGGAGCCACTGGAGGATGGTGGGGCGATAGGCTGCGGAGGAGACGAATTGGGAGTAGAGCAGGTGAACGGCGCTCACCTCCTCGTTGAGGAATCGGCTCATCAGTGCCTGCGCGATTGCTTCGGCTTTCGCCAGATTGGGTCGTCCGGCGAGATCAAGGTATGCCTCCGCGGCCGCGTAGCCTCGCTTGGTGAAGTACCGATACCCTTTCTTCCCGATGTAGATGACGCGGGTCCCATTCAGCGTATCTCGTCGAAGAAATGACTCCGCAAGCTGGATGAGGTTGGTGTTGTACGAACCGCAGAGCCCCGCATCCGAGGTGAAAAGGACAAGGCAACTTGGGCTTCCTTCGCGCGCTCTGCAGAGCGGGTGCGTCATCTCAGGGGCCGCGGTGAGCACCCGTTCCAGCAGCCCATCGAGGAACCCCATGACCGATCGCGCCTGTAGGAGTCTGCCCTGGGCGCGCTTGAGCTTGGAACCGGAGACGAGCTGCATCGCACGCATGATCTGCTTCGTGCTCTGGATGCTGCGGAGCCGCTGGCGGAGTTGGCGGAGAGAGGCCATGAATCAGCACACAGCACACCCCGCCACAGAATGCGCCACACGACAGGGCGCACCCGCCAATCGTTGTGGCGGGCGTGGCGGGTCCGCCACGCAGGGTGGCGGAAGCACACAGCACACAGATAACGGACGGATCATTTGGCAGAGGTGAGGAATTGCTGCTTGCACGCGGCGGCGGCCTCGTCGAGGCGCTTGGCGATCGGCTCAGCGAGGTCATTGGTCTTCTCGATCTCGTGGAGGATGTCCGGGTAGCGCTCCTCAAGGAACGCGTGAAACGCGGCCTCGAACGGCTTGACCTGACCAAGCGGCAGCTCGTCGAGATGGCCCTGGTTGGCGACGTAGAGGATCGCGACCTGGTGCGCGAGGCTCATGGGGCTGTACTGGTCCTGCTTGAGGATTTCGACCATGCGCTCCCCGCGCGCCAACTGCGCCTGCGTCGCCTTGTCCAGCTCCGAGCCGAACTGCGTGAAGGCGACGAGCTCGCGGTACTGCGCCAAGTTCAGGCGCAGCCGGCCGGCGACTTTCTTCATCGCTTTCGTCTGGGCGTTCCCCCCGACGCGGGACACGGAGAGTCCGACGTTGACCGCGGGACGCACGCCGGCGTAGAAGAGGTCGCCCTCGAGGTAGATCTGCCCGTCGGTGATCGAGATGACGTTCGTGGGGATGTACGCGGAGACGTCCCCGGCCTGGGTCTCGATGACGGGAATGGCCGTGAGGCTGCCGCCGCCGAGATCATCCCGCAGTTTGGCCGCGCGCTCAAGCAACCTGGAATGGAGATAGAAGACGTCCCCGGGGTAGGCCTCGCGGCCCGGCGGACGACGGAGCAAGAGCGAGAGCTGGCGGTAGGCCTGGGCGTGCTTGGAGAGATCGTCGTAGCAGCAGAGGGCGTGTTTCCCGCTCGCCATGAGCTCCTCGCCCATCGCGCAGCCGGCGTATGGGGCCAGATACTGGAGCGGCGCCGGGTCTTCCGCAGAAGCGACCACGACGGTGGTGTACTCCATCGCGCCGTGGCTCTCCAGCATCTCCACGACGGCCACGACGCTCGAGAGCTTCTGGCCGATGGCGACGTAGATGCAGAAGAGATCCTTCCCTTTCTGGTTGATGATCGTATCGACGAGGAGCGCCGTCTTGCCGATCTGACGGTCGCCGAGGATGAGCTCGCGCTGGCCGCGGCCGATGGGGATCATCGAATCGATCGCCTTGATGCCGGTCTGCACCGGCTCTTTCACCGGCTGGCGCTGCACGACGTTGGGGGGGCGGCTCTCGATCGGACGGAACTTCTCCGTCACGATGGGACCCTTGTCATCGATCGGCCGCCCGAGGGCGTCCACGACGCGACCGAAGAGGGCCGGCCCGACCGGCACCGAGGCGATCCGGCCGGTGCGCTTGACCACGTCGCCGTCTTTGATGTGGTGATCGGAGCCAAGGATGACCGCCCCGACGTGGTGCTCCTCCAGGTTGAAGATCATGCCCATGGTTTGCTCTGGGAACTCCAAGAGCTCGCCGGCCATGGCGTCATCGAGGCCGTAGAGGCGGGCGATCCCGTCCCCGACCTGGATGACGCGCCCGATGGAGTCGAGGCGCACCTGCGAGCGGTAGCGCTCCAGCTCCTGCTTGAGGGCGAG
>JACPSR010000147.1 GCA_016193175.1 Candidatus Omnitrophota bacterium
GGAAATCGCACCTTCCCCCCCGACCGGTCGACGATCGTGCCGATCCCAACGACCTTCGCGCCAAAGGCCTCGACGAGCTCCGCAACCTTCCGCGCCGACTCACCCGTCGTGATCGCGTCTTCCACGATGAGGACGCGGTCCGTCTTCGCCAAGGTGAAGCCGCGTCGCAGCTGCATCTCCGCGTCCACCCGTTCGGCGTAGAGGGCGCGCGCCCCGAGGGCGCGCGCGGTCTCGTGCGCGACGAGGATCCCCCCGACCGCCGGCCCGATGACAACGGTGGGACGGGCCGAGCGGAATCGGCGGGCGAGCTCTCGGCAGATCTGCGCGGCCTGCGTGGTCTGCTGCAGCACCTGGGCGCACTGGAAATAGTGCCCGCTGTGCAGCCCCGAGGAGAGCTCGAAGTGCCCGCGCTGCAGCGCGTTGCTCTTCCGGAACATCGCCAGGAGCTGGTCTCGCGTCATCATGGAACAGCCTCCATCTCGTTGAGGATCCGCTCGGCAGCCGCCCGAGGGTCGCGCGCGGCGGTGATCGGTCGGCCGATGATGAGCGCGTCGGCCCCGCGGGCCAGCGCGTCGCGCGGCGTACACACGCGGCGCTGATCGTCCCGAGCCGCCGGTCCGCCGGGGGCGGGAGCGGTGGGGGAGCGGCCGTGCGGCCTGATGCCGGGACAGACGAGGTACAATCGCTTCCCAAATCGCCGACGCAAGGCGTCGGCTTCTCGCGCCGACGCCACCACCCCATCGCAGCCCGCCTGAAGCGCCGCGCGCGTCAGCGCGATGACCCGTGAGCGCAACGCCGACGAGCGCTCCCCGTTGACACTCGTCAGGACGGTCACGCCGAGCACGCGGGGTAGAACCGTGCGCGCGCGCCGGGATTCGTCATGAGCCCCGCGCACCGCCGCCTCCAGCATCGCGGGCCCGCCGGATGCGTGGACCGTCAACATCGACACGCGATGGCGAGCCGCGGCGCGACAACTCAGCTCAACCGTTGATGGAATGTCAAAAAACTTCAGGTCGAGCATCACGTTGAATCCGAGCGAGCGAACGCGCTCGATGATCTCGGGTCCGCAGGCGGTGAAGAGCGCGCTGCCGATTTTGACGGTGCGCACGAGGCCCAGGAGCCTCCTCGCGAGCGCCATCGCAGGAGCGACGGCGGCGACATCCAGCGCCACGATCAACCGATCTCCTGCCGCTCGAGGCTCTAGGTTCGAGGCTCTAGGCCGAAGATCGTCTCGTCCCATCTTCCTGACTTGCAATTGCTGTTGGGTGCGTTTCCAGTGGTGTCAGCCTAGAGCCTACAGCCTTGAGCCTAGAGCGCGCTTGGATGGTTGATGGCGCCCCGCAGCTCGTTGAGCGACTCCACGTGGTGCGTTCTCAGGTATCGCTCAAGGCCCTGCACCACGCGAAGCGGCGCGCGTGGATCAGCGAAGTTCGCGGTGCCGATCGCTACGGCGCTCGCGCCGGCGAGGAAAAACTCGAGCGCGTCTTCGGCGCGCACGATCCCTCCCACGCCGATGATCGGGACGTTGACAGACTGTGCAGTATACCACACTCGGTACACGGCAAGCGGGCGAATGGCCGGCCCGCTCAGGCCCCCGGTCAGCGTCCCCAGGCGAGAGGCCCTCCTGACCGGATCAAGGCTCATCCCGACAAAGGTGTTGCCGATCGAGAGGGCATCTGCCCCTCCCCGAACGGCAGCGCGCGCAATGGGCACGAGATCCGTGACATCCGGGCTGAGCTTCGCGATCAGCGGCTTGCGCGTCTGTTGCCTGACCGCCTGCATCACCTCAGCGGTTGTCGCTGGATCCTGCGCCACCATCCATTTGGCTCTGGGCTCTGGGTTCTGGGCTGTGGGCAACTGCCCCGAGCCCCGCTCCCCGAGCCCCGAGCGCTCTTGTACGTTGGGACAGGAGAGGTTCAGTTCGATGGCGGCGACGCCCTCAGCGCGGTCGAGCCGTTGGGCCATCGCGGTCGTGTCCTCGATCGGCTCGCCCAGGATGCTGACGATGATGGGCACCCTGCAGGCTCGCAGGGCGGGTAACCGTTCTTGGAGAAAGGCGTCCAGGCCGATGTTCTGCAACCCAACGGCGTTGAGCATCCCTCCGGGGGTCTCGACTAAACGGGGAGGTGGGTTGCCCTGCTGCGGTGTTCGCGTCAACGTCTTGGTAATGAGGGCGCCAAGCCGCTCCAGTCGAACCGCTCGCGCAAACTCCAACCCGTACCCAAACGTCCCTGCAGCCACCAGGACTGGGTTGCTGAGCGTCAGGGAAGCAATGGCCACCCGCCAGTCGATCATCCCACCACCTACTGGTTGGCCGGAGGCCGGTCGCTGTCACACGAGGGCAACTGTGGTGACAGCGACCGTTTCGCCGGCCATGGGCGCACAGAGATCGAGTGGCGAAACCCAGCAGGTGGTGGGATCATGGGCGCTTCCCCCTGAGGAAATCCACCAAGGTGTCCAGTTGGATCTGCTGCTCCTGGGTCACGTCCGTGAATCCGACGCCGTGCTCCACCACGTTGTGCGGCTGCGCCCGGCTCCACAAGAGCCGCCCGTACAGGATCAGCCGCTCTTCGGTCGGCAGGGGGAGCTCGATTTCAAGCCGGCTGCCGATTTCCAGCAAGCCTTCAGTCTGAAAGCACAGCCCGCCGGCGCCCAGATTCACCAGGATGATCGGATGCCAGGGATCCACCAAGGCCCCGTAGTTTCGGTATCGCGCCTCAAACGGCTGCCGGATTCGAGGAAACTGCCGTCGCTCCTTTTCCATAGACAGTTCGCTTCGCCTGCCTGCCGACAGGCAGGCGAAATTTATCGACGCAGGAGCTCGTGGTAGTATTGGATCGGCTTGACCGCCAACTGGTGCTTGAGCAACGCCGCGATCCCGTTGACGGAGGCCTGCGCGCCGGCGATCGTCGTGATGCAGGGGATCCCTGAGGCCGCCGCGGAGGAGCGGATGAGGACCTCGTCGGCCCTCGGCAGGCGTCCGGATGGCGTATTGATGACGAGCTGGATCTGTCCGCCCTTGATGAGGTCGAGGACGTTCGGACGCCCCTCGTGGATCTTCTTGACCGGCTGCGCATGCAGGCCGTAGCGCTGGAGCGCCTTGACGGTGCCCTGGGTCGCCACGAGCTGGAATCCCATTTCCTCAAGCCGCTGCGCGACCAACACCACGGAGCGCTTATCTCGGTTCTTGACGCTGACGAAGACCGTCCCGGATCGCGGCAGGAGCTGCCCCGCGGCGATCTGCGATTTGATGAACGCCCGCCCGAAATCCTCGTCGATCCCCATGACCTCTCCCGTGGAGCGCATCTCAGGGCCGAGGATGATGTCGACACCCGCGAAACGGGAGAACGGGAAGACGGACTCCTTGACCGCCATGAAGGGCGGCGTGACCTCCTCGATGATCCCCTGCGCACGCAGGCTCACCCCCGCCATCGCGCGGGTCGCGACTTTCGCCAGGGGCACCCCGATCGCCTTCGAGATAAACGGGACGGTCCGGGAGGCCCGCGGATTGACCTCGAGGACGTAGACGGCGTCGTCCTTCACCGCGAACTGGACGTTCATGAGCCCCACGATCCTCAGCGCCTTGGCGAGCTTGGCGGCGGCGGACCGGATCTCGTCCAACGTCTCATCGTTGAGCGTGTGGGGCGGCAGCACCATCGCGCTGTCTCCAGAGTGGATGCCCGCTTCCTCGATGTGCTCGAGGATCCCGCCGATCACGAATGCCTCCCCATCGCCGACGAGGTCCACGTCCACCTCGATCGCGTCCTCGAGGAACTTGTCGATGAGCACGGGAAACCCCGGCGAGGCCTCGAACGCGTGTTGGGCAAACCGCTTGAGCTGCTCGTCGTCATAGACGATCTCCATCGCTCGACCGCCCAGGACGTAGGAGGGCCGCACGAGACACGGGTAGCCGACCGCGCGCGCGCTCAGGAGGGCTTCGTCCATCGTCATCGCGGTCCCGCTGGGGGCCTGCTTGAGCCCGAGCTCATCGAGGAGGCGTTTGAACTTCTCGCGATCTTCCGCCGCATCGATCGTCTCCGCGCTGGTGCCCCAAACCGGCACCCCCGCCCTCGCCAGCCCCATCGTCAGGTTGAGCGGGGTCTGCCCGCCGAACTGCACGATCACGCCATCCGGCTCCTCCCGCTGGACGATGTTCAACACGTCCTCGAGCGTGACCGGCTCGAAGTACAGCGTGTCCGAGGTGTCGTAGTCGGTGGACACGGTTTCGGGATTCGAGTTGACCATGATGACCTCGATGCCGAGCTCCCGCAGCGCAAAGGCCGCATGCACGCAGCAATAGTCGAACTCGATCCCCTGACCGATGCGATTTGGCCCACCGCCGAGGATCATGACCTTCCGCTTCCTCGAACCACGCTCAAGGCTGAAGGCTGAAGGCTGAAGGCTGACGCTTTCCCCTTGAGCCTTGAGCCTAGAGCCTAGAGCCACGGAGGGGGTTTCATACGTCGAGTAGTAGTACGGGGTCTTCGCCTCGAACTCCGCCGCGCAGGTATCGACGAGGTAGTAGGAGGGCTGCACCTGCCAACAGACACGCCACTCCCGGATCGTCGCCTCATCGAGACCCCACAGCTTGGCGAGCTGCCGGTCGCTGAACCCGTGTTGCTTGGCGCGACGCAGGAGGGCGGCACCGCTCTGCTGGACGGCGCTGCCGACGGCGGCCTTCGAACATGCGCGCATCTCATCGGCCGCCGCCTTCAAGCGTTCTTCTTCGAGGACAAGCACGTAGAGCTGCCGGAGGAACCACCGGTCGATCTTCGTCAGCTGGTGCAGCTCATCAAGGGACCATCCGACGCTGAACGCCTCTTTCAGATGGAAGAGCCGCTCGGCCGTAGGGATCGCGAGCCTCTGGCGCAGGACATCGGGCGGGACCGCCCCGTTCGCGTCCCACCCATCCTTGCGAATCTCGAGGCCGCGCAGCCCCTTCTGAAGCGCTTCCGTGAACGTGCGGCCGATCGCCATCGTCTCGCCCACGGACTTCATCTGGATCGTCAGCGTCGGGTCGGCGGCCGGGAACTTCTCGAACGCAAAGCGCGGGATCTTGACCACGACGTAATCGATCGTCGGCTCGAAACACGCCGGGGTTTGCCTCGTGATGTCGTTGGCCACCTCATCCAGCGTGTAGCCGACCGCCAGCTTCGCGGCGATCTTCGCAATCGGAAAGCCGGTCGCCTTCGAGGCGAGCGCCGAAGAGCGGGAGACGCGCGGGTTCATCTCGATGACGAGGAGCCGGCCAGACTCCGGGTGGACGGCGAACTGGATGTTCGAGCCGCCGGTCTCCACCCCGATCGCGCGGATGACCCTGATGGCGGCATCGCGCATCTCCTGGTACTCGCGGTCGGTCAGCGTTTGGGCGGGCGCCACGGTGATCGAGTCGCCGGTGTGGACCCCCATGGGATCGACATTCTCGATGGAGCAGACGATGACGACGTTGTCCGCCCGGTCGCGCATGACCTCGAGCTCAAACTCCTTCCAGCCGATGACCGACTCTTCCACCGACAGCTCGTGGATCATGGAGAGCTCAAGCCCCAGCCGCGTGATCCGCTCGAACTCCTCCGGGTTGTAGGCCACGCCGCCCCCGGTCCCCCCCAGAGTGAAGCTCGGCCGGATGACGCACGGAAAGCCGAGGGTCTCGACGACAGCCCGGGCCTCCTCGAGGGTGCGGGCGTAGCCCGCCCGGGGGATCTCGAGCCCGACCGACTCCATCGTGCACTTGAAGAGCTCCCGGTCCTCGGCGCGCTTGATGGCTTCCAGCTTCGCCCCGATCAGCTCCACCTGGTATCGCTCCAGCGCCCCGCGCTCGGCCAGTTGGACCGTTACGTTCAGGGCGGTTTGGCCTCCCAGCGTCGGGAGGAGCGCATCCGGGCGCTCCGCCTCAATGATCCGCTCGATGATCTCCGCGGTGATCGGCTCGATGTAGGTCCGGTCGGCCATCTCGGGATCGGTCATGATGGTCGCGGGATTCGAGTTGATGAGGATGATGAAAAAGCCCTCCTCCCTGAGCGCCTTGCACGCCTGGGTGCCCGAGTAGTCGAACTCGCACGCCTGCGAGATGACGATCGGCCCCGACCCGATGATCAGGATCTTGTGGATGTCGGTTCGCTTGGGCATTCAGCTCACAAACGGGTATCCCTTAGGTGCCAGGGACTTCCGCATCTTTAGCACCGACGCCTACCGACGGTCGACCTGGCGTGCGTTGGCTGCATGGATGTGAAACGCTTTGTTTGATACCCTGCTCTCTTCTCAAAGACCAAAAGCGGTTGCTCCTTCTCGTAGTATCGTGCATCAACGAAGAGCTCTCTTGCTTCCGACTCAACTCCGAGTCTTTCTGCCACCCGCTTCAGGTCTATTCGGTTCAAAACATCAATGGTCACGGGACGCTTTGCATCGAGAAATACGAGAGAGCGAAGAAAGCGTTGACACACATTCGAGTTCAGTAGATCACAAACAAACTGCGCTTCGTGTTTTGTCTGGCAGGGTATGAAGTAACAGGTATCATCGACTACAATTGGCTTCTCCGCATATGACCCAATCACCCAAAACTTGAGCGATTTATAGAAACCGGAGATTGCTACTTTCCAGGGTGCAAATGTATAGTCGCCAACTCCGAAGACTGAAAAACGCGGGCGCTTCTGATAAATGATACTTTGCCTGCCGTCCAAAATCTCTGCATACGCATTCAGGTAACGCCAAGTTGACGGGGCCTTTTGGCGTATGTGGCCTGTATCATCGTTGGGTTGGCGCTGCGTCAATAATACGCAACGGGAGGGATTGAGGACGCCGTTGGCCAAATCCGAAGACTTCAAGAGGGGATAGAGGTAGGTGTCCTCGATATTTGTTACTTCGCCGGCTCCATTGCACAAACCCTTTCGGTCGCGTCTAAACTCCATGACACGGGCTGCGTCGTGTTTTACACCAGATCGCCATGTATAATAGGGAATCCCCTCCAGGGCGCGAAGCTGTAGGAATGCCTCCACATCGGCCACCAACTCCTCCCCCTGTAACCCAAGAGTGCTAACCTTGTTATCGAAAGACAGACCAGGATATACCGCCGCTGTAGAAGCGGCTCCCACAGCACTTGTATGTACTATGAGCAGACAGGCGTCAACGGCAACATCAAAATGCTCTTGGGCGTCGATATGATGCAACGATACTCTATCCACCAGAAAGCGGTTTCGCCATGCATGTCTGAGAACTTTTCGCGCTGTAGCAGTCTTACACAGCATCGCAAGGCAACCACGATGACGGCCGAGGGACTCAAGAATCTTGATTAACATCCACTCCGAAATGTCGAAGTTTGCTTTGCCAGTTTTGGCAGCAAACCCCCGATGGTTCTGAAAATTGCTCTTCTTGGGCAGGTTACTACCACCAAGCACCCCGAGGGAGGCATTTGTCACCCAAGGCGGATTGCCAACGATTAGAATGTCCCCACGAATCATCCGGAAGAACGACTTCCAGTCTTTTTCAAAGAAATCCTGGACTTCAGCATGTAGCTTTGGATTAGCACCGTTGGAAAGACTTCGCACTTTGGTTATGTAGCTCCTGTTGATGTCAAACGCGAACACCACAGCCGAGGGAAATATTCGCTGTGAGGCTCGGACAAAAGAACCGAGCCCGCACGTCGGCTCAATAACGGCCTCTGGCCGAATCCCCCAGGATGCCAACAAGATGAGGATCTTATCAGCAAGTGACTGCGGCGTCTGGAAGTCGCCGAATTCTATCTTCTTGACTTCACTATTCATGCTAGTCGCTCAACGCCTGGAACCTTGCCGGCTTGCTCGATTACGCGCGAGTACTGTAGCCGCCACTGAAGCGCGTTAGAGATTGTTAGATATCCGACGACCGGGCGTTTCTTTGGGATGTTGTTTGCGAGTTCTTTGGCTTGGATTTCATCCACCGGCAAGAATCGTTCTGACATGAACGCGACAAGATCGTCAGAGTTTCCGTTATTGTCCAGTATCTTGAGAAGGCCGGAGGTCGTTTGATAATCAGCGGTGCTAGCCGCCTTGACAAAGATGACGTGCTGGATGTTGAGTCTGGCGGTACGGCTTTGACGATCGTCCTTCTTGTCATACACGAAGACGAGCAACGAGTAACCAAGACCATATATCTTCTGCCGGGCTGACTTAAACGGGCACGACGACTGAGGTTGGCGAATACTCGTTACCTTGATGTCAACGTCCAACTTTGGGAAGTCGACCCCCTTCGCCGAGGAGCCTCGAGTGTATTCGTATCTTCTCTGGAGGACTTCTTGGAACTTGTGCTCCAGGTAGGTGCCGACCGCATTTCCGTCAGTCACCCCGAAGAGGCTTTTCTCCTTATGCTTGGACTCCCGTCCGGCAAAGGCTTGCGCCTCCGCCTTGAGCAGTTCAACAGTGAGAGGTCTTTTCATTGGAGTATGTCATTCTCCTTCTTCAGCGGCCCTTTCCCTTTCAGAAGACACATACTTAATTTCCAGGCCTATTCACCTTTTTCAGCAACTCCAGCGCCATCCCTAGCCAGCGCGACATACGGCCAGCCGTAGGTGACGCGATTATCGCCGCGTGCGGCCGGCCCGGGTCGGTTCGTTTCGGCATCGACCGCTATGATTTTGAGCTGCGCGTCTTCTTACGCTGTCCCTCATCGACAATGCCGAGCTTTGCGCACACGATTTCACGCCCCAGCGCAGAGATCGATATGTTGCGTCTCTTCGCTTCTGCTTTCAGGACTGCGTAGGTTTCATCTTTAAGGTAGGCGTCGATGCGCTTCATCTTCCCTCCCTTTAGAATAACGTAAGCTGCTGCTCATCGGCTTTGGCGTCGGGCTCATGCTCGAAGATCCTGACCTTGCCGTACTCGCCGTCGTAGCCTGGTTCGACGACCACGCGGCCCTGCCGCATGCGGATGATCCCCTCAGCGATCTTCGTGGACGTGGCCTTCCGCAGCTCCTCCTCGGAGGCGTCCAGCAGGACGTTGAATTCGGTCCCGCACGTGTAGATCAGGCTCTGGTACTCCCGCTCGACCGCCTGCGTGCCGTCCCCCATACCCAGCGCATCGGCAATGATCTTATCGAGTTGGACGACCCGCTTGAACGGAATCGCTCCATCCGGCATCGCCCCTTCGGGGCGATCGGCCAGCGCCTCCACGCGATGCATCACACCCACCGTCACTTTTTTGCCGCACGCCGGGCATCGGCCGCCCCGGCGCTTCGTCTCCTCCGGTGACCAGCGTACCCTGCAGAGGCGATGGCCGTCGAAGTGGTACTTCCCTTCCTCCGGGAAAAACTCCAGCGTGGAGATGAACTTCGTCCGATCTTTCGTTTTCAGCGCCCCGATGATGGTGTCGTAGTCGGGTTCGCAGTCGAAGACGTTCGCCTCGCGGCCGATCCGCCTCGCCGAGTGCGCGTCGGAGTTCGAGATGAAGGCGTAGCGGTCCAGGGCTTTCAACCGCCAGTTCATGGCCGGGTCCGAGGAGAGCCCCGTCTCGAGGGCGAAGATGTTCTTGGCCTGCGGGCCGAAACACTCCTCAACCGCATCAAAACCAGACGACGAGCCGAACAGCGAAAACCAGGGGGTCCAGGCGTGCGCCGGCACGACCAGGCAGCGCGGTTCGATCCCCAGCACGATTTCCACGAGCCGCCACGCCTCCATCTGGAGGGTCGGGCGCCCATCGAGGCTCAGATTGCCGAACGCTTCAAGCGCCCGGTTGATGCGCTCCACGGCCTCGAAGGTCGGCGCGATCAGCACATGGTGGATCTGGTGCGCCTTCCCGCCGACGTAGAAGAGCGTGTTGACC
>JACPSR010000157.1 GCA_016193175.1 Candidatus Omnitrophota bacterium
GAGATCGACATGCGCTACGCGACGCTGACCAAGATGGCGGACCACCTCATGATGCTGAAGTACGTCATCAAGAACGTCGCCCGCAAGCGCGGCAAGGTGGCGACGTACATGCCCAAGCCCCTGTACGGCGACAACGGCTCCGGCATGCACACGCACCAGAGCCTGGCCAAGGAGGGCACGAACCTCTTCTACGACAAGAATGGCTACGCGCTCATCAGCCAGACCTGCAAGTGGTACATCGGCGGCCTGATCAAACACGCCGCAGCCCTGATGGCCTTCTGCGCGCCGACGACCAACTCCTACAAGCGCCTTGTGCCCGGCTACGAAGCGCCGGTGAACCTCGCCTACTCGGCGCGCAACCGCTCGGCGGCCTGCCGCATCCCGGTCTATGTGGACCACCCGGCGAGCAAACGGGTGGAGTTCCGTCCGCCGGACCCCTCGTGCAACCCGTACCTCGCGTTCTCCGCCATGCTCATGGCCGGATTGGACGGGATCCAGAACCGGATCGACCCGGGCAAGCCGCTCGACAAGAACACGTATGAGCTGAGCGCCGAGGAGGCGGCCAAGATCCCGACGGTGCCCGGCTCGCTCGAAGAAGCGCTCGATGCGCTGGAGCGCGACCACGAGTTTATGCTCAAGGGCAACGTGTTCACCAAGGACGTCATCGAGGTGTGGCTGGAGTACAAGCGGCAGGAGATCCCGAAGGTCAAGCTGCGGCCGCACCCGTATGAATTCTACCTGTACTTCGATATCTAACAGGCGGATCACCGCTGATCATCACGCGGATTTTCGCTGATCATCAGCGTCGATCAGCGTTTCGATCAGCGGGAATCAGCGGTTTGCGGAGACGGGGCGCGCACAGCGCCCCGCTTCCCTTTTGAGCAATTCCGCGCAGCGGAATTACGTGATATCAATTTTATTGATTTTGATATCATTTTTGGCTATACTCCTAGTAGGAGGTGAGAGAAATGTCGCGCACGGTAATCGACCTCGATGATAAATTAGTCGCAAAAGCGAAGCGACTCACCCATTTGACCAAGAAGGTGGATCTTGTCAACCACGCGCTGGCGGAACTCGTCCATAGCCATGAACGCCTGCGGATCTTCGAGCTCCAAGGGAAAGTGCAATGGGAAGGCGACCTTGATGCGATGCGGAGTCATCGGCGGTGATCCTTGTTGAAAGTTCGGTCTGGATCGACTTTTTGACCCACCAGCCTTCTCCCCATCGAGCACACTTCGGAGAGATCCTTCGTCTCCCGGGAGCTGTCGGGGTTCCCGGCCCTGTCGTTCAGGAGGTGCTTCAGGGAATCCGTGATCCGTCTATGTTTGAGCAGGTGCGGCAGACCATGGAAGATTTTCCAATTTTTCATGCCCAGACGAGCACCTATCTGAGGGCGGCCCATCTGTATCGACAACTCAGGACGAAGGGTGCCACCGTTCCCTCGGGCGATGTCACCATCGCGGCCATTGCGATCGAGACTGACCACGAACTCTACACCCTCGATCACCATTTTCAGCGCATCGCCCAGCACAGCGCCCTACGTCTCTATCACCACCCCTCGTAACCTCAGATGACTGACTTCGATGGCCAAAGCGAGCAGAAGTGTATTACGGAAAGATAAGCAGTACGTCTTACGCTTGGCGAAGGAGCACGACGTCCGGTTCATCCGCCTGTGGTTTACCGACATCCTCGGGGTCCTCAAGAGCTTCGCCATCACGATCGATGAGCTTGAGAAGGCGCTCGAGGAGGGCATGGGGTTCGACGGCTCCTCGATCGAGGGGTTCGCCCGGATCGATGAGTCGGACATGCTCGCCGTCCCGGACCCCAACACGTTTTGTCTCTTGCCGTGGCGGCCGAAGGAGAATGCCGTGGCGCGGATGTTCTGCGACGTCACCTATCCCGGCGGGAAGCTGTTTGAGGGCGATCCGCGCTACGTCCTGAAGCGCAACCTCGCCCATGCAAGCAAGCTCGGCTACACGTTCTACATTGGGCCGGAGCTGGAGTTCTTCGTCTTCAAGAGCGCCGATGCCCCGGTGCCGATCGACGCCGGCGGCTACTTCGACCTGACGCCGCTCGATGCCGCCTCGGACCTGCGCCGAGACATCATCTTGTCCATGGAAGAGATGGGGATCGGCATCGAGTACTCGCACCACGAGGCCGCTCCCTCCCAGCACGAGATCGACTTCCGCTACACCGACGCGCTCACGATGGCCGACAACGTCATGACCTACCGCCTCGTCGTCAAGGAGATCGCCTTCAAGCATGGCGTCTACGCCAGCTTCATGCCCAAGCCGCTCGCTGGCAGCAACGGCTCCGGGATGCACGTGAACATGTCGCTCTTTTCCGCCACAACGCGTGGCGGATCCGCCAAGCAGGTTGGCGGACAGAAGGACCGCAACGCGTTCTTTGCGGCGGACGACCCGCTGCATCTCTCGAAGACGGCCAAGCAGTTCATGGCTGGCCTGCTGAAATATATCCCGGAGATCACCCTGGTCCTGAACCAGTGGGTGAACTCGTACAAGCGCCTTGTGCCCGGCTACGAAGCGCCCGTCTACGTCACGTGGGCGCAGCGCAACCGCTCGGACCTCGTCCGCATCCCCATGTACAAGCCGGACAAAGAGGCCTCGGCGCGCATCGAGCTGCGCTCCCCTGATCCCGCGTGTAATCCGTACCTCGCCTTCAGCGTCATCCTCGCCGCCGGTCTCGAGGGGATCGAGAAGCGCTACCCGCTGCCGCCGCCTACCGAGGAAAACGTGTTTGCGTTGAGCGACGCGGAACGGTTGCGTCGAGGCATCATCCAACTGCCCGGCAACCTGGGGAAAGCCATCGAGCTGGCGGAGGGCAGCCAGCTCCTCAAGCGAGCGCTGGGTGAGCACGTCTACCACTCCTTCCTCAAGAACAAAAAGATCGAGTACGACCGGTTCTGCGCCGCGCTGACCGATTACGAACTCAAGACCTACCTCCCCCTCCTCTAAACTGACAGCGTCTAGCGTATAGCGTACAGCGTCTAGAGGTCCCAGGACACAAGGGAGTTTTCTATACGCTGAACGCTATATGCTGTACGCTAGGTGGAAATGGCCAACCGACAAACGATCGACTTTTCTGAACCGCCGTCCTCCCGCGTCACCGTGCTGGATCGCGGCAGCCTCCACCGGGTCCTCAATACGTCCCAGCTCTACGCGATCGGCTACGGGGACGTCGGCTCCTCGATCTACTACGCCCTGGGGGTGACGACGCTCTACGCCCTGGGGGCAGCACCCCTCGCCCTGGCGCTGGCGGGCCTCGTCTTCTTCTGCACCGTGTTGACCTACACCGAGCTGGCCACCGCGATGCCGGAGTCCGGGGGCTCCTGCAGCTTCGCCCGCCATGCGTTCAACGACCTGCTCTCCTTCATCGCCGGCTGGGCGCTCCTCCTCGACTACATCGTGACGATCGCGATTTCGGCCTACTCCATCGGTCCGTACCTGAAGAACTTCTTCCCCGCGCTGCAAACCGCGATGGGCAACGTCCCCTTCACCCTCCTCATCTTGGGGGTGCTCCTTGCGCTGAACGTGCTGGGCATCAAGGAATCCACCAGGGTTTCGCTGTTGCTGTGCGTGTTCGACATCGCGACCCAGTTGGTGATTATCACGTGTGGGCTTGTGCTCCTCATGCAGATCACGCAGCCGGATGTGTTCTGGGGGCGCCTACAGCAGCTCTGGTATCATCTCCAGGTTGGGATGCCGGACAGCACGTGGTCCCCGACGTGGCCGAGCTTCTGGAAGGGCGTCGGCATGGCCATGGTCGCCTACATCGGGATCGAGTCCATCTCCCAGCTCGCCGGGGAGGCCCGCCACCCGAACCGGACACTCCCGCGCGCGATGCTCTCCACGATGTTGACCCTCTTTGTCCTCTACTTCGGTATCTCGGCGATCGCGCTGACCGCCATGCACCCGCAGGAGCTCACCACGGTCTACCTGGAGGATCCGATTGCCGGCATCGCAGCCTCCATGCCGTTCGGGCGCGAATACCTGGCTCCGTGGGTGGGGTTGCTGGGCGCGACGATTCTGTTCGTGGCCGCCAACGCAGGCTTGATCGGGGCCTCGCGGCTGACCTTCGCCATGAGCGAGCACTTCACCCTCCCGCGGCTCTTCTACCAATTGCACCCGCGGTTTAAGACGCCCTACGTCTCGCTGATCGCGTTCACCCTCATC
>JACPSR010000146.1 GCA_016193175.1 Candidatus Omnitrophota bacterium
TTTCAAGGAAGCCATGACGCCGGCGTTCCAGGCGTATCAGCGCCAGGTGGTGGCCAACGCCAGGGCCTTGGCGGCCGCGTTGAGCGCGCGGGGCTACCGCATCGTCTCCGGCGGCACCGACAACCACCTCCTGCTCGTGGATCTGACCCCGAAAGGCCTCACCGGCAAGGAGGCGCAGGCCGCGCTCGATCAGGCCAAGATCACCGTCAACAAGAACGCGATCCCCTTTGATCCGCTCCCTCCAGGAAAGGCGAGCGGCATCCGGTTGGGCACCCCGGCGCTCACGACCCGCAGGATGCGGGAAGCGGAGATGGACGAAGTGGCGTCGCTCATCGACGAAGCCCTGGTACATCGGCACGAGCCGGCGGCCCTCCAGGCCGTTGCGCGGAAGGTCGGCGGGCTGGTGGAGCGATTCCCCCTGTATCCGGAGCTCCGCAACGTGCAGACATCAGACATCAGACATCAGACATCAGTCTGAAGTCTGTGGTCTGGGGTCTGGGGTCTGGGGTCTGGAGTCTGAAGGATGAAATGCCCCTTCTGTGGTCACCACGAGGACAAGGTGGTGGACTCGCGCGCCAGCTCCGACGGCGCCGCGATCCGCCGCCGGCGGGAATGCCTCAAGTGCGGCAAGCGGTTCACGACCTATGAGCACGTCGAAGAGCAACCGCTCATGATCATCAAGAAGGACGGCCGACGGGAACCCTTCGACCGCCATAAGCTCGTGGCCGGCTTGGTGAAGGCGTGCGAGAAGCGGCCGGTGGGCATGGACGAGCTGGAGCGGCTGGTCGATGAGCTGGAGCGAGAGCTCTCCCAGCAGTTTGAGCGGGAAGCGCCATCCCGCGAGATCGGGGAGCGGGTGATGAAACGGTTGCATGCCCTCGATCCGGTCGCCTACGTGCGCTTCGCCTCAGTCTACCGGGAGTTTAAAGACGTGGAGCAGTTCATGCGGGAGCTCAAGGAGCTCCTCGCCTTGAAAGCCACGTCTTGACGTTCCCCGCCTTTCTCAGGCACACTTGAAAGTGCAGACGACCCGAGAAGGGCAAATCCGCCGTAAGGCGGAGACGCAAAGCCACGGATCCCCGTGAGTTCGTGGTTTGGTGTTCGTCGTTGGGTGACAACGAACACTGAACAATGAACAACGAACACAGTCGGATAGCCGGGCTGCCGAAGGAGAAACCTTCAGCAGCCCGTTGTCTTTTTGGGGGTCGGCTCCACGGGAGAGCGATGAGCAGGGGGCGACGATGCGGCGGATGCTGATTGTCGAAGACGAGCCGCGCCTGCGCAATTGCCTTCAGCAATTCTTCGCGGCGAGGGGCTTTGTGGTGGCCGCTGCGTTCAGCGGGGAAGAGGCGGTGGAAGAGATGCGGGAGCACTCAGCGGATGTGGTGTTGCTGGACATCGTCCTGCCGGGTCTCTCCGGTCTTGAAGTGCTCAAGCGCATCAAGCAGCTCCGACCACGCGCCCGGGTCATCATGGTGAGCGCGCTGGACGCGGAGGAGGTGCGGGAAGCCGCCCGCGAGTACGGCGCGGACGCGTATATCCTCAAGCCCTTCGACTTCTCTGACACGACGTGGTTTCCCGCCTTCGCGGTTACTGACCCGCCGCGGATGGCGGCTCGACGAATTTCTGGATGTTCGCACGGGCCTCCAGGTCCTTGAGCCATTCCTCAACGCGTCTGTCCTGGTGTCTCGTCAGGGTCTCCTGACGGACGCTGTCCTTGACCTCGGCGAACTTCGAGGCATCCGCCGGCAGGCGCTCTTCAGGACGGATGACCACGAAGCCGCCGGGCGTCTCGAGGACCTCGGTGAGCTCACCTAACGGCGCGCCAAAGGCAGCGGTGTTGACGGCGGGAACGGCGCCGATGGGATCGATCGCTCCTGTGCGAGTGAAGGAGACGGCCCTCGCAGGATCCGCGCCAACGGCAAGGAACGCCTCCTCAAACCGCAGGCCGGCCGAGCGGCGTTCGTTCAGTCTGGCGCGCAACGTCCCTGCCGCCTTCCGGGCCGCGTCCTGAGCCCGGAGCCTGATCAGCCGATCGCGGATCTCGGCGCGAACCTCGTCAAGCGGCGGCAGCCGCGCCGCCAGGCGTTGCGTGACCCGCGCGATGTAGACCCCCTGCCCCGTCTCAATGACGCCGCTCATCGCGCCTTCAGGGAGGGTCTCCACTGCCTGCGTCTCGTCCGGCGGCAGGCCCTCGGGCAACCACGGCGTGCCGATCGGGACGGGCCCGCTGGCGCGGCGCGCGAGGGCGCGCGTTTGCGCAATCTCCTCGAACGAGCGCTGCGCCCGCAGGTCCTCATCGAGGTCGAGCGCGAGTACAGTGAGCGCCTTGCGCGTCTTCTGGTCCATCACGCGCCGGCGGACCTCCTCGCGGACCTCGTCAAGCGGCTTCAGCGTCCCGTCCTCCCTGAGGAACTCCGCCTCGTGCTCCGCATAGAAGGCGTTGAGCTCCTCATCGCTCGGCGGCTCACGCCGGGTGAGATCCTCGCGCGAGGCCCCCGCGTACTCGACGTTGATCTCGTCCGGGATGCGGATCTCCTCGAGGTGCGCGCCGTAGTAGGCGCGCAGCTCCTCCTCCGTCATCGCGGCCTCCGCCTCCTCGGTGTGCGATGAGGGATCGAAGAAGAAGAGCAGGCCCCGCAGCCGCTCATGCGCCGCCTCATACGCGGCCCTCACATCCTCGTCGCTGAGCGCGACGGATGCCTTGACCGAATCGACGAGCCGTTCGATCAGCAGGTCGTGCCGGAGAAACCCCTCGAAGTCCTGGGGGCCCATCCCGGTGGCGCGCAGGTAGCCGTAGTAGTAGTCGGGGCGAAAGCGCCCATCCTGTTGAAAGGCGGGGATCCGGCGGATGGACGCCGCCAGCTCCTGGTCATCAACGCGGAGGCGTTGACGTTTCGCTTCGGCGAGGAGGAGCAGCTCCCTCCAGATCTGTTGCTGCACAAGCTGGTCGACGAGGCCTGAGGAGAGTCCGCTGACGCGGTCGGTCACTTTGCGCCGAACCCACGCCTCCTGTCGTTCGTACGCCTCCCAGGGAACGGCGATTCCGAAGAGCGTCCCGGCGCTCCCGCGGCGCCGGCCGGGAGGCGCTTGGCCGGTGCCGGAGAAAAAGAGGATGAACGGGGGCACGAGCAACAGGATCAGGATCCAGATGACGCGTTTTCTCAGGAGCGTCCACTTGTTTGGCTTCGCCATCGCGTCGACATTCTACGGCACCTCCGACGCGAGAGCAAGCCTCAGAGGCAGCCCACGGCGTTGATTGACAGTGTCGGAGGCCTCCTGTACAATCGACAATCACCATGACCGCGAAGATGACGCCCCAACGTGTGCTCCGGACCAGCCGCGAGGCCGCCGACGCGTCCCAGGCGAGGCGCGGCCAGCGGCTCAAGATCGGCCTCCCCAAGGGGAGCCTTCAGGAAGCCACCATCCGGCTCTTTGACCGGGCGGGATTTAAAGTCCTGATCAGCGAGCGCTCCTACCTGCCGTCCGTCGATGATCCGGAGCTTGACCCCATACTCTTGCGGGCTCAGGAGATGTCCCGCTATGTGGAGCAGGGCGTCCTGGACTGTGGCATCACCGGCAACGACTGGGTGCTGGAGAACCGCTCGCGCGTGACGCGGGTGGCGGAGCTCGTCTACGCCAAGCGCACCCGCCATCCCGTCCGCTGGGTGCTCGCGGTGCCCGCCGCCGCCCCCGTCCGCAGCCTCAAGGACCTCGAGGGCAAACGGATTGCGACGGAGCTCGTCAACGTGACGAAAGCATACCTGGCCAAGCGCGGCGTCCGCGCCGACGTGGAGTTTTCCTGGGGGGCGACGGAGGGCAAGGTCCGCGCGGGGCTCGTCGACGCCATCGTCGAGCTCACCGAGACCGGCCAGACGCTGATCGCCAACGGCCTGCGCATCCTCGAGACGGTCTGCGAGTCCACCACGCAGCTCATCGCGAACGCCGCCGCCATGGGCGACCCGTGGAAGCGGCGCAAGATTGACAGCATCAAGACGCTGCTCGCCGGAGCGGTGGAGGCGGACGGCAAGGTGGGGGTGAAGCTCAACGTCCCTGAGCGACAGCTCCAACGGCTCATCGACGTCCTGCCCGCGATGAAGCGGCCGACCATCTCGAAGCTGTGGTCGAAAGACGGCCGCGATCCGTGGTGGGCGGTCGAAACCGTCATCGAAGAACGAGAGATCAAAGCCCTCATCCCCAAGCTGAAGGAAGCGGGCGGCCAGGACATCATCGAGTACCCCCTGAACAAGGTCATCTACTGATCTCCTCGCCCAGCACCCTGGTCGTCCCCTCGAAGGCCACATGATCCTTCACCCGCAAGCACACAGCACCCAGAGAAATACGATGCCATGTATCTGCGATGTGCTGGCTGCTGGCTGCTGGCTGCTGGCTGCTGGCTGCTGTCTGCTCGCGACGGGGTGCGCGGGCCATCCGCTGGTTCGTCGGACGTCACGCCACGCCGTCTACGGGGCGTATCTGCGTGGGCTGATGCTCGAGCGCTCTTCCAAGCTGTCGGATGCGCTCGTGGCCTACCATGAGGCCCTTGAGCAGGATCGTCAGTCGCCTCTCCTGCATGTGCACCTGGGCTCGACCTACCTCAAGTTGGGCCAGACGGATCGAGCGATGCAGTCGTTCGAGCGAGCGCTGGCGATTGATCCCAATCAACCCGATGCGCTCCGCTGGGTCGCCATGCTCCACGCCTCGCGGGGCCAACTCGATCAGGCGGTGGCGGACTACGAGCGGCTCCTCGGGGTGGGCCCGAGCGACCATTTCGTCCTCAGCACGCTGGCAGACCTCTATGTCCTTCAAGGAAACCTCGCCAAAGCGATCCAGCTCTACCATCGGCTGATCGAGGAGTTTGGTTCGTCCAGCCAGCTCCACTTCAATCTCGGCGTGCTCCATGGTCGTCTGGGGCAATTCGATCAAGCGCTTGAAGAGCTCTCTCGCGCCGTGGAGATCTCGCCGGAATCCTTGGACGTGCGCGTGGCGCTCGGGCTCACCTACGAGCTCAGCGCCCAGCCTGCCAGGGCGGCGGCGCACTACGAAGAGGCGATTCGTCTCGATCCCTTTAACCCGCGCCTCTACCACCACGCGGCGCGCGCCCATTTGAGCGCCAGGCAGTTCGCCGAGGCCTCAACGGATTTCCAATCCGCGCTCGACCTGACCCCGCGCGACCTCGAGGCCGTCATGGGGGCCGTGCGGGTCTGGCTGGCCCAGGATCGCTTCGGGCAGGCCGAGCAATTCCTCGTGCAGAAGCTCAAGGAGCTGGGGGAGTTGCCCGAGCTCTACGTGGCGCTGGGGGTCGTCTACCGCGAGGCCGAACACTCCGCGGAGGCGGTGCGGGCCTTTGAGCGGGCCATCGACCTGAGAGGCGAGTACCCCCAAGCCTACTTCTACCTGGCGGCCCAGCTTGACCATCTGGGGCGCAAGCAGGACGCCCGATGGCATCTGCGCAAGACCCTCGAGCTGGATGCAGAGCATTCGGATGCCATGAACTACCTCGGCTACCTCGACGTGGAGGCCGGCGAGAACCTCGCCGAGGCCAAAACGCTGATTGAGCGGGCCCTGGAGCTGGACCCTGAGAACGGCGCCTACGTCGACAGCCTGGGGTGGTTGTACTACAAGATGGGCAAGCTGGATGAGGCGATTGCGCAGCTGGAGCGCGCGGCGACCCTCCTCGACACCGACCCGGTCATCTTCGACCATTTGGGCGACGCGTACTACAAACGGCGCGATCTGGAGCGCGCGCGCCGCAACTGGCAACGCGCGCTTGAGATGGATCCGGACGAAACGGCCATCCGCGAGAAGCTCGATCGATCGATGTCCCAGGAGCCGGTGGCGACCTCCCCATGAGCCCTCCCAGAGCCGTCGTTCATTGTTCATTGTTCGTTTGCCCGGACGAAGACCCTCGATCCGTGAACGATGAACACCGAACACCGAACGCCGAACACCGAACGCCGAGCGTCGAGCGATGAAACGGCCGCCGCCGGATCTTCCCGCCTTGAGGGCCGTTGCGAACGAGGTGCGCCAGACGATCCTGCGCACGATCGCGAAGGCGGGCAGCGGCCACCCGGGCGGATCGCTCTCGATGGTCGAGCTCCTCATCGGGTTGTACTGGTACAAGCTGCGACACGACCCCCGGCGACCTGAGTGGCCGGACCGTGATCTCTTCTTGCTGTCGAAAGGGCACGGGTGCCCCGCGCTCTACACCGTGCTCGCCGCTCAAGGCTATTTCCCGAAAGAAGAGTTGATGACGCTGCGCCGCTATCCGACGCGGCTTCAGGGTCATCCGGAGCGCAACTCCGTGCCGGGCGTGGAGATCGCCTCAGGGTCCCTCGGCCAGGGATTGTCGATGGCCAACGGGATTGCGCTCGCCGATCGGCTGGACGGCCGCCGGCGCCGCATCTTCTGCCTCATGGGCGACGGGGAGATCCAGGAGGGCCAGGTGTGGGAAGCCGCCATGACGGCGCACCACCACAAGCTCGACGCGGTGTGCGCGATCATCGACGCGAATCAACTGCAGCAGAACGGTCCGGTGAAGGAGATCCAGGACATCGAGCCGCTCGCCGAGAAGTGGCGCGCGTTCGGCTGGCACGCGATCGAGATCGACGGCCATGACATCGCACGGGTCGTGAAGGCCTACGACGAGGCCGAGACGGTCAAGGGAACGCCGCAAGTCATCGTCGCGCGGACGGTCAAAGGCAAGGGCGTCTCCTTCATGGAGCTCAACCCGGCCTGGCACGGCGTCGCGCCCAAACCGGATGAACTTGACAAAGCGTTAAAGGAATTGGACGCGGCGACACGATGACGTGGCAGGGCGTTTCGGGTTCCGAGTTCCGAGTTTCGGGTAACCGTCCAACGCGAAACCCGAAACGCGAAACCCGAAACTAACCGCAGGGTTCTCATGGGACAAAAGGCGACGAGGGACGGATTCGGCGAAGGGTTGCTGGAGCTGGGGAAGACGCACCCCAACGTCGTCGCGCTCTCCGGGGATCTCGAGGACTCGGCCCGCGCCGTCTGGTTCAAGAAGCAGTACCCGGATCGCTTCTTCTCCGTGGGGATTGCTGAACAGGATCTGGTCGGCACAGCGGCGGGACTGGCGCTGATGGGCAAGATCCCATTCGCCTGCTCCTTCTCGCAGTTCGTGACCGGGAAA
>JACPSR010000148.1 GCA_016193175.1 Candidatus Omnitrophota bacterium
AAATCCCCATCCCCATTGATGTCGAACTGGATCAGGGACACCTCGTAGCGGGTCGGGTAGTTGAACTCCTCAACCACCCGAATCGACGCGGTCTGGTGGTTGAGGGTGGTCACGCGGGGGGCGGAGAGGGTCTTGCTTTTCTTGGACTCCTCGAGCGCGTGCAGCACCGTCTCGAACTGGGTCCCGGTCAAGACGCCCTGGAGCGTGAGGTTGAGCCCTTCGGTCTCCCGACTCAGCGCCGGAAACTTGAACCCGCCGCCGCCGGCCACCTGGTGCCCGGCGCCCTGGGTGCCGTCGCCGGAGCCCTTCTTCGTCAGGGCGGCGTTGCCGGTGAGGACCGATTCGAGCCCCGCCTGCTCCAAATCCGTCATGGTCAGCTCGACGAACCGCGCCTCGATGAGGACCTGCGTGGGCGTCACGTCAAGCTGGCTGAGCAGCCGCTCGACGAGCGCAAGGTTCTGGGTGGTGTTGGTCACGATCAGCGCGCCGCTTCGCTCGTCCATGACGAGCTTGCCGCCGGACACCTGCGGGATCGTCTGCTCGATCAGGTGTCTGATCGATTCCATCGCCAGGGCGGGGTTGGGCTCAACCGCCGACGTGGCGAGGGCGAAGGGGCCCAGCCCGTTGCGCAGGAAGAAGACCCGCGTCTCCAACGGCTCGCTCGAAAACTCTTCCGGCGCCGCGATGAGGATCGCGTCCGGCTCCACGCGGTACGCGAGCGAGAGGCTCCTGGCGAGGTATTTCACGGCTTGTTCGAGCGGGAGGTCGTTGACGGTCAGCGACACGCGGCGCGCCGTCAGGTCGAGCCGTGGCGACGGGATGATGCTGAGGTTCGCCGCGTCGGAGATAAATTCGATGACGTCGCTGAGGGGGACGTCCCGGAAGCGGAAGCTGACCGGCTGCGTGAGCGCTGCGCTCAAGAGCTCCCTCGGGGCCTGGGTCAGCCGTTGGGCTGCGGCGGCCGACCCCTGCCGGGTTCCGTCGGGGAGGAGCTGCGCCCGCATCACCTCATTGACCATCGCTGCCTCATCCCGTTCCACGGAGCGCGTGAGCCGGACCCGCTCCTCGTTCAGCCTGGCCAGCTGCACCTGCTCGAGGAGCTGTTGCGCCTGGCGCTGCGACGGGTCCTGAACGAGGATCGCGGTCAGCAGCTTCTCAGCCGCGTCGTACCGCTCCGCCTGGAGCTCCGACTTGGCATATTTGAGGACGGTCTCCAGCTCCATCCGCTTCTGGGTAAGGAGCTGCTCCAACCCTGGCACGTTGGCGCCGCCGGCCTGCGGCGGCAGTTTGGCGCTGGCCCGAAGTCGTTGCTCGAAGTGCTTGAGCTCCGAGCGCGCGATGAGACGATCGGCGGCCTTCACCAGCGGGTGGGTCGGATCCAACACGACCATCTGCTGGAGCGTCACGGCGGCGTCTTGGTAGGCCCCTTGCTGGTACCGCGACAGGGCCTTCTGGTAGAGCGTCTTGAGCTGTCGCTCCCTGGCGAGTCGGACCTGACGCTGCGCCTCGCGCTCCTGCGCCGCTTGCTGCTTGAGCTTCTCGCGACTGATCTGGATCGCCAATTGTTGAGCCTGCTCTCGCTGACGGGCGCGCTCACGCTGAGCCTGCGCCGCCCGCTCAGCCTCCAGACGCGCTTTTGCGGCTTCAAGGTACTGCTGGGCCATCGGCGTCAGGGGGCTCTTCGCCTCCTCCCGAGTTTGCGGCTGCGGATTAGCGCCCACGTCTTGCCCAGCGCCAGCGGAGGGCTCGGACGCCGCCGCCGCGCACGCCCCTGCAACGCTCAACCACGCGCATGCGCCGCTTACGATGAGTGACCGCCGCCCCCTCATGGCGCCTTCCCTTCCTCGGCGGTTCGCGCGCCGCTTCCCTCAGCAGGCACCGCTTCCTGGGCGATGACCCGCTCAAACAAGGGGATCGCCTCCTCGTAGCGCCCTTGTTGAAACGCTTCCATCGCGCGGGCGAATAGCCGCTCCAGCTCAACCGTCTGGGCCTCGGCGCGTTTCGCCTCTTGGGCGGCGAGCAGTTCCTCGCGGACCTCCATGACGCGACTGAGCTCGGGCGGATTGACAGCGTGAGCCTGTGAGACCAGCCGGAGCGCCTCGTCAAATTTTCCCCGCTGGGACAGCTGCTTCGCCTTCACGAGGAGCTCATCAGCCTTGCGCGCCCCGGCTTCCTGCGCCCGCCGCTCCTTCTCGTGCATCGCTTGCCGCTGTGTTTCCATCTCTCGCGAGAGCTCCATCGCCAACTGGCGCTCGCGAAGCGCGCGCTGCTGCTCTTTGAGTTGTCGCTCCTGTTGAGCCAAATCGGCCAACCGCTGCTGAAGGGCACCCAGCTCTCCCGCCAAGTCCGGCGGCAAGCGTCCTGCAAGCCGACCGAACCATGCGAGCACCTCGTCCTGCAACGCGATGGGCGACCTCATCAGGGCCTGCTCCAATCGGGCCATGGAGGTCTGTTGCTGGGTCTCCAATTCCTCCGCCTGCTTCGCCTTCGCAGCGAGATCCCGATCCAACGCCTCAAGACGTCCGCGGAGCGATGACCGCTCCTGCGTCCCCTCTCCATAGCGCCCCTTGACCTCGTCGAGCATCTCCTGGAGGCGCTTGAGGTGGCTGGCCGCTTGCAGGCGCGTGTTGCGCAGGAGCTCGGCCATGGCATGGCGGAGCGCCGCTTCCTTCACCGTGAGACGCCGCTGCCGTTCCAGCGCCCACTGCTCTTTCAACCGGTTCATAAACTCGGCGGACCGTTGAGCCAGGCGCGTCTCTTGCTCCGTCTGCAATTGGCGGCGACGGGTTTCGAGAGCCGACGCCCGCTTCGTCAGCGCCTCTTCTGCCGATCGCGCTGCGGCGTTGACGAGCTCAGGCTTGAGCTCCAACCGTTCCAGGAGATTGCGCCACCCCTCAGTCTGCAGCTCGAGCTCCCGCTTGAGCTGTTGCAGCGCGTGCTCTTGAAGCTGGACCTCCTGGCCCAAGATTTCCGAGATCTCCTGGCGTTGGCGGGCCTCAAAGGATTGCGCCTGACGGTTGACGTCCTGTTCCAGCTCCTGATCCATCTGCCGCCCGGCCTCTGAGAGCTCGCGATCGAGCTTGGCTTCCAGCTCGTTCCGGAGCGATTCGAGCCGCGCCTGCAGATCGGCTTCCCGGGTGCTGAGCTCGCGCTGGAGCTGCTCACGATCTTGACCGAGGACCTCGAGTTCGCTGGAGACAGCCGCCAAGTTCGTCCTGAGCGCATCCTGGTCGGCGCGCAACTGCTTGACGATCCGGCGGGCCGAGGTGCTGGCGTGAAACGCCTCGACCGTACGCTGGAGGAAGGTGGCGACGTGCTTCGCCCCGGCCGGAAGCTCCCCCAGAGAGCTCTCGATGGGGGCCGCGGGGGGACTGGTAAGCGGGGTCTTGACCACAATCGACTCTCCGGCAGCCGCTGCGTAGGTTGATTCGAAGACAACGCCGCCGGCGGCGGCCAGAGCCACGGCCACGCTCCTGAACAAGAATTGGCTGATTCTCTTCATGATGGAGGGGTACACAAGAACGACACCAACACGCATGGTAGATGTGACCGTGCAGGTCCTCCTGCGTGGACGGCACGTGCCGCCTGATACGACTATGGCGGAGCGGTTTCCTCCCTCTCAAATCGCGTGGAGGAAACGAGCGGCACTACGACCTCTTCTTGTGTTTTGAAATTCCATACTATCACTTGACGTTGCGTCATGTCAAGCACTTTGAACCCCATAACCTCTTGTCCGACTTCAAGAAAGTGAGTTTTTTTGGTCGCGGCATCTTCCATGATCGCCCGTAGGCTTTGGCCCACCCTGATCTGACCGCGGTAGATCAACCTCGGCGTGAGGAATTCGCCGGTCTCTTCCCAGCCCTCTTCCGTTCCCGTCCCTTCAGAAATTGGCCGGGGGACCACGCGCCGCGTTGGGGAGAAGGGGTTCGCTCGCGCCACCGCTTCAGCCGTCGCCGAGGAAAAAGAAACGGGGGGTTGGTTGGCGCTGGCGAGCGGGTACTCGTCCTTCACGCGTTTCCACCCCTCTTCACGAACCTCGACCGGCGCGGCACGAACAATGCCTCTCTGCCACCCCCAGCTCGCGGCGGTCACGGCCACCAGGACGAACGCCAGCACGACGGAGGGTCCTATCTGCGGTCTCATCTGGACGTCGATGCCGCGGGGAGATACCGAGCGAGCGCGAGTTCCACGTCCAAGCGGTCCGGAACCTCTCCACTCACGATCCGAAGGCCACGGATATCGATGAGCGGTTCACGCTCCGCGATCGCGACCACGATGTGCAAAAATTGGGGTAACGAGCTGGTGAAGCGAATGCGGACGGGGAGCCGCGTCAAGAAGACCCCGACTTCTCGCTCGTCCGCCACAGCTTCCGGGTCTTCCAGCTTCACGGAGGAAACACCGATCACGCCCTGCCCAAAGACAAGCGTTGCGAGCTCCTTGACAAGCGAGAGCTGCATGAGCAGACGAGGAACCGTATCAGAGGGCGGAAGGGCCTTGGGAAACCCCAACTGTTCCGGCACCGGCATCGCGCGCGCGGCTGCGAGGCGCTCCAGCATCCGTTGAACCTCGTGGAGCTGCTCTTGAAAGTAGAGCTGAGGATCGGCGGCGGCCGATTCGGCCAACGGGGGAACGGCGGCGGCCGTCAGCAATGACCGGTAACGCTGTTCGATGGAGGCGTGGCGGGCGCTCAGGTACTCCATCACCCGTTGGTCGGGCGGGATGCCGCCTGGGAGGACCAGTTTCTTCAAGGTCGAGCGCGTGGCGTTGATGTGTCGATCCATCGCCCTCAGGTTGAGTTGCCAGGCGATGAGGCCGGCCGCGAGGGCTCCACCCAGGGTGGCGATGATCAACGGCTCAAGAGAAACCCCGGAGCGTCGCGGTGCCATCACGGCTCTACCGTCGGTGTGGTTGACCTCGCCAGCAAGCGCTGAACCTGGACGGCGAAGACGACCACCTCTTTTCCGCTGGCTTCGTCCTGCGCCACGTTCGTTGAGAGCGGCTTGATGGTCATGCTCGGCCCCGCCGAGCTCTTGAGCGTCTCCAGAAAGCGGGTGAGGGTTTGGAACGATCTCGCGCGACCTTCCAGCACCCCCTCCAGCATCTCCACCGGCGAGCCCATCATCCCAACCGGCAGGCTGGTTTTCGAGCACTCGAGCTTGCTCAACCAGACATCGTCCGGCAGCGCCTCAGCGACCTGCGCCAGGAGCTGGGCCGCGGCGGGGGCGTCTTCGACCAACCGTTCCAGCCGCTGGATGCGCTGCTGCATCCCGTGCTGACGCTGGAGGAGCGAACGCACGTCCGGACGCAACGACTGATAGAGCTGCTCCTGACGCCGGAGGACCTCCAGGATGCGCGCCCGTCGATGACGGAGCTCGACCATGCCGCCGAGTCCCAGGGCGACGGTGGCCGCCACGCAGATTCTCGCGGTGATCAGGGCGGCGCGCCGGATGTACCGGGATTGCCGCTCGCGGTGTGCGCTGGCCAGGAGATTCAGGCTCAGGCGGACCCGCCCCAACCCTTGCAGCGCCAGGCCGACCGCCGTGATCATGGCGCCGGGCTCCCGCTCGAGCCGAACCGCCCCGTTCCCAATGAGCCGTGAGCAAGCAGCGCGTTCGACGCGCAGCCCGCACCGCCTCGTCAGCGCTTCGTGAAGTCGTTCCCACGCCCCCCCGGTCGGTGATCCCACCACCCATGCGCGCGTGGGGACGTCCCTTCCCTGACTGCGGAGCGCCTCCCAGGCCGCGGCGAGATCTTCCCCAAACGCCTCCTGAGACGGACTGAAGACGGGAGCCACTTGGAGGGAATCCGGCGTCCACACGATCCACTCGGCCGTTTGGCCGTCGAGGATATTGACGAGCGCCGCCGCCTCGCCGCCGCCCTCAGCGGCCTCGCGCTCGTCCAGGGCGGGACGAGGAATGCTTGAGTGATCGGCGTGCCATGCGTTGAGCGTCGCGACCGGATTGATCGCCACCGCCTTGATGGAAAGCCCGGCGCGGCGACAACACGCCAGCCGCTCCTCGAGCACAGACCCCTTCATCGCCGCGACCACCACCGCTCCGGAGAGCCACTGGTAGTGCCACACCGCCTCAGGCAACTCAAATGGAAGGTGCTGCTGCAGCTCGAACTGAACGGCGAGGAAGGATTTCTTCTGGCTCGCAATGAGCGGAGTCACCGTCGTGAGGATGGCCGATGTGCTGGGAAGACCGAGGACGATCGGCGCTCTGATCCGGAGGGCGCGGCGCAACTCGGTGAGCGCCCGCGTGAGGGCATCGAGGTCGGCGGGATCGCAGGCGACTTCGTGCGCCGCGAGGAGCCGCGTTCGGGATGCCCCGCTGTGGGCCGGGGGTTCTCCGGCGTCTGGTCGCGGACGGCGTTTGGTCGCTCGGCTTGCGCCGAAGCGCGTTCCTTCCATGATAACCGCCCGGACAGACGACGGGCACAGCTCAACGCCAACGCCGATCGCCATCTCGATGTATGGTAGCACGTTATTCCAGACGCCACAATTTGATCGCGGGGCCCTTCGGGGCGGCGACGGTCGGCGGCTCCACGCCGACGATCCACGTCCGCTCGGCGGGTGAGGGATCCTCCTCATCCGGTTGGATGCCGGCAAGACCGTTGACCTCTGTGGCCGCTTTCACCCTGAAGAAGTGATTGCCGAAGACAAGGTCCGCCTTCTCCGCTGACGCCGCCGGGCTCCACGCCGACCACGGGTCGTTGTCGAAGGCGAACGAAAAGAGGCACTCACCCTCCGGACACGCGAACGTCACGGCGGCGGTTCGGTTCGGCGTCACACCCGCCGGACCGCTCGTGATCTTGGTCTCCGGCGAGCGCAACGAGAGCTCGATCTCATCCGACACGGGTGACGAGACGTTGCCGGCTCGATCCACGAACTTGACGTAGACAGCCTGGCGACCCCGGATGGGGTTGAGCTTCCACTGCGCCCGCTCGGCCGCGTACGGCTCCTCGACATAGCCGCCTGCCTCCTCGTTGCCGAGCAGCATGCGCTCGACGCCGGAGACGGCGTCCGACGCGCGGAGGCTCAGCGTCACGGAGGCGCTCGTGGTCATCGTCGCACCGGCGTTGATCGTCATGGTCCCGATCGGCGGCTGCGTATCGACGGTGACGCTCCAGATGAGCGGGGGCTGGCTGTTCCCCACGGCATCGGCGACGCGCAGCTCCTGGCGGTTGACGCCCTCGTTCCAGAGCGTCCCTCTGGTGGTGAGGAGCCCCGTCGCTTCGTCGAAATCGAAGAGGAGGGGCGTGGATCCACTGAAAAGCGAGACGGTGGATTTCTTGACCCCGCTCGCCGCATCCGACACGTTGACGCTGATGGCGGGCGCGGGCGTCTTGAGCAGCGCACCGGGCGCCGGGGCGTAGCGGACGATCTGCGGAGGGGTCGTGTCCACCCAGATCTCAAACGAAATGGGCCTGCCGGCGCGACCCGCCGTATTGATCGCCTGGACGCTGAACGTGTGCTTGCCGTCCGTCAGCGGCCCTTGCCCGCTCGCCCGAACGCTCAACGAGGTCTGGGTGGTGTTCACCACAGGATCCGGCGCGCGATCCATGGCGTAGCTATACCCCGCCACATCAGGTCCGGCGGAAGGAGGCTCCCAGATGAACACGGGCTCGTTGTGCCGCTCCCAGGTCTTCGGCGGGATGGCCGCTCCCGAGGGATCGGTCTTGGCGTAGAGCACGGCAAGATCAAGCCAATTCACAGGTTGGTTCAGCCGGCCCGCGAGGGCCGCTCCCAGAAACCCCAGAAATGCGCGCACCCTCGATCCGGACAGCCGCGAGCCCGCGATCGCTTCACCGATGACCGACTGTTGACGCAATTGAGAGGAGCTCGCCCTCCCGCCGCCCTGGGCGTTTGAGAAGGCCTCGAGGTGGTGAGTCCGCCCTTTGCTGACCGCAGCCTCTCCCTCAGTGACGAGTGGCCAGTGACCAGTGACGAGTGACGAGAGCAAAACGCACGAGCCGAGTGCCAGGGTCCGGTGCCCCCTCGTCTTTTGAAGCGATCGCGGATAATCTGCCGTCTTCATCGCTGTCACGATTTCTCCACTCGCCACTCGCCACTCATCACTCGCCACTCATCACTGACCACTCGCCACTCATCACTCGCCACTCCGGTCAGCGCTGGACGACGGCCCGGATCCGCTGCGTGGCGTGGACACGGCCGCCGGCCATCGCCTGACCGAGGCTCAGGATCTGAAACACATCGGAGCGCGTCGTGACGAGATGCGAAAGGCGCCTGAAGGTCTCCAGCTTCTCCTCCTCATCCGTTCCGAGGACCTCGCCGATGAGGAGATCGCCAATCCCACGACCTTGCTGATCCCGATCGCCGTAGGGACGCCCGGCGATGATCCGTGAAGCGAGGGCCTCCGTCATCACTGGAAGCGCGCGCAAGACCTCCGGCGGCGCCGTATTGACGTTGATCGGACCCAGGCGAATCAACCGCGGATCGAGCCGCGCGGCGTCGAGATGGCAGATGCCGTTTGGCGAAACGCACCGCGCCTCGAGGGTCAAGGTCTGAGGAGCTGATGAGCCCGGCGGCCCGATCGTCACCTGTCCGATCACGACGCGGCCCTGCGCGTCACTGGTGAGGGGGGGTGACCAGGCGGTCCACGCGCCATCAGGTTGCCGCCAGCGGACGGACACCTGCTCGCCCAGGCACTCAGGGCACCCGTAGAGGCTCAGCCGGTAATCGCCGTCGGGAAGACCACGCCACTCCCAGCGCCCTGCGACGTCAGCCTTCGACGGATCGGTGTGCGCGTAACCGTCCGCCTGTTCGTCCCAGCCGGCCGCTCCCTCGGTCCCGACCCAGTGCCCCTCCAGCTCCAGACGATGCCCTTCGACGGTCAACCGATCCACGATGCCCGCAAGGTCACCGCTGGAACAACGCCTCCAGGCCTGCCCGCTGGGCAGCCCGGCGAGCTCCCCGACGCTCTCCATGGGGCGGTTCAACACCCTGATCTCTCTGCCCGGATCGTGCCGGAGGGTCCGCGATTCCACAACCTCCCGCAGCCCCTCATTGTCATTGGCAAGCCCGGGCGTTGAGAGCACAAGCGAGGGGAACCACCCCTCATCGACGCCATTCTGATCCGCATCGACGATGACCGTCGGGTCCCCCTTCTCGAGGCTTTGGAAACCGCCGGCGGCTTGCGGTGGAGCCTCGACTTCATCGACCGTGACGGCTCCCCTGCGTAGGATCAACCGGGCGCTCCGGGTCGGCGCGGGGAGCTTGAGCCAATCATCGTCCGGGGAGGGGGCGCCGTTTGGAAACTCAAGCTGGACCGCAGCGACGTCGCCGGACACCTCCCAGGCGGAGCGGGCATTGATCCCATTCCACGCCATATTCGCTTGCGTATCGTCGAGATCCACCGCCGCCACGAGCAGACCGTGCGGTGGGATCACCGAGCCGCTCGGCAGCCTCGCCTGCCGCCCGCCGGTCAGCTCCCCCTCAATCGTCCAGCCGCTCATCTCGATGGCGGTGTCGCTGAGGTTGATGAACTCCACGTATTCGCCGTCGGGCTGGACCGACAACGCGACCTTGCTCAGGGAGTAGGTGGGCTCCGGCTCCTGCTTGCCGATCGTGAGGCTGAACCTCCCATCCGGCCCGACGATGATCGTGGCAGGATGGCGTTGCCCATGGACGAGCCGCTGGGGGTTGCCTTCAAGGCGCACCTCCCCGACCGTCTGACCCGCCGCCGAGGCAAACACGCGCACATAGTAGCGGCCCGGCTCCAGCCGCGAGCTGGTCCACGACCAGCGGGCCTGCCCCACGCCGGCGTTGGAACAGAAACCGGATCCGACGGGACAGCTCCAATCAGAGCCTTGCGATTCGAACGTCGCCGAGGAGACGTCGAACTCCATGGTCGGCTCCGCCATCAGTTCGTTGAAGCGGACGGCTTCAATCCCACGGATCGGAACGCCCGAGGCGTTGGTCAGGCGGGACAGCTCAAGATCCGTGTCCACGGCGTCGGCGATGTTCGCCGCCGTCTGCCAGGGATCCCTGACGCCGGCATCCAGCAACACCGGCAGCAGCTCGGCCGCCGTCGCCGTGTTCACATTGACCCTCGGCTGACCCGTCACGCTCACGTTCATGTCCCAACTGTAGACCGTGGCCACCGCCGAGAGGCGGCGGATCTCTTCGGCGCCGAGGCCTGCGATCGTGGTCAATTCCTCCAACCCCTCCAGGCGGCGGTCGTCACCGGATGGGGCGAGCGGCTGGTACTCATCCCTCTCATCGATCGCTCCGTCGCCGTCGTCATCGACCCCGGCGTTGCCCGGCCGAGCGTCTTCCCCGTGCCGGTATCGCTCAATAGCGTCGGCCGCCTCACCGGGCTGGTCGACCCCGGCTTCCGCCAAGAGCCTGACGAGGCTGACGCCTTCGAGGGAGTCCGGGGAAGGACGCGCCTGCGCGGCATTGAGGTTCGCCTTCCCCGCTTCATCAGTCACCTGCAGCGCGTAGCGCCCCGCCGCCTGGCCGTTCGGTCCGCTCATCGGCCACCACCTGGCGTCTCTTGTGCCCTCCCCATCGACATCGACGTCGGTGCCCTGCGGGGTCTTCGCCCAGGACTCGGTCAGCTCGTCCACCCGGGTTCCGAGCCGGTCCTCGTCAAGCAACGCCCGAGCGTGATTCACACCGCCCTCAGCGAGGTAACGCGCCTGGTGCGTGGACACGTACTCACGGCTTGCCTGCGTTTCCAGATACATGGAGAACGCGAAGGCCACCCCGGCGACGCCGACCACCGTGAGGAGGCTGACGACGATGAGCAGCGCGATCCCCTTCTCCGAATTCGCTCTAGGCTCCAGGCTGTAGGCTCTAGGCTGTAGGCCACGGCCGTCGCCTCGAGCCTTGAGCCTTGAGCCTTGAGCGCGCTTAGCTGGCCGGGACATGGACGACCGTTTCAAAACGCTCAGGCCTCTCTCCTCGGAGGGTCAACGCGATGCGCACCGCGTGGGGCACTACCCCCTGCCGAGCAGCGTCCCACCGATCGATCCATTCCGTTCCGTTGAAATAGCCGATCTCGAACGCGGAGAGCCCGCGGCCGCAGGCCTCGCTCGCGCCCGTCGCATACGTGCCGTCCCTGGACTCATCGTCATGGCACATGAGCGTCCCCTCGGCGTCCACCCAATAGCCGCGCTCAACGAGCCCGGTGCGCCCGGGCAGCGCCCCGACAAACATCAGCTCATCCGCAACCGCTCGGCCTGCATGGAGGGGGGAGGCCTCGCCGCGCTTGAGGCCGACCAGCGGATAGCGAGGATTCGCCACGCAGGAGGAGAGCTCGCGCTCAAAGAGATCGAACAGGAAGCGCGCCTGCTGGTAGCGCTCCGTCCGCAACGCTCCCGTCTTCCACGCCCGCGTGATCCCGCGGAAGATCACGAAACTGGCCGCGCTGACGCTCACGAGGATGGTCAGCGCGACCACGAGCTCCACCAGCGTCAACCCGAGTTGGGAGTTGCGGGTTGCGGGTTGCGAGTTGACGGGGCCAAACTCGGAACTCGCAACTCGGAACTCGCAACTGGATTTAGGAGGGGGGACAGCGGACATAGGTGACAAACGTGAGTGCGCGCGACCGGCCGTCCTGCTCCCATTCGACGCTCGCCTCAAGGCTCTTCAGCCGAGCCGGATCGACCAGCTCGGTGGACGGCGGTTGGGCAAGACGCGTGGCGAGGGTCAATCCATCCACGGTCGTTCGCTCGTCCGTCAGGTCGCCGCAGGATGCAAGCTTCAGCGACTCGATGGTCCGCTGCGCCACGATGGCCGCGCGGCTCATCATCTCTGAACGGCGTGACGCCTGCAAGCCGGCCGGGAAGATCCGCATCGAGCCCACCAGTCCAACCGCGAGGATCGCCAGCGCGATGACGAGTTCAATGAGCGAGAACCCGCTGTAAGCTGCTGGCTGCTGGCTGCTGGCGTTCCTCATCCGAGGAGCTTCGTGAGCGACAGGAGCGGGAGGAACATGGCGATGACGATGAACCCCACCACCGCTCCGACGAGCAGGATGAGCATCGGCTCGAGGAGCTGCGTGAGGCCTGCGAGCTGCACGTCGACCTCCTGCTCGTAGCTCTGCGCCACCTGCATCAGCATGCGATCGAGCTGTCCCGTCTCTTCTCCCAGCGCCACCATCCGCGTCACGATGGGCGGGAAGACCCCGGTGAGCTCCATGGGGCGGGCGAGCGGCTCGCCCACTTTGAGCCGTTGCTCCACATCGTGCAGCGCGTCACGGATCACCGTGTTGCTCACCGTGGCGCGCACGGTGTCCAGGGCGCTGAGGATGGGGACCCCGCTTCCGAGGAGCGTCCCGAACGTGCGCGCGAAACGGGCGATGACGAGCCGCTCCACGAGGGACCCCACGACCGGCAGGCGCAGCGTCACCTGGTCAAGGAGCCGGCGTCCCGATGGCGTTTGGAGGAACAGCCTCAGGCAGATCCCCGCGCCGGAGAGCCCCAGCAACACGACCCACCACCAGGCCCGCACGGCCGTGCAGAGGTCGATGAGGAGACGCGTGGCGAGGGGCAGCGTGGATCCCAGCTCCGTGAACATCCCCAGGAAGGTCGGGACGACGAACGCCACGAGGACGCTCAGGAGACCCACGGAGGCGACCATGACGAAGGCGGGGTACATCAAAGCGCTCCTCACGCGATGGCGCACGTGGGCTTGCCGCTCAAGGAGCTCGGCGAGCCGCAGGAGGACCTCTGCGAGGAGCCCGCCCACCTCACCGGCGCGAACCATGTTCACGTAAAACGGTGCAAACCAGCGGTGGTGGCGGGACAGCGCCTCAGAAAACTTGGAGCCGGACTCCACGTCGTGAGCGACGGAACGCAGGACGTCGCGCAGCGGGCCGGGGTCAAGCTGATCGCACACGGCGCCCAGGGCTCGCAGGAGGGGCATCCCCGCCTTGGTGAGCGTCGCGAGCTGCCGCGTGGTCAACACAAGCTGCGGGTGTCCTGAACGCCCAACCCAGCTTCCCCATCGCCGCAGGCTCATCCCCCCTGAACGGCCACGTCGCCGACCTGGAACGAGCTTGCGGTGCCTGGGGGGCCCGTCTCGCAGGCTGAGAGCCTGGGACGGAGGCGGATGACCGTGGCGCGACCGATCTCGGCCCCTCCACGAAGGATGTCAAAGACCATCCCCATCCGAACGCCGTCCATGCTCCCCCTGTCCACAATCATGAAGTTGTGCTGGGTATCCACCTCGAGGACCCGTCCCCTGATGGGGATCGCTATCCCTGCCTGGTCCTTCCGAACGATGATGGGCGGCAGCTCCACCGTGCCGGCCATCGCCGAGGCTGAAGGCCTCAGCGCTGAGGACGAGGCGGGTGGCGCGGCTGGGGCATCTGTGCGAGAAGCCGCAGAGGTGGGGGGACTATTGTGTTGGCTCGCGGATTCCATCTGGGCGAGTTTCTCGACGGCCTGACGGTAGTCTCGGTCGAGCCACGCCAGCCGCTCACGGAGACGGGTCACCGAACGCTGCAGGGTCCCTTTCTCCTGCTCAAGCCGCTGCGCGGCTCGCTTGGCCTCATCGCGTTCGCCCGTCACCGCGGCCAACCGAGCCTGATCTTGAATTTGCTCGGCGGCAAGCGCGTCGTACCGTCCCTGCAGCTCCTCCAACCGCTGACGGGACTGCTCGAGCTCCGTGGTGGTGGAGGAGAGCTGGGTGCGCAACGAGGTCACGCGCTCGCTCGCCGTCTTGCGCTCTCTGAGCAGCTCCTCGAGCTGCCGGTTGATCTCCTGGTTTTGGGACTCGAGCTGGGCCACCTGCTGCTGACTGGCGCTCAGCTGCTCCCTGAGCTGCTTGATCTGCTGGAGCTGGGCGGAAAAAAAGAACAGGCCGATCGCCCCAACGGCGACGACCACGGCGAGGATGGATACGAAGAGCGCGACCGGACGCTTCCCTGAGCCTTCCTCAGCGCCCATGGCTACGCCTGGATGAAGATTTCCTGAATCACCCAACAGGCCGCCCCGAGCGCCACCGCGTTATCGCCCAACTGGGCGGGCAGGATATCCACCAGGCTCGCCGGCTCTTCATACGCGTACTTTTTGACAGAGCGCCACACGGGTTCCAACAACTGGGAACCGGCCTGCTCGATCCCCCCGCCGATGATGACGACCTCCGGATTCAAGAGGTTCACGAGGTACGCAATCCGAATGCCCAGCTGCATGGCGGCGTGTTCCACCAGCTCCCTGGCCAGCTGATCGCCGCCCTGAGCCGCTTGCAGCACCGTGCGCAGGTTGATGCCCTCAAGGCGATCCTTGGCGAGCCCTTGGATGGCCGTGGCATGCCCTTCCTGGATGAGCTTTTTCGCTTGCGCGGCCAGCCCCAGGTCCCAGACGTTGGAGAGCACGAACGAGGGGCTTTTGATCCACGTCAGGTAGTCCTCGTCGGAGGGCACGAACACGCCCAGCTCCCCTGCGCTGCCTCCCGATCCCCAGTAGATGTGCCCGTTCACGATGAGGCTCGCCCCGACGTCGGAGTAGAGGTACACAAGATTCTTCACCGGCCGGTCCAATCCCAACCGGAGCTCTCCGTAGCCGGCCAGCGTCGAGTCGCTGCCCATCAGGACGGGAAGCCGCAGCTCCGCTTCCAACTGGTCGCGGATCGCCACGTAGTTGGTCCGCGTCCCCTCGCGGGAGCGATCCCGAATCGTCCCGGCCCGCTCGTCCATGATCCCGGGCAGCCCGATCCCGATTCCGTGAATCTTCTTCGCCTCCACGGGGCTTGTCTTCAGCACCTCGCGGATCTGAGACCCCAGGCCCCTGAGGATCCGATCCATGTTGCCCGTCGGCTGCGGCTTCGTCACGCGGTGCACGATCTCGCCCCGCAGATCGGTGACGATGAAGACCGTCTGGGCCTCCGAGGCGTCTAACGGTCCCACGCCGATCCCGACGCTGAAGGCGGCCTTTGCGTTGAGCTCGACGAGGACGGGTTTCCTCCCCCCCGTGGAGATGTCAAACCCGCGCTCCAGGACCAAGCCGTGCCGGATGAACTCGTTGAGGTAGTTGGACACGGTGACGATGTTGAAGCCGGTGCCTTGCGAGAGCTCCGTGCGGGTCAGCGGCCCCCGCTGGCGGAGGAGCTCGAGGAGCTGAGTGTTCTTTTCCTCGCGCTCCGTCAGACGATGCTGGTCGAGGAGGGATCGCCGTCTCATGAGGGGCTACATGTACAGGAAGAACTTCCAGAAAAACAGCGAGAGGCTGTCGGAAATGTTGTAGTAGGACATCCACTCGTAGCCAATTTTCGAGCGGATGATCCCGGGTTTGAACAACTCTAGCTCGGCCCGCAACCCGGTATTGTTGAAGTTGCTGTACCCAAATCCGCGCGAGAAATCAAACCCCAGCGACACATCGAAGTCCTTGAACAGCTCGTAGCTGAGGGTGCTGGTCCAGTTGAACACTTGCGCATCGGGATTGGAGGGTTCCTTCCCCGGCTGCGCGACCTCGGCCTGGACGATCTGCTGTTTGCTCGAGGCCCGCAATCGCTTGGTGAGGTCAAGTCCCCAATCGACGAAGAGGTCCCGTTTGGTGAACTCGTCGTCCGACGGATCATAATCGGTGTCGGAATACTCGTAGCTCGGGATGAGAAACAAGCGCCACTGGGGGACCCGCAGGCGCACCTGGCCCTTGAAGAGCTTCGACTTGCTGGCGCCGAGCGTCCTGGTTTTCCTCGCATCATACATGTCGAGTTGGAAAAAGTATTCGATGTCCGGGGTCTGTTGGAGGTTGAAATTCAGGACCATCTCATCGCGGTGCTCATAGGTGCCGAGGTCGTGATCGCTGCTCTGGAGCACCCGTTTGTACCAGGGGTTGACGGTGAGGACGCCGAGCGGGGAAACCTCCGGGAGCGAATAGAGGGCATTGACAGCGTGGGTCTGCAGGTCGCGATCTTTAAAGTTAAAGCGCGTGTCGAACTCATGCAGGATCTCGCGCGCATCGTACTCGTAGGTGAACCGTGGCAACGGCTCGTAGTCCATCACCACCCGGTTGGCCGCGGAACGCGTGAAGAGGGGCGTGATGGATCGCCGGAACTGCGAGAGCTCACTGAAGTTGAGGATCTTCGACTCCAAGATGTAATCCTCAACGGGGTTGGGCTCCTCGAAAATCTCGGTCCGTGTGGACAACCCCAAACCCGGCACAGGTTGGAACCCGATGCCCTCCTTGTAGAGTTTCTGAAAGCCCGCCCGCTTGGATTCGGTCAGCACCTCAAACCGTTGGCTTTCCGCCGCCGGCCTGTCGGTTGGTGTGAGCACACGCGGTAACACCGTGGGAAGCCCGAGGTAGTCTGCGAGTGGTGCCTTTGGAGGCGGGACCTGCAGTTTCCCAATGACTTCCTCCGGTGCGGCCGCACGCGTTGGCCCGCGCGAGCCCTCAAGTCCACGCACGGTCTCCTCGATCGCCCGCTCCCGCTGGCGCGTTCGCTTGGCTTCCAGGATCGCCACTTGCTCCTTGGCCTTCGAAGGGGATTGCCCAGCCCCCGCGAGAGACACCGGCCCAAGCACAAGACAACTGACCACCGCCAAGATCCGAAACCGCGCGGGCCAACGCATCAGCGTTGCACCCCGGTCAGCCGAATCCCCTCCGTGAAGAACCGTTGATTGAACAGGAACAGCAGAACCATGGGTGCGGTGGCCACCACGGAGCCGGCCATCAGCAGCGGGAAGTTCGGGCTCGCAAACTGGTATTGCTCCTGAAGGTAGGCCAGCCCGACGGGCAGAGTGGTCTTCTCGACCGAATCGAGAACCAGGAGGGGCCACATGAAGGACTGCCAGTTCCCC
>JACPSR010000009.1 GCA_016193175.1 Candidatus Omnitrophota bacterium
AGGTACATCGACGCCATCGTCGCCCAGAGCGGGCTGGCCATATCAGAGGTCTCCTCGGCGTTGTTGCAGCTTGAGTTGAAGCGGTTCATCCAGCAACTGCCCGGCAAGCAGTTCGTTAGAAAGACGCTCAAGGCTCCAGGCTCTAGGCTGTAGGCAATTCCCTAGAGCCTCCAGCCTCGAACCTCGAGCGAGCAGTTCATGATGGAGTTGACGGTCAACGGTGAGAAACGCGAGGTGCCGGAAGGGACCACCGTCTCCCAACTGTTGGAGACGTTAGGGGTGATGCCGGAGCGCGTCGTGGTGGAAGTGAACCTCACCATTCTGAAGCGGGCCGAGTACCCCCCGACGATATTACGGGAAGGCGATCGCGTCGAGATTGTCCGGTTTGTGGGTGGCGGCTCGTCAAATCGCTCAAGGCTCTAGGCAAACGCCTTCCCTTGAGCCTTCAGCCTTGAACCTTGAGCCACGGTATGATGGTTAAAAACCTCGTGATTGTCGAATCGCCTGCGAAGGCGAAGACGATCCATAAAATGCTCGGGCCCGAGTTCCAGGTGACCTCCTCGATGGGTCATCTGGTCGACCTGCCGGCAAGCAGGTTGGGCGTCGATGTCGAGCATAACTTCACCCCGCACTACATCGTGATCCAGAAGCGGCGAAAGATCGCCAAGCAGCTTCAGCAAGAGGCGCGCGGGAGCGACGCCGTGTACCTTGCGCCAGACCCCGACCGGGAGGGGGAAGCGATCAGTTGGCACCTGGAGCGGCTCTTGCGAGATGACGAGGCCGCCCAGGCCAAGAAGGCCGGCGCAAGCAATTGACGTCCCGGTCGTCCGAGCGGAATGGACGAAAGATCTACCGCATTACCTTCCATGAGATCACGCCGCAGGCGGTGAAGACGGCCCTCCAGCATCCCGGGAAGATCAATCTCAACAAGGTCGACGCCCAGCAGGCGCGCCGGATCCTCGACCGCCTCGTGGGCTACTCCCTCTCGCCGCTCTTGTGGCGGAAAATCGGGCGGGGACTCTCGGCGGGACGGGTCCAGTCCGTGGCCTTGCGGCTGATCGTCGATCGGGAGAAGGACATCGAAGCGTTCGTGCCGCAGGAATACTGGACGATCGAGGCCGAGCTCCGGAAAGCGGCCGGCGGTACAGCGTTCAAAGCGCAGCTTGAGAAAATCGGCGAGAAGAAGGCGGAGGTGAAAACCAAGGCCGACGCCGAGCGCATCGCCGGCGAGCTGCGGCAGCAGCCGTTCGTGGTCGCAGGCGTCGAAGAGAACGAGCAGAAGCGCTACCCCAAGCCTCCGTTCACGACGAGCACGCTGCAGCAGGAGGCGTTCCACAAGCTCGGCTACCCGTCGGCTCGGACGATGCGCATCGCGCAGCAGTTGTACGAGGGGCTTGAGATCGGGGAGGCGAGTCCGGTCGGGCTCATCACGTACATGCGGACCGACTCGGTGAAGATCGCGAACGAGGCGCTGGCGGCGGTGCGCGGTTTCATCCCGAAGCGGTTCGGCAAGACGTACCTTCCCCACGAGCCGCGATTCTACAAGGCCAGGAAATCCGCCCAGGAAGCGCACGAAGCCGTCCGTCCGACGAGCGTCACGCGCACGCCCGACGCGCTCAAGCCGTTCCTGACGGATGAGCAGTTTGCGCTCTATCAGTTGGTCTGGCAGCGGTTCGTGGCGAGCCAGATGGCTGACGCCGTGGACCGCGTGGTGGCGGTGCAGGTCGACGCAGGGCGGTTTCACCTCAAGGCGACCGGCCGCACCACCCTCTTCGCCGGCTGGACGAAGGTCTATCAGGACGTTGAGGAAAAAGAGCGCGACGAGGACGCGCCGCCGGAAAGCACCCTGCCGCCCCTCGCGAAAGGGGACAAGCTCGCCCTCATCGGCGTCACCCCCTTCCAGCACTTCACCAAGCCGCCACGACGGTTCACCGATGCATCGCTCGTCAAGGCGCTGGAGGAAGATGGCATCGGCCGGCCGAGCACCTATGCGCCGACGATCCAGACGATCGTTTCGCGCGACTACGTGCGGCGCACAGGCGGCAGTCTCGTGCCCACGTCTTTGGGCCGGATCGTGACCGACATGCTCATCGAGCACTTCCCGGAGGTCATGGATCTCAAGTTCACCGCCGAGATGGAGGAGGAGCTCGACCGGATTGAAGAAGGGGACCTCGAGTGGGTGTCGGTGGTCCGGCACTTCTACACGCCGTTTTCCCTGCGCGTCACGAGCGCCCAGGAGAAGATGCGCGAGGTCAAGCGCGAGGTCGTACCGACCAACTACGTCTGCGAACGGTGCGGCAAGCCGATGGTCATCAAGTGGGGGCGCTTCGGCCAGTTCCTGAGCTGCTCCGGCTACCCGGCGTGTAAGAACGCCCGCGCCCTCCCCACCGGGGTGGCCTGCCCTCAGCCGGGCTGCGGGGGTGAGCTCGTCGAGCGCCGAGCCAGGGGGCGACACTTCTACGGGTGCTCGAAGTATCCGACCTGCCGGTACACGACGAGACGCCTTCCAAAAACCGAAGACGGCTCAGACACCCTCTCTGAGACTCAAGGCGAGTCAGATAGGGATGCCACGCAGTCCTGATCGGCGACCTTCTGCGCCCCCTGCGGTCGAACGGTTCCTGCGCTATCTGAGCACGGAGCGCAACGCCTCCCCCCACACCTGCCGGGGTTACGCCCTGGACCTCGACCAGTTCTTTCAGGCGCTGGGGCATCGACGGGTGAGGGGGGTGAACGCCCTCGACATCCGGCGCTTCGTCGCCCACCTCAGCGCCCGGCAGCACGCCCGACGGACGATTGCGAGGAAGCTCTCCTGCGTGCGGAGCTTCTTTCGATTCCTCTGCCGCGAGGGGCGTCTTCCGCACAACCCGGCGGCCGCCATTCCCACCCCCCGCCTCGAGAAGCGGCTGCCCTCATTCCTCGATGAACAGCAGATCACACGGCTGTTGGAAACGCCGCCGACCAAGAAGTGGCAGGGGTGGCGGGACCGAGCCATGCTGGAAACGCTCTACTCAACCGGCATCCGGGTCAGCGAGTTGGTCGGCCTCAATCTCGAAGACCTGGATGAGATCTCCGGGACACTGATCGTCCGCGGCAAAGGGAAGAAAGAGCGGCTCTGCCCCATCGGGGAGATCGCGTTGAAGGCGGTCCGCGCCTACCTCGCCGAGCGCCCGAAGAAGACCCGCGTGCCCTACGCCATCTTCGTGAGCCAGAAAGGGACGCGAGTCACCGTGCGCCAGGTGGATCGGCTGCTCGCGCGCTACGTGAGGCTCGCGCAACTTCCCGAGTCGATCAGCCCGCACAGCCTGCGCCACAGCTTCGCGACGCACCTCTTGGATCGCGGGGCGGATCTGCGCAGCGTCCAGGAGCTCCTCGGCCACTCGAGCCTCTCGACCACAAGGAGACCCTGGCATGGAACTGCTCACACCGAATGAAATCTCCAGAATCCTGAAGCTCCACCCCTTCACTGTCACACGCCTGGCCCACGTGCATGAATAGGATGCGTAACCGAAGCGTTCGGAAATTATCGTTCGTCATTTCTCATTTCGGAATCGGAATCTGGCACCGTTATCCGGCTATACGGGAGTCCTTTACCAGCTAGACACGCAGCGATGGCACTTCATCCTGAGTTTCCCACGTCGCCCTATACCGTCCTGCTACCTGACCAGCGATGGTTTCCAGCCGCTGAGGAACTGCGTAGTACTGCCTATGAGAAATTGCTCCCACCACTCGTCGCCAACATCCGCAAGGAAGTTTCCGCTTGGCGGAAGGCGGGCTATGCTGGCGCTTCAGAAACATCCCGATCGCTGCTCCGCTGGTGGTTTGATGTCGAGCATCTGCAGGAACAGGCGGACGGGACGCTCACGCCGTTTCGCTACTACTTTGCCCAGCGAGAGGCCGTCGAGACGATCATCTGGCTGTATGATGTGCGGCACGTGCGGGACAAGTTCGATCTGCTCCGCTTCGACGCCTCGGGCGCAGTCTCGGCTGGCATGTTTGATGAGGAATGGCCGCGCTATGTTGTGAAGATGGCTACCGGCGCAGGCAAGACCAAGGTGCTCTCCCTTCTTATTGCTTGGAGTTTCTTCCATAAGCTTTACGAACCGGACTCAACGCTTGCGCGAAATTTTCTGGTCATCGCACCCAACATCATCGTGCTCGACCGATTGCGCGCGGACTTCGATGGCCTTCGTATCTTCTTCAAGGACCCGATTCTGCCGGACAACGGCTACGACGGGCGCAACTGGTGCGACGACTTCCAGCTCACCCTGCACATCCATGACGATGCCCGTGTCTTGCGAGACACGGGTAATCTGTTTCTCACGAACATCCACCGCGTCTTCGTTGGCGACGTGCCGGAACCCTCGCTGGGAGATGACGATTTGCGCGACTATTTCCTCGAACCATTCGGCGCCAGGCCCGTCGGCAAAACGGCCGACAGTAAAACCGACCTCGGCGAGATCATTCGCGAAATCGAGGAACTCGCCGTGTTCAACGACGAAGCGCATCACATTCACAACCCGAAGATGGCGTGGTTCAAATCCATCCAAGACATCCACCACCGCATGCTACAGAAAGATCGCCGCTTGGCGCTGCAGGTGGATGTCACGGCGACGCCACGTCACGACAGCGGCGAGATCTTTGTCCAGACCGTCTCGGACTATCCGCTCGTTGAGGCAATTCACCAGAACGTCGTCAAGCATCCCGTCCTACCGGACGCGCCCAGCCGCGCAAAACTCCACGAGCACACAAGCGCCATCTTCACCGAGCATTACGCGGACTATCTGCAACTCGGCGTTGAGGAATGGCGCAAGAGCTATGCCGAACATGAGCCGCTTGGAAAAAAAGCCGTGCTCTTCGTGATGGTGGACGATACTCGCAACTGCGACGAAGTCGGCGCCTACCTCGAAAAAATCTGTCCCGAACTGCAAGGCGCTGTCCTCGTCATCCATACCAAGAACAACGGCGAAATCTCTGAAGCCGCCTCCGGCAAAAACGAGGATGAGCTGAAAACGCTCCGCGGCGAAGCCAACTCCATCGACACCTGGCACAATCACCACAAGGCCATCGTCTCCGTCCTCATGCTCAAGGAAGGCTGGGATGTGCGCAATGTCACCACGATCGTCGGTCTGCGTCCGTACGTTTCCAAAAGTAACATTCTTCCCGAGCAGACGCTCGGCCGGGGCCTGCGCCGCATGTATTTCGGCACGGATGCGCGCGAAACCGTATCCGTCATAGGTACGCCCGCCTTTATGGAATTCGTGGAGTCTATCCAAAGCGAGGGCGTGGAGCTTGAATATCGTCCGATGGGATCCGGTAGCACCGGACGCCAGGACTCCCTCGTGGTTGAAGTCGAGACGCAAAATCCGGATAAAGATGTGGATGCGCTCGATATCACAATCCCCAAGCTTTCCCGGCGTTTCCATCGGGAGTTTAAAGACCTCGACAATCTAGACCCCGCCAAGCTGGGCAACGCCAAGTTGCAGCTCAAGCCGTTTACGCCGGAAGAGACCCGCGAGATCGTCTTTAAGACGATGCTCGATGACGTGATCCACCACACGATTCAGCTCGATGGCGCCGGCCCGGCCGATTACCGTTCCGTCAATCGAAGACTAGATTCGGCTGCGCGAGACGCGCCCATTTCGCACCGAGCATCGGCCCTACCTGGCGCCGAAGAAGTCGCTCTTCAGCAAGATCGTGGGCGAGTCGCACGCGGGCGGCTTCGAGCTGCAATTCGCCAAGTTCCTCGATGAGGCACCAGACGTCTCCGCCTTCGCCAAGAACTACCTCGCGATTGGTTTCAAGCTCGATTACGTGAAGGCAGACGGCGATCTTTCCACCTATACACCCGACTTCATCGTTCGAACGGCAGACGGCACGGTCTGGGTTGTGGAGACGAAGGGGCGGGAGGAGTTGGATCTACCGCAGAAGATGGCGCGGCTGCGCCAAGGGTGCGCCGATGTCACGGCGGCTAGCCAAGCCGAGGGCGGACCTAGCTATCGCTTCGTGTACGTGGATCAAGAGGGCTTCCAGCGCAATCCGCCACAGACGTTCGCGTCGCTTGTTGCGGGTTTCACTGAATACAAGGATGACCAGTCCATGATGACCTTGCGACAACTCGCCGCCGAGCCGCCCACGATCCCCACGCGCACCAGTTGGTATCTCACCGACCTCGCCGAGGCGCGCGGTAAACAGGAATTGTTCACTCGTCAGTCTCCGCAAAAGCTCAAAGTCCTCCGCGAGCACGCGCTCATTGAAAGCGCCGTGTCCTCCAATCGCATTGAGGGCGTCGAGGTGGACCAGTCCCGCGTCGGCACGCTGATCTTCGGCAAACCCGCGCTCCGAGACCGCGACGAGGAGGAGGTGCGCGGCTATCGCGATGCCTTGAAATTGATTCACGAAATCGGCGCGAAGCTTTCCGTATCCCAAGCCGCTATCAAGCGCCTCCACAAACTCTGCCGTGGCGACATCTGGGACGCTGGCCAATACAAGGCGAAGGACGTGGACATCATTCAGACTTACGCCGATGGCCGCAGCCGCGTCCGTTTCAAGACCGTTCCCGCGAAGCAGACGCCCAAGTTCATGGCCGAGACGATGGAGCTCTGGGAGCGCGGCCTCGTCGAGAAATGGGTTCATCCGCTCGTGTTGCTTGCCGCATTGAACCTCGACTTTCTGTGCGTCCATCCGTTCCGCGACGGCAACGGCCGCGTCTCCCGCCTGCTATTGCTTCAGTCGCTGTACCACTGCGGCTTTGAAGTCGGGCGCTACATCAGCCTCGAGCGTCTCATCGAGGAGCACAAGGAGCGCTACTACGAAACGCTCGAACAATCCTCCGCTCGGTGGCATGAAGGCAAACACGACCCGTGGCCGTACCTGAACTACCTGCTGTTCATCCTCACGCAGGCCTGCAAGGAGTTCGAGCGGCGCGTCGGCGAAGTAAAGTCGCCGCGCGGCGAGAAGACCGCGTTAGTGGAAACCGCCATCCGCCGCCATACCGGCTCGTTTCGCATCGCCGATCTGCAACGTGAGTGTCCAAGCGTCAGCGTGGATCTCATTCGCCACGTCCTCAAACGCCTGAAAGGCGACGAGGTGGAGTGCCTCGGACGCGGACACACCGCCCGATGGCAACGAAAGCCCAAGTAGGTACTAACCCTCTTAATCAGGTAATGAATTAGGTAATAACTCCCATGCCCCGCCCGCACGAGTCTGAACGCGACGAACTCTCCGACGCCGAGAAGCGCGACCTCATCATGCTCATCAACGAGGGCAAGCCGCTCCCGGAGAAATACCGCTTTCTGCTCTTCGAGGACAAGCGCGAGGGAATTCCGGGGAATTCCGGTGACAGTTTACTCGATTCCAGTTGGGATGGGTCGGAAGCAGCCCACTCGTTCCGCCTAGCTGATCTGGGCTATCGCATTTGGAATGGAGGCAGGGTTGACAGTACATCAAAAATAATGTATCCTTGATCATGTCAGATGGGTCGTATGAGGTCGTCTTCTACCGGAGCCCGCGAGGGGAGTGCTTCGCCGAGGACTTCCTGGATGGGCTTCCGGCGAAGGTTCGTGGGAAGATTCTTCGATGGATTGAAGCGCTGGAGACGCACGGGCCCAACCTGCCTCGGCCCTACGCGGACGTCGTCCGGGAGAAGATCAGGGAACTGAGAATTATCTTTGGCGGGAATCAGTACCGGCTGCTGTATTTCTTTGCGGGCAAGCAGATCGTGATCACGCATGGGTTTGTGAAGAAGACCGGGCCCGTGCCGGTGAGTGAACTTGATCGGGCGGAGCGGCTGATGCAGGAGTGGCACCAGCATGGAGCATAAGAGCAGAAACGGACGCCTGAAAGACGGGCGGCGGTTTCGCGACTATCTCAAGGAGCAACTCAAGGACCCGGCTGTCCGGGAGGCCTACGAGGAAGAGGGTCTCTTCGTCGAGCTGGCCATCCAGATCGGCCAGTTACGCCAGCGGAGGGGCTTAAGCCAACGTGCGCTGGCCAAACGGCTCCAGACCTCTCAGCAGACGATTTCTCGGCTCGAGAGTCCTCGGAACGGCAGCCTCTCGCTGCGCACGCTCGTCAAGCTCGCCCACGCCCTCGGCAAGGAAGTGAAAGTCCAGTTTGTGTAGGACCCCCCTACGGAAGAATGGTCTCCCTGACGGAAATCTCAAACGGAAAGCCAGAGGCATCCCCAATAGTCCCCCCACTGATTGCTTTTCTCATACGAGGGCAATCAAAGATATGGGGGCTGTCGCCGCCTCGCTGATCTGGCCTTAAGGCCTGCGACGGTTGAACTGTAAGCTGTGAACTCACGATGTGGCTCCTCTACGAATCGCTCTACCTGATCGGCCTGCTGCTCTACCTGCCGAAGGCCATCTGGCGCCGGCGGCTGCCGCATCGCGGCTGGTCGATGCGCCTCGGGCGCTACCCGGCCCCCGTCGGCGAGCGCCTCAAGGGCCGCCGCTCCATCTGGATCCACGCGGTCAGCGTGGGCGAAGTGCAGGCGGTGCGGCCGCTGGTCCGCGCGCTCGCCCAGCGCGTCTCCCAGGATGCGATGGTCCTCTCCACGGTCACCCCGGGAGGGTTTGAGGTGGCCTCCCAGCAGATGGCTGATCGCGGACTCGCCATCTATGCGCCGCTCGATGTGCGCGGTTGTGTCAGGAGGGCCCTCGAGGTGCTGCACCCGCGCTGTCTACTGCTCGTCGAGTCGGAATTCTGGCCGACGGTGATTTGGCTCACCAAGGCTCGCGGGATCCCGATCGCCGTGGTCAACGGCCGCATCTCCGCTCGGGCCTTTCCCCGCTACCGGTTTGTGGCACGGGCCTTGGCCGGAACGTTCGCCCGGATTGACCGCTTCCTGATGCAGAGCCAGGCAGACGCGGAGCGTCTCATCCAGCTCGGCGCTGACCCTGCGAGCGTGATCGTCACCGGCAACCTGAAGTGGGATGCGAGCCTCGGCGACAGGCCTAGCCCCGACGCTGTCCGTGAGACCGCCATCCGCCTCGGCCTCAACGGCGAGGAGCCCGTCATCGTGGCGGGCAGCACCCACCGGGGGGAGGAAACGGCCCTCCTCGAGGCATTCCGAACGGTGCGCACGCTGCACCCGAGCGTTCGCCTCATCGTGGCCCCGCGCCATCTCGAGCGCGTCGGAGAGCTCGTCGACCTCATCCGTGGCGCGGGCTTCACGGCCTCACGATTCTCTCAAGGGAATGGAACAGGCACCTGGGACATCGGCATCGTGGATACCTTCGGGCAGCTGCCGAGCTACTACGCGCTGGCGACCATTGTCTTCATCGGTGGCTCGCTCATTCCGCACGGGGGCCAAAACCCGCTCGAGGCCGCCAGCCTGGGACGGTCGATCGTATTCGGCCCGTTCATGCACAACTTTGCCGACATTGCCCGACAACTGACAGCCCACCAGGCCGCGCGGCAGCTTGCGAGCCCCGCAGAATTGACTGAGACATTCCAGGCGCTCCTGACTGATCGAACCGACACCTTGGCGATGGGCGCACGGGCCCGCGCACTGACTGAGCGCTCCCAAGGCGCGGTCCAACGCACCCTAGACGCCCTCCAACCCTTGCTGTCTTTTTGACATCTTCCTTCTCGACGACGTACAATAGAGTACGATGTGGCAGGCTCTCCACGACGCCTGGTGGCGTCTAGCCACGCAGCACCACCCACGGACCTTCTCGGACGTCCTCGCCGCTCGCGCGCTCACGGTTGGGTCGCTCGCCTATCGGGCGGCCGTGACGGTCCGCAACGCCGCCTACGACCGGGGCTGGCTCAGGCAGGTGCGGCTGCCGTGCCGGGTGATCAGTGTCGGCAACCTGACGGTTGGCGGCACCGGCAAGACCGCGTGCGTTGAGCTCCTCGCCAAGAAGCTTCTGGCGATGGGCAAGCGCGTCGCGGTCCTCTCGCGCGGTTACGCAGGGTCTCGCGGGGACTACTGGCTCCGCTGGGACGCGCACCATGTGACGGTCAACGGCCAACGCCGTGCGTCCTGCGACGGGCTCGCCGATGAGCCGCAGCTCCTCGCACGGCATCTGGCCGGCGTGCCAATCCTCGTGGGGCCGCGGCGAGACCGCACCGGCCGGTTGGCATGCCGGGCCTTTGCGGCCGACGTCGTGATCCTCGATGACGGATTCCAGCATCGGCGCCTGCGCCGCGATTGCGACATCGTCTTGGTGCACGCCCGCACGCCCTTTGCCGGCTGGGGGCCGCTGCCGCGCGGCCCGATGCGCGAGCCGCTCGACTCGCTGGCGCGCGCGCACGTCGTCATCGTCACCAAAGCGGACGAAGCCCTGGAGACGCTCGGGGCGCTCCGCGAGCGGTTGCGCTCGTTCAGCCCAAACGCCGCGTTCGTGACGGCGGTGCATGAGCCCACGGGTGTGCGGCTCCATGCCACGGTTCTGTGGCACCACGCCTATCCCGATCACTACCGTTTCCAATCAGCTGATCTGGCGGCGCTCGCTGAACAACACCTCGACGCGGTGCCGGATGCGGTTGTGACGACAGAGAAAGACTGGGTGCGGCTGCAACCGTTGATCGTGGATCATGAACCGCAGCGCATCCCCCTGTGGGTGCTGCAGGTCCGCATGAAAGTGCTCAATGGAGAAGATGCTCTGGATCATCGACTGGCTGGCCTGTGGGCTCGTTAGGGTTGTCGGCTGGCTCTTGTGCCGCCTGCCGGCACCCGCCGCGGTGTGGATCGGCGAGCGGCTGGGGGCGCTGGGCTACTGGCTGCAGCCCAAGCGGACGAGGATCGGCCTTGCGAACCTGCGGGCGGCCTTCGACGGTGAGCTGACAAGCGCCGAGTTGCGCCGGATCATCCGGTCGTACTATCGACAGTTGGGGGCGAGCGTGATTGAGCTGCTCCGGCTGCCTGCGATCGACCGCGCCTACGTCGACCACTACATCACCATCGAGGGACGCCGTTGGTTCGATGAGGCGGTGGCGTCCGGCCAGCCGATCCTCCTTCTCACGGGCCACTACGGGAACTGGGAGCTCTCCTCCATCGTAGCTGCGCTCCACGGCTTCCCCATCGCGGCGCTCGCCCGGGCCCAGGAGAAGCTCCCCCGACTCTATCGGTTGCTCGTCTCCTACCGCGAGTCGAAGGGCTGCACGATCATCCACAAGGGGGGTGTCGTGAAACGCCTCGTGACCGCCCTGGAGCGCCGGCAGTGCATCGGGATCGTCGGCGATCAGGCCAGCCGTCAGGGCCTCTTCGTGGACTTCTTCGGACGGCCGGCCCTGTTCGCCACCGGGCCGTTCGCGCTCGCGTACCGGAAGGGCGCGCTCATCATCCCGACGTTCATCCACCGCCTCCACGGGCCGTTCCATCGCCTCGTCATTGAACCGCCCATCAAGCTCTCCCGGCAGCAGTCGGAGGATCAGGCCGTTTGCGACGGCATCGAGCAGTTTGCCGGCGTACTCTCGCGCCACATCAGCGCCGATCCAGGCCAATGGCTCTGGATGCACAAGCGGTGGAAGCACACAAGCGCCAGACGGGTCCTGGTCTTGAGCGACGGGAAGTTGGGGCATCTCAAGCAGTCGCTGGCGGTCGTCGACGCGTTGCGCGAGGAGTGCCCGGCACTCGTTTCACAAGTGATTGAAGTCCGCTACCGAGAGCCCGGGGGCCGTCTCCTGACGCTGCTGTGGAGCTGGTGGGCGCCTGCCGGTTTGGGAGGAGTACTGTGCCTCTCATGCGCGCTCACCGGGAAGACGCAGGCCGCGTTGCTGGGTCGCTACGCCGACCTCATCGTCTCCTGCGGGTCGTCACTCGCGCCGGTGAATCTGCTCTGGGCCGCCGAGAACCGCGCGAAGTCCGTGGTTATCCTGAATCCTGCGCCTCTGCCGCTT
>JACPSR010000149.1 GCA_016193175.1 Candidatus Omnitrophota bacterium
GGCTCCGCGTCACCCGCTGCCCTACAATGGGTATTTAGAGCATCGGCGCGAAATTTATCATGAAGCGACTGCTCTTCCTGGCGCTCACCGCCATCCTCTTCGGCCTCTTTGTGTTCGCCATGTGGCAGGACACGCACCGCGAGTGGACGCATGAGCAGCGCCGGTTCCTGAAAACCCTGGAACCGCACGAGCGACGGGGGCTTTCCGGTGGCATCAAGCAGGTCATCATCTCGGATCTCCACCGCGTGGATCGATGCGCCACGTGTCACCTGGCCATCGACAAACCTCAGCTTGCGCTTGCCGAGGAGCCCTTCACAGCGCACCCGGGGAAGTTCCTGGAGTGGCATCCGGTCGAGCAGTTCGGCTGCACGGTCTGCCATGGGGGGCAGGGCCTGGCGACCGACGTGGCGGCTGCGCACGGCGATGTGCCGCATTGGGAAGAGCCCTTGCTGCGCGGGCCCCTGGTCCAGGCCTCCTGCCGGCAGTGCCACGGCAACCTGGAGGCGATTGAGGCGTTCGCCCCCCAGTTGGTGAAGGGGAGGCGGCTCTTCACGGCGAAGGGCTGCTACGGGTGCCACGCCATCAAGGACTTCGGCCAGACGGTGTCGCAGGACCTCACCGAGGTGGGATCAAAATCATATCAGCTCATCGAAGCCGACTTCGAGATGATGGCACCACCGCACGATCGGATCCATTGGTTCATGAGGAAGCTCAAGAACCCTCGGATGCTCAATCCCGGCGTGCGGCCGGAGCAGCTCCCGCCGGGAGAGGAAGAGGTCTACCCCAGCGCGATGCCGAATTTCGGCCTCTCGGATGACGACGTTCAAGCGCTGAGCGTCTATCTCCTCAGCCTCACCGCTTCCAATCCGCCGGCTTCGTATGTCATCCACGCCCCGGCCGAGCCCGCCCCGGTGTTCACCTCAGCGATCGAGCGGGGCAAGGCGGTCTTCGAACAGAACGGCTGTACTGCCTGCCACGGAATCGAGGGACGTGGGGGGCGGAGGAACTGGAATGCGGGTTTGAGGGGAGAGGTCCCGCCGCTTGTACATGTGAAGGCCTACTACGGCAGCGAGGTCGAGAGCCTGAAGGACCTCATTCGCTACGGGCGCCAGCCGGTCCCTCGGGCCGACCCGACGCGCCCCCGCCCCTCGCTCTACATGCCGGCCTGGAAAGACCGCATCACCGAGGAGGATTTGGATGCGCTGGTCGCCTACCTCTTCTCGCTCTCCGAGCGGTTGCCCTCGCCTCCTCCCTCCGCCGAACAGGCTCAACCCCAAACATCCGGCGAGCCCACTGGCTAAGCCCCTCGTCCCTTGCCCCGTGTTATAATCATGTCCTGATGCTCCTATCACGATGTATTCGCCGGATGACTCAGCAGGCTGCGCGGTGATCATCATCAGGGATACGCTGGACTTTCAAGAACTGAAGCGCATGGCCACCAGGATGTTTGGCGACCTGGTGAAAGCCGTGGTTGACGTCGACCGGGAGCTCATCGCGGTTGATGCCGAGCTTCATGCCGACTTGGAAGCCATCCTTCTCGAGGATGGCTCTGCGCAGCGGAGTTTATGGGGCATCAACCTGTATCCGGATGCGCCGGCGGATCAGTTCATCGAGTTCGATTCCATGATCAATATGCGCCCCTCCCAAGCCAACAAAAGCCGTGGCGTGGAGGATGAAGCGACGCGCAGGACAATCACCACCATCGTTCAGAAACGGCTGCTCAGATGACGTACCAACACCGAGACCTTGCCGCAGGGCGCTGGAACCGGCTGACGTTCCTCGATCAGATGGCCAATATTGGCAGTGAGGTGGAGCGCGCGCTGAACTGGCGCGCCAAGCATCATGCCGGCTATGCTCAACGGGCGTTCGAGCGTGCCCTTGAGTTGCTCGACTTAACCCTGGCCAGCTCTCGAAGCCTTGCGCGTCTCAAAGAGCTGGCTCGTGTCCGAGAGGCGATGGTCGATTATTTTGCGGCAGGCAACGCATCGGCGTCCACGGAGGCTTCCTGGAAGCGCTACTTCTTGCCGTTCGTCTATGCGGCCAGAAATACTCGCTGACCCGAATCCGGAGAGACGTCATGTGTCCCCGAAATTCAACGGGAGTGATGGCTGAGCCAATCGTCGTGGCGATGAGCGGCGGGGTGGACAGCTCCGTCGCGGCAGCGCTGCTCCATGAGCAGGGCTACGAGGTGATCGGGGTCACCCTGCAGCTCTGGGGGAAGGACGTCTGCACGTCGGCCGGGACGCGGTTGTGCTGCTCGGTACGCGACGCGCTGGACGCCAAAGCCGTTGCGAGGCGGCTGGGGATCCGGCACGAAGTGCTCGATCTGGAGGACACGTTCCGCGCGAGCGTGATCGATTACTTCGTTGAGAGCTACCGCGATGGCCTCACCCCGAACCCTTGCATCGCCTGTAACGATCACATCAAATTCGGCTCGCTCCTCCAGTACGCGGATTCGCTCGAGGCCCCGCTGATCGCTACCGGCCACTACGCGCGCGTCGGCTATGACGCGCCAACCGGACGCTACACGCTCAGCCGTGCCGCTGACGCGTCGAAGGATCAGTCGTACGTGTTGTTCAACCTCACCCAGGCGCAGCTTGCGCGCGCGCGGCTGCCGCTCGGCGAGCTGAACAAGCCGCAGGTCAGGGAACTTGCGCGTGGGCTCGGATTTCCGACGGCCGACAAGCCGGACAGCCAGGACGTCTGCTTCGTGCGCGATCGGGACAAGGACGGCTTCCTCCGGCGCGAGCTCAAGGTTGGGGATGAGTCGGGACCGATCACGGATACGGCCGGCCATGTGTTGGGGACCCACCGGGGGCTCCTCGGCTTCACGATCGGGCAGCGGGAGGGGTTGGGGATTGCGGCCGGCGCGCCGCTCTACGTGGTCGCCCTCGACCAGCCGCGCAACCGGCTCATCGTCGGCTCGCGGGAGGACCTCATGGGCCGCTCGCTCATCGCGGAGCGCGTGAACTGGGTTTCGATCCCGCCCCCGACGCAACCGCTGCGCGCGTGGGCGAAGATCCGCTCACGGCACGAGGCGGCTGCGGCGCGCGTGAGCCCGGAACCGAACGGCAGGATGCGTGTGGAATTCGATGAGCCTCAGCAGGCGATCACGCCCGGCCAGGCGGTCGTGTTCTATGATGGGGAGGTGGTGCTGGGGGGCGGATGGATCTCAAAAACAGTGACGAGTGACGAGTGGCGAGTGAACAGTTAACAGACAAACTGAAAGCCGCGCAAGCAATCCTCAGGGAATTCGGGCGGGTGATTGTGGCGTTCTCGGGCGGGGTGGACTCAACCCTCCTCGCAAAACTGGCACGGGATGTGCTGGGCAAACCAAACGCGCTGGCGGTGACCGCCGACTCGCCCTCGCTGGCCCGCGAGGACCTCGAAGAAGCGCGGCGGCTCGCCGGACATTTAGATCTTTGGCACCGGGTCATCGAGACGCATGAGGTCGTGGACCCGACGTACCGCGCCAACACGCCGGCACGATGCTACGTGTGCAAGGGCGAGCTCTTTGCCGAGTTGGAGGAGCTCGCTCAGGCGGAGGGGATTGCGGCCGTGCTCTATGGGGCGATCGGTGATGATCAGCGCTCCGATCGTCCGGGAGAGCGAGCGGCGCTGAGGTTCGGCGTGCGAGCCCCGCTTCAGGAAGCGGGCCTAGCCAAGTGGGAGGTCCGCGAGCTGGCGCGGCTCCTCGACCTCCCGAACTGGGACCGGCCCCAAAATGCGTGCCTCTCCTCCCGCATCCCGCACGGGGTTGAAGTGAGCACGGAGAAGCTCGGGCAGGTGGAAGCGGCTGAGGCCTTCCTGCGCCGGCAAGGGTTTCGGCAGGTGCGGGTCCGTCACCTCGGAACGCATGCCCGCATCGAGGTCCTGCGCGATGAGGTGAATCGGTTCGATGACGCAAACCTGCAGCATCGGACAGCCGATGCGTTTTCTCAGATCGGGTTCGTCACCGTTGCGGTGATTCTAGAAGGCTACCGACCCGGCGGTGCGGACCATCCTCAGGCAAACGAGCAGCCTCTCCTTTCAGGAACGGATGGGGACGGGAAGAGGACATACAAAATTTTACGCAGTAAAATTTTGGCGGTGTAGCTCAGTTGGCAGAGCAGCGGACTCATAAGCCGCGGGTCACTGGTTCGAATCCAGTCACCGCCACTTCTTCCCTATTATTTGCTGAACAGACCATAGGTTTTGTCAAGACATGATATACTTCCTGGAGGGGTTGATTGAAGGGATGGACGACGGACACCTCAACGTGCTGTTGATCGAGGATGACCCGCAGGACGCCCAGTTGATGCAGGAGGCGTTGGGCGAGACCGCCAACACCTCGTTTGCGCTCGAGTGGGTGGACCGGGTTTCGAAAGGTCTGGAGCGCCTTGCCCGCGGGGGGATCGACCTCGTCCTGACCGACCTGCAGTTGCCGGACAGTCAGGGGCTGGAGACGGTTGCCAGGGTCCACGCGCAGGCGGAAGGGGTGCCGATCATCGTCTTGACCGCGTTGGACGATGAGGGGATGGCCATCCAGGCGCTGCAGAAAGGGGTGCAGGACTATCTGGTCAAACGGTACATCAAGGTGTACCCGAACCTCTTGGTGCGCTCGATGCGCTATGCCATCGAGCGCCGGCGGGGGGAAGGCGAGCTCATCCGGCTCGCCTCGTTTCTTGAGCAGTGCCCCGATCCAGTCCTTGAGACCGATGGGAGCGGCGTGATCACCTATCTGAACCGAGCCGCGCGGACGCAATTTGCAGACCTGTTCGGATCGGCGGCGACGCACCCCGTCTTGTGGGGCTTGAAAGACGCGGCGCAGCGCCTTCAGCGCAGCGGGGCCACATCCCTCACCCGGGAGGTGCCCTATCGGGGCAAGACCTACGAGCAGCACATCTCCTACTATCCGCAGAGCGACCTGATCCGCAGCTACCTCATTGACGTGACCGAGCGGAAGCAGATGGAGCAGCGAGAGCGGGAGCTCGCTGCTGCCGCTGCCGCCGCTGAGCGGAAGCGGGCGGCGGAGCTGGATGAGGCGTATCAGGAGCTGAAACGGACCCAGGCGATGTTGATTCAGGCCGAGAAGATGGCCGCGGTGGGGCAGTTAGCCAGCGGCATCGCCCATGAGGTCAGGAACCCTTTGGGGATTATCCTCCAGTGCGTGAATTACCTGGAGCCAGATCTCCAATCGCGAGGCGCCCAGCACGCTGAGGTCTTGCAGGTGATCCGAGAGGCGGTCATGACGTCGGACAAGATCATCCGCGGGCTCTTGGATTTTTCACGGCCCACCCCGCTCGAGCTCAAGCCGACGTCCATCGCCTCGGTGATCGACGCCTCGCTGGCGCTCGTGCAGGCCCAGGCGGCCGAGAAGGGCATCCGCCTGATGAAGGACGTGGCGGACGATGTGCCGCTCGTTCTGCTGGATGAGCATCAGATGCAGCAGGTCTTGATCAACCTGATCCTGAACGCGTTTGCGGCCATGCCGACCGGCGGCCGGCTGTCCATCCGCAGTTACCTGAGGAGGCTCACGGAGCCTGGCCTCAGGATCGGGTTGCGGTCTGCCGATGCGTTCCGACCGGGCCAAACCGTCCTGGTGTGCGAGGTCGAGGATACGGGGACCGGCATCCCCAAGGAGATCCTGCCCAGGGTGTTTCATCCGTTCTTTACCACCAAGCCGCCGGGGGAGGGCATCGGGTTGGGGTTGACGATTACGGCGGCCATCGTGGAAGGCCATGGCGGCACGATCTCCCTCGAGAGCGAGGAGGGAAACGGCACGAAGGCCGTGATCACGCTGCCGGTGTCCCAGGATCGGGACCGAAACGGGGAAGGATCGGCGTCAAGGTGAGCGTCGGCATGGCAGAACATCTGCGTCGGCGGACCGTCCTCATGATCGACGATGAGGCCAACGCGCGGAAGCTCGCGAAGCTGCTCTTGGAGCGCGAGGGCTACCGCGTCTTGACGGCCGCGAACGGCGAAGAGGGCCTGATCCTCGCGAAGGTCCAGCAGCCCGACGTCGTCCTGCTGGATATCCTCATGCCGAAGACGAGCGGTCATGAGGTCCTGCGACGCCTGCAAGAGGACCAGGATCTGAAAGACATTCCGGTGATCATCGTCACCGCCAGGCGGGGCGAGCAGGGCATCGCCGCTTCCTTCCGGTTGGGTGCTGTGTCCCACATCGAGAAGCCCTACGAGACGAAGGATCTCTTGCAGAAGATCCAGGTGGCGCTGGCGTTGGCACAGCAGGAAGAATCGGGTCGGGCGACCGGAGACGCCTGAGGCGTTTTGGGTGCATGAAACGAACGATCGATCTCAAGCACGTCGGCCCAAGAGCGCATGTCCAGCGTCTGTTGGAGGAGTTGATTGACCGAGTAGGCCGCAAGCTGAAGCACTTCCCTGAAGAGGCCGTCTCCATGCACGTGCTCTTTGAGGAGAACGGCGCGCGCAAGCTCTACCGGACCTCCCTGACGTGCCATGTGCCCGGCCACACTGTGGCGGCCCACGAGGAACGGCGCGAGGCGGGAAGTTCCATTCGCGAAGCCTTCGCGGAGCTGGAGCGACAGCTGGAGAAGCAGAAAGCCCTCCTCCACCACGAGCATCGGCGCAGGCACGAGAGCGCCCGCGCCATCATGGTCGGCGCCTGCCTGCTGCTTGCTGCGCCCAGGACGGGGTGGGGTGAGACGCAGCCGTCCCCGTCTTCCACGCCAAGTCCCCAGGCCGCCGAAGCGGTCAGGTTGGTTGAGTCAGAGGATCCCTACGAGCGGCAGATGGGATTTCTTCGGCTCGAGGCGTTGCGTGAGCTGAGCACGGTTGAGATCCTTCAGAAATACGTTGCGGATCGGGACCAGGACATGCGGGCCTACAGCCTCCGGGCATTGGCCGCCATTCAAGGTCCGGTGGCGGCCCCGCTCCTCCTCCAAGCCCTGAGGAAGGATCGGGCGCCCCGGGTGCGTTGGGCCGCGATCCTGGCACTGGAACCGTTCCAACAGGCTGATCCGCAGATTCTCCCCGCCTTCATCAAAGCCCTGCGCGATTCCAGCACCGAGGTCCGCATCTCGGCGATCGATGTGGTCAGCCGCATCGATGATCCGAGGGCCCGGGAGGCCATTCGAATTCGGGATAAGCGCGAGCGGCAGCCTGACGTGCGCCGGGTCTTGGCGCCGGCGATGAGACGGCTTGGCAGCAACTGAATGGGCGAGGACCTGATCGCCCAGGTTCGCCGGACGATCGCGAGGCACCGCCTGGTGCCGCCTCGCGAGCGGATCGTGGTGGCGGTCTCCGGGGGGGCTGACTCCGTCGCGCTGCTCCACATTCTCCTTGCCCTGCGGCCGATCTTGAAACCCACCCTCCACATCGCCCATTTGGATCACAGCCTGCGTCAGGGCTCGTCTGACGATGCGGGGTTTGTCCGAGAACTCGGGGCGCGGTGCGGCGTTCCGGCGACGATCGAGCGGCGGGATGTCGGCGCCGTCTGTGAGCGCCGGGGTTGGTCGCTGGAAGACGGGGCTCGGAAGCTCCGATACGAGTTCCTGCTCGAGGTCGCCCGTCGCGCCAGCGCCGGGTGCGTCGCCCTCGCTCACACGGCGGACGACCAGGCCGAAACGGTGCTCATGCGCCTCGTTCGGGGGACGGGCCTCACGGGGCTGTGCGCGATGCCGATCAAGCGCCGACTGGATGACGGCGTGTGGCTGGTTCGCCCTCTGTTGGAGGTGTGGCGTCGGGAGGTGACGGCGTATCTCCAGGAAGCGGGCCTTGCCCATCGCGAGGATCCCACGAACGACGATCGCCGGTTCATCCGGAATCGAATCCGCCGGGAGTTGCTGCCGCTCCTTGAGCAGGACTACAACCCGAACATCAAGAAGGTGCTGGCGCAACTGGCGCAGCTGAGCCAGTGGGACTACGCCTACCTGCAAGAAGCGTCCGGGCGACAGTGGAAGCGCATGGCGAAGGGGAGGACGCCGGCGCAGGTGGCCCTCTCGATCGCGCTGTTCAGGCGCCAACCGAAGGCGCTCCAGCGTCAGCTCGTGCGCCAGTCGGTTCTGCGCATCCGCGGCGATTTGACGGCGTTTGAGTTCAGGCACTGGTTGGAGGTTGAGCGGCTGTTTTTCGAGCGTCCCGTCGGGACCCTGGTCGGCCTCCCCGGCGGCGTGCAGCTACGTCGGGAACAAGATCGAGTGCTCTTCGAGCGTGCGACGGTTCCGCCTCAGCCGGACCCTGCAACACAGGGTCTCGCGCAGCTTGCGTCTTTTTCGACAATCGCGGTATACTAATTGGTTATAGACCTCTAGATAGAGAATAGGAGAAACAGGAACCCTCTGATGAGCACGTTGCGCCCCGTCCCCCCTCAGCAGTCCCGATGGATGTTTTTCCTCCTGATCGGCATCGGGACGGTCGCCATGATGCGGATGCTCTCCTACTATGCCGGCAAGTTCCACCGCCAGATCGCCTACAGCGAGTTTTACCGGCTCGTTGAGAGCAACCCAACGACCCAGGAGATTGCGGAGGCCCGACTCATCGATGATCGGATTGAAGGCCGGCTCAAGGATGGGGTGTCGTTTTCCGTCTATGTACCGGGCCGGGATGAGGAGATCCTCAAGCTGCTGCGCCAGAACGTTCCCACCTTCGACGTCCAGCCGCCTCAGGCCGGGTTTTTCGGCGTCCTCATGGCCCTCTCTCCCTGGATCATCTTCCTGGGGCTCATGTGGCTCTTCATGCGCTCAGCCCAAGGGGGTGGGAAGCTCTTGGCGTTCGGTAAAAGCCGGGCACGCCTCATTTCGCCGGAGACCCACACGCGGGTCACGTTCGATGACGTGGCGGGGATCGATGAAGCCAAGGAGGAGCTGCGGGAGATCATCGAGTTCCTCAAGGACCCCAAGCGATTCCAGCGCTTGGGAGGGAAGATCCCCAAGGGGGTGCTGCTCATCGGCCTCCCTGGGACCGGCAAGACCTTATTGGCGAAGGCCGTCGCGGGGGAAGCCAACGTTCCGTTCTACAGCATCAGCGGCTCGGACTTCGTCGAGATGTTTGTCGGGGTGGGCGCATCACGGGTGCGCGATCTCTTCGAGCAGGCCAGGCGCAACGCCCGGCAGGGCGCCCGCGGGGCGATTATCTTCATCGATGAGATTGACGCCGTCGGCCGCCAGCGGTTCGCCGGCATCGGCGGCGGGCACGATGAGCGCGAGCAGACCCTGAACGCACTGCTCGTTGAGATGGACGGGTTTGACACCCAGGAAGGAATCATTCTTATGGCGGCGACCAACCGTCCTGACGTCCTGGACCCGGCGCTCCTGCGGCCAGGGCGCTTTGACCGCCAGGTCATCATCAGCCTCCCGGACATCCTGGGACGGGAAGCGATCCTCAAAGTCCACACGCGAAAGATCAAGCTGGCCAAGGGCGTGGACCTGAAAGCGGTCGCTCGTCAGACGCCCGGTTTCTCCGGCGCCGATATCGCGAATCTGGCCAACGAAGCCGCCCTCCTGGCGGCTCGCCTCAACAAGGAGGTGGTCGGCCTGGAGGAGCTTGAGCAGGCCCTTGAGCGCGTCATCGCCGGGCCGGAGCGTAAGACCCGCGTCCTGAACGACCGGGAGAAGAAGATCACCGCGTTCCACGAGTCGGGTCATGCGCTCGTCGCGTTGCTGACGCCGGAGACGGATCCGCTCCACAAGGTCTCGATCATCCCACGCGGGGCGCACGCGTTGGGCTACACGATGCAGCTCCCCATCGAGGATCGCTATACGATGAGCAAGACGGAGCTGATTGCCCGGATGACGGTGATGATGGGCGGGCGGGCGGCGGAGGAGCTCGTGTTCAACGAGGTCACGACCGGCGCGCAGAATGACATCGAGACCGCCACCGAGATGGCGCGCCGCATGATCTGCGAGTTCGGGATGAGCGACCGGCTCGGAAACCTCACCTACGGTCGGCGTGAGCGACAGATGTTCCTCGGCCGTGACCTCTTCGAAGAGCGCAACTACAGCGAGCAGACGGCCGTCTTGATCGATGAGGAGATCCGACGTCTCATCGATGTCTGCTACGCGCGCGCGCGCCAGACGCTCACAGCGCATCGGGCCAAGCTCGATCTTCTCGCCACGACCCTCCTGGAACGGGAGGTGTTGGATGGAGAGGAAGTCAAGGGGCTCGTCGGCGTTCCCGCGGCGCCTGGGGACTCCACCGATGGCTCACGCGCCGGTGGCGTCCGTTCCCAAACAGCCTGATCAGGACCCCGATGGCTGTGCGTGAGGCGGCCACGACCTTCCACCCGAAGATCCGCTGCGTCAGCGTGTCCCCGGAGATTTCGCATCCCGCACGGCCGTTGCGTCTTGGGGCGCAGCGGCGCCCCCTCGTGATGGGCGTCTTGAACGTGACCCCGGATTCCTTCAGCGACGGAGGAAGGTGGCTTGACCCTGGAGCGGCGGTCGAACGCGGCATCCGCATGGAAGCGGAGGGCGCGGATCTCATCGACGTCGGCGGCGAGTCGACCCGTCCGGGCGCAGCACCTGTTCCCGTTCAGGAGGAGCTGCGGCGCACGATCCCCGTGATCGCGGGCTTGGTCCGGGCCGTTCGGATCCCGCTCTCCATCGACACCTCGAAGGCTGAGGTGGCGCGTCGCGCGATCGAAGCCGGGGCCTCCCTCGTCAATGACGTCACGGCGCTCAGGGGCGACCCGGACATGGGGAAGGTGGCGGCGCGCGGCCGGGTGCCGATCATCCTGATGCACATGCGAGGGATCCCCCGGACGATGCAGCGCCGTCCTCGCTACGGGGACGTCGTCCAGGAGGTCGCCGCGTTCCTCCTCCGGGCGGCCGAGGGAGCCCAGGCCGCCGGCATCGCCAGATCCCGCATCCTCCTTGACCCGGGCCTCGGGTTTGGGAAGACCCTCGCGCATAACCTGGCTCTGCTGCGGGGGCTCCCATCCTTCATCCAGATGGGATTTCCGATTGTCGTCGGACCTTCGCGAAAATCCTTCATCGGTGCGGTTCTGCAGACGGATGTCGGGGATCGCCTGGCCGGCACGCTGGCCTGCGTGGCCCACGCACAGCGCTGCGGCGCCCATATCGTCCGCGTCCACGATGTCCAGCCGGCGGTTCAGCTCCTCCGCATGCTCGCAGCGATTGACAGCGTAAGAGCGCCAAACAGAAGCCACCCCTTGAACCTTCAACCTTGAACCTTGAACGAATGATTCGACTTGGCGTGAACGTCGATCACATCGCGACCCTCCGGCAGGCGCGCCGCGGGGAGCGCCCCGATCCCGTCGAGGCCGCCCTCCTGTGCGAGCGCAGCGGGGCGCAGAGCATCGTGTGCCATCTTCGGGAGGACCGCCGCCACATTCAAGATCAGGACGTCCAACGGCTGAAGCGGACCATCGCCACCCGCCTGAATCTTGAGATGTCGATGGCCAGGGGGATCGTCAACGCCGCGCTGCGCATCACGCCTGCCCAGGTCACCCTGGTGCCTGAACGACGCCAGGAGCTGACCACAGAAGGCGGGTTGGACGTGGTCAGGCTCTCCGCCGCGCTGCGCCCGATCATTCAGGCCTTTCAGCGACGCAAGATCGACGTGAGCCTTTTCATCGATCCGGTCCCGGACCACCTTGAAGCGGCAGCCCGACTCGGCGCGAGGATCGTCGAGCTCCACACCGGCTGCTACGCCAACGCGAGGGCTCAGGCCGCGAAAGGCCGAGCGCTTCGGACGCTTGAGCGGGCCGCCCGTCAAGGGCGCGCGTTAGGGCTGGTGGTGGCCGCCGGGCACGGGCTGGATTATGAGAACATCAGGGACGTCGTGGAGATTTCGGAGATCGAAGAGGTCAACATCGGGTTTTCCATCGTCGCACGGGCGCTCTGGGTCGGCCTGGAGCGCGCCGTCCAGGAGATGGTCGCGCTGTTGAAATCAGGTGTGCGAGAGCAACCCCATGCCATCGCGGCGCGCTAAAACTCATCCCAAGACCGATCTTGGCTCGGGGCTCGGGGTTCGGGGCTCAGGGCACCCAGAGCCCTCAGCCCAGAGCCACTATCGGGTGTGGGATCGATGTCGTCGAGCTCCCCAGGTTCCGACGCGCCGTGTCCCGCGGCGGGCAGGCCTTCATGCGCCGCGTGTTCAGCAAGGACGAAGAGGCCTACGCGAAGGCTCGGCCCCGGACCACCCTCCTCCACCTTGCCGGGCGATTCGCGGCAAAGGAAGCCGTCATCAAAGCCATCTCCCAGATTGACCCCCACCGCATGCTCGCCATGAACCAAGTAGAGATTCGGAACGACCGACTGGGCAGGCCCCGGGTCATCCTCCACGACCGGCGGGCGAAACGGATCACCGTGCACATCAGCCTCTCTCACGTCGACACCGTCGCGGTCGCCAGCGCCATCGCTATTAAGAGCCCGTTTCAGAACCATCTTGTGGCAAGCAGCGAGCAGCAAGCAGCCAGCAGGGTCCGACGACCCCTACTCGCTGCTCGCCGCTAGCTGCTAGCTCAATGGAAAAAGGCCTGTTGCCTCTTCGACCGCCGACGGCTCACAAGGGTGATGCCGGGCGCGTCTTCATCCTGGCTGGCTCGGTGGGTCTGAGCGGTGCTGCCGCGTTGTGCACGATGGGTGCGCTGCGGGTCGGGGCCGGGCTCGTGACGCTGGGGATCCCCAAGAGCCTGCACGACCCGATGGTCGAGAAGCTCACCGAGGCGATGCTCAAGGTCCTCCCCGAAACCAAGCAGGGGAGTCTGAGCCTCGGAGGGCTTCCGGAGATTGCGAGCACGATCGACACGATGGACGCGGCCGCCATCGGACCCGGCCTTTCCCAGCAGCCTCAGACGAAGGAGCTGGTGCGACAGCTCCTGCCGCGGATCGCCAAGCCGCTCGTCCTCGATGCCGATGGTTTGAACGCGCTCGCCGAAGACGTCGAGCTCCTCAAGAAGCTTCCGCTACCGATCATCCTCACGCCGCACCCCGGGGAGATGGGCCGGCTTGCGCGGCTTTCCTCCGAGGACGTCCAGCGCGACCGTGAACGCATTGCGGTGGAGTTTGCGAAGAAGTACCGGGTCATCCTGGTGCTCAAAGGGCACGGGACGGTCG
>JACPSR010000150.1 GCA_016193175.1 Candidatus Omnitrophota bacterium
CGGCACGGCCCGCACCACGGCGCCCAGAAATCGACTAGAACCGGCTGCGCAGCGGCGAGGACGGTTTCGTCAAAGTTCTCCGCCGTCAATTCCACGACCCGTGTCTGTTCCATGGCATGTCCTCCTCTGAAGCCCCGGCCATCAAGGCCGGGGCGGAATGCCGAGCGCGATGGGCGCTCGGCCTTGCTACTGGTTAGGATGCACCCTTGGAAAAAACGATTCGCGGAACACGGGAGGGAAAAGGACGAAGGGCCGATCAGTGCGATTGCAGCGCGTACATGCCGAACAGGGTCCCCCGAGTGGCTGCCACCCGTCCGGTGGTGGGCCCCCAAATGCTTTTTTGGCTTTATGCTAATGGGGTACTTATCAGACGCGGTCTCCCCCATCGGGCGGGCGCAGTCTGGGTAACACGTCTCAGAAAACCGACACGCCGTGCGGGTTAGCGCGGCGTGTTGCTCCGGATGCTCTTGGTAATCAGCCGAGTCAGCTATGGGGTGCCTTTTCCAGAGCCATCGGTGAGGACCACTCCCGGCTGGCCAAGGTGCTGACGGTCCAGGAGCTGCCGGAATGCGTGCTCGCCGTCCTGCGTGCCCATGCCAATCACGCCCGCATCCGGGCTCACTTCACCGAACGATACCTCCGGCAACTGGTGAAGGAGAACCGGGATGAGAAGGCAATCCTGGAGGAGATCGACCAGGTCCTCCAAGAAGGCCACCCAGCACACCAGCTGAACCCCTCTTGACAAGACCCCAGCTATGTTCCATACTGTCGGTAGTTATGTACAAACACCGACGTTATGGAACACCTCGGTCCCTGGGTGCCGAAGGCAAGGTGCTGGCCCTGGCGCACAAGATGGGGGTGCTCCGCACCCAAGACCTGGCGGCGCACAACATCCCCAGGGTCATTCTGACCCGCCTGCACCAGAAAGCGCGTCTGAGGCGGGTGGCCCGGGGGCTCTACGTCCTACCTGGGGCTGATCTCTCGGAACATCACACGCTAGCCGAGGCCTGCAAGCGTGTCCCTCACGGCGTGGTCTGCCTCCTTTCCGCGCTCAGATTCCACGGGCTGACGACCCAGTCTCCCTTCGAAGTCTGGATGGCCATCGATATCAAGGCGCGCAAGCCCCGCGTGCAGGCCCCTCCGCTCCACATCGTCCGATTCTCCCGCACGGCCCTGCGCTTCGGCGTGGAGAAGCGCTCGGTGGAGGGGGTGACGGTACATGTGACCTCCCCTGCCAAAACCGTGGCCGACTGCTTCAAGTACCGCAACAAGATTGGCCTCGATGTGGCCGTGGAAGCGCTCAAGGACTACCGGCGCGCCCGGAAATCACTGGATGAGCTGTGGAAGGCTGCCGGGATCTGCCGCGTGGCTTCTGTCATGCGACCCTACCTGGAAGCCCTCGCATGAGCGCCCGGCAGCCCCGCAACACGGCCGCCTCGGTCAAGCAGCGGCTCCTGAACCTGGCCATGGAGCGGGGTGAGGACTTCAACTTCCTGCTCACCCGCTTCGCCGTGGAACGGTTGCTCTACCGGCTTGACCAGTCCTCCTACGGAAATCAGTTCGTCCTGAAGGGTGCGATGCTCTTTCACTTGAGGTCTGGGACGCTGCCGCACCGGCCGACCCGGGACGTGGACTTTCTGGGCCGGGGTGATCCGACGCCTACCCGGCTGGAGAGGGTCTTCCGGGGGATCTGCAGGGTGCAGGTCGCGGATGACGGGCTCATCTTCGACGAGCAAAGCGTCCGGGCTGAGCGCATCCGGGAGGAGCAGGAATACGAAGGCGTCCGCATCAAGGTGAAGGGCCGGATGGGATCGGCGCGCATCCCCGTCCAGATCGACGTGGGCTTCGGCGACGCGCTGACCCCTCCGCCGAAGCGGGAGCCCCTGGCGACGCTGCTGGACTTTCCCGCCCCGTGCCTGCTCATCTGTCCGTGGGAGACGGTGATCGCCGAGAAGTTCCAGACCCTGGTGGACCGCGGGATGGCAAACAGCCGGATGCGGGACTTCTTCGACCTGCACTACTTTGCTGCCACCCTGAGCTTCGATGGAGCCACATGCGCTGCGGCGATCCAGGCGACCTTCAAGCGGCGACGCACGCCCTTGCCCGTGGAGGTCCCGGCGGGGTTAAGCCCCGCCTTCGGGGCGGATCCGCTCAAGCAGACGCAGTGGCGGGCGTTCATCGGGCGACTCCGACTGGGCACGGAGAAGCGGTCGCTCGGCTGGGTTCTCGAGGGCCTCCGGGCGTTTCTCATGCCACCTGTGGAGGCGCTGACCCAGAAGCAACCCTTCCAGATGACGTGGTCGCCACGAGGTCCCTGGAACGTAAAGAGGTAGGTGGAGCCTCAGACAAAGCGCCGATGCGAATCCCCATACCCATTCAGGAACGATACAAGCGGCTGCGCGCGAGCCTCAGCGTGCTCCATCCTGCCAAGCAGGTAGCACTCGGCTACTTCGCGTACATGCTGATTGGCTGGGTGCTCTTGTGCCTGCCGATCATGCACCAGGTTTCCGGCCTGCACGCGCTCGATCATCTGGTTATGGCCATGTCGGCTTTGTCCACGACCGGGCTAACCACCATCAGCACGGCGGACAGCTACACCTGGCTGGGCGAGCTGGTGCTGTTGCTCCTGATCCAGATCGGGGGCATCGGCTACATGACCTTTGGGTCGTTTCTGGTACTCGGCAAATCGGAGACCTTGCCGACGGATCGCGCCGGCATCGCGCGCACCGCCTTCGGCCTGCCACAGTCCTTTCCGGTGGCGCGCTTCATCCGGGATCTCGTGCAGTTTACCATCATCGTCGAGGCGATCGGCGCGCTCTTTTTCTACGGCAACTTCCGCAATGCCGGCTTCGGCATCGCCCATGCCGCCTGGAGCGCCATCTTCCATAGCGTCTCCGCCTTCTGCACCGCGGGCTTCAGCCTCTACAACAACAGCTTTGAATCCTATGCCGGGCGTCTGGAAATCAACCTGGTCATCGCCACACTGAGTTACCTGGGCGCCATCGGGTTCATCGTCTGGACGGATGTGTGGAGCTTCCTCAACAGGCGCGGCACTCGTCCCCTTTCGCTTACCAGCAAACTGATCCTTTCCGCGACGGCCGGCCTGGGTCTTCTCGGCACCGTCCTGCTGTTCATCGGCGAGCCGACCATTCGCGCGTTGCCGGCAGATCAGCAGCTGCTCGCCGCGTTCTTTCAGACCATGACCGCTCAGACCACGGTCGGCTTCAATACGATCCCGATCGCGCCACTCTCCAAAGCAACAATCCTGCTGATCACGATGCTCATGATCATCGGGGCCTCCCCGGCCGGAACGGGCGGAGGGCTGAAGTCCACCACATTTGCGACGATCATCGGCGTCATCGTGAGCCTGCTACATGGCCGGCGGGAGGTGCGCTTTTGGAAACAGCCCGTTTCGAATGAAAGCGTCCTTGCCGCGACGGCGTCGTTGGGCCTGTATATGGCGTTCTTATTCGTTGGGACCTATCTGCTCGAGATGACCCAGACCTCGCCGTTTGACCAGAACCTGTTTGAGGCGGCCTCGGCGCTGGGCACGGTGGGGTTGAGCATGGGGATCACGTCGTCGCTGAATCCGATCGGCAAGCTGATCATCATCGCGCTCATGTACAGCGGTCGTCTGGGCCCTATTACGTTTGGCGTTGCGCTCGTGCAGCAGCGGCCGCCGGAACCGCCGGGCGCAGCCCATGAGGAATTGGTTGTCTAGGAATGAACCGACCCAGGAGGTGGCGATGACGGATGCGCAGATCTTCTGCATGATCGGATTGGTGTATCTGACCGCCGGCCTTGGGAGCTGCTGCAACCCGGGCTTTTATCAGCGGCTGCTCAAGAGTTTCCAGGAGAACCCTGCGGTGGTCTTTCTGAGTGGACTGCTGGCGTTGGTGGTCGGCTTTTTGCTGGTCACCTTCCACAACGTGTGGGCCTGGGAATGGTCGACAATCATTACTGTCTTCGGATGGCTGACGCTGGCTCGCGGGCTCTTCACCTTGGCCGCCCCCGCGGCGGTGATGCGACTCATGGCACACTTCAGCCGCAAGCCACCGTTCTTCATGCGAGGCGGCTTCATCATGGGGTTTGGCGTCATCTTCCTGGCTCTCAGCGTCCTCGCCCGCTAGTGAGAACCACTCCCGAATAGCCAAGAAGGCCTGGAATTGCTGGAACGCGTCCTGGCCGCCCTGCGTCCCCATGCAGGCCACCCTGCATCCGGGCTCACTTCACCGAAAAACGCCTCCGCCAGTTGATCAAGAGTTGCTCTCGTCCTTGATCGCGGCTTTGATCTTGGCCTGGACATCTGGTGTCATCTCGACGCCGGTGTGACAGCCTTTGGCGTGCTCTGCCGCTTTCGCGAGGATCTCCTCTTCCGTCTCGCCGCGCACCTCGAAGTCGCAGTCCACACCGACATCCCGGCACTTCAGCACCTTGCCCATGTCTTGCCCTCCTCGATGAAACGCTTCACTGACGGGATACCACTGTCCCGTTACCGCCGGTTGCGCAGCTTCGCCAGCAGCCGGATGATCTCCAGGTAGAGCCAGACCAGCGTGACCAGCAGGCCAAACGCCGCGTACCACTCCATGTACTTCGGAAGATTGTTCTGCGCCCCCTGCTCGATGAAATCAAAATCCAGCACCAGGTTCAGCGCCGCAATCACCACGATGAAGAGGCTGACGCCGATCCCGATGGGGCCGCTGTCATGGAGGAACGGCATGGCGATGCCGAAGAACCCTAGGACGAAACTGGCTAGATACACCAGCATGATCCCGCCGGTCGCGGCGGCCACACCCAGCCGGAAGTTGGCCGTCACCGGAATGAGGCGAGACGTATAGGCGATCAACAGCGCGGCCAGCACCCCGAATGTCAACGTCACCGCCTGAATCGCAATGCCCGGGTAGCTGCGCTCAAACATCGCCGAGATGCCGCCCAGCACCAACCCCTCCAGCGCGGCATAGAGCGGTGCCGTAATCGGGGCCCAGGCCTTCTTGAATATGGTCACGAGCGCGACGACAAATCCGGCGATAGCGCCAAATCCGACGAACCCTTGCACCGGAGCGCCCGCAAAAGCCTGTCCCCAGATCCAGGAGCTGGACACGAGCAGGATCGCCAGCAGCACCGCGGTCTTGTTGACGGTGCCCTGGGTGCTCATAGCCGATCCCGCAGC
>JACPSR010000044.1 GCA_016193175.1 Candidatus Omnitrophota bacterium
AGCCGAGGCGGAAGACCACGCCCAACGCAAACAGGATGGTGCGTATGACGACCCCGACGGTTCCCTCTTCCGTGACGACGCGCCCCTTTCGATACGTGACGAGGGTCGGATGACCAATCTTCCAGGGAGAGGCATACAGGAAACTGCTGAGCAGCACGAGGGAAAGACGCAGGGCAAGCGAATCCGCGCCCAGCGCATCCGGGAATCCAAGGGTCGCGGCAACCCAGGGGACAAAGGACAACAAGACATTGATGCCGCCGGCGAAGAACAGTTCTGAGACCGCCCCCCATGCCGCAATCACCGGCCCCGGCAGCCACAACCGGCGGAGCGTCGGAATCGCCCAGGCCAACCATCCCACCATCCCCAGCGCCTGACCTCCCTCCTGATCCGCGGCTGGCTCGGCGACGCGCGCGGCGACATCCTCGTGCGGAGCGCGGGCATAGAAGAACGCCTTCGCGCGTTCCTCAAGCGCATTTGTGGGAGGATGGGCGGTCCAATTCCGCAAGTCGACATAGGCTCGCTCCTCAACCTCCGCCACACGGAGCGGCGCCGATGAGCCAGGGAGCTCCTTGAGATCGGAGAGCACGCGCTCGATCCGCTCCATGGCGCTGGCGCTACGATTTACGCGTTCGGCAACGGCCTCGCCCCACAGCTGCTTGAGGTCGACATGCGCAAACCGCTTCCCATCCCTCATCTCCCAGATCGCGACCGGCACTGGCTTGCCCGCGCGAGCACGATGAGCGAGCTCCTTCAGCCCAGCCACGATCGTGGCTGCCTCAGCCAGCGGTTGGCTCATCCGATCCACGAATTTCTCAAAGCGCTTCCTGTTTTCCAAGCCGAGCTTCGCGTAGAACTCGAGCGATTGGAAAGCCGTCGACAAGTGCTTCATGGTATCGCGCAGCAAGGCCCCCGACTCAGGAGCCTGCGCGATTCCCTCAATCGCATCACGCACGGCGGCCAAGCGCCGCTGTGCGTCTTCCAACGCCACGTTGAACGTCTCCGGATCCACTGGGACCTTCGGGTCGCTGACCATCCCAAACAGGTACGTGACCTTATTGAGGTGGCCGCGGAGCGCTTTCTCAAGCGGCTCGGCTTGATCTGCGACCTCCGGCTCAAGCACCCGCTGCTCTGTTGCAAAGGGAACGCTCGGCTCCGTCCGGCGCTCGGAGAGAATCTTGCCTGCCTGGAGCGCCATGATGAGCGTCTCGAGGGATTCCCCAATGAGCCCCGTGTTGATCTGGATCGCGCCAAGCGCATTGACGATGTCGTAGGCCTGGAGTGGGTCGCCCTTTCTCACGGTACGCAAGATCGCCTGCATGCCGAAGCCTCGAGCGTCCGTCCGCGCGGCCGAGAGGTGGTGATGGTGCCCAAGGAGCTCCATGATCGACGAAACGGTTGAGGGAACGGCGCTGACGCGATCTCGGAGAGCGATGAGCCGCGCTCGAACGGCGGCGACGCGCGCCGCGTAGTCCTGGCCCGCTGGCAGCTCCGCCACGAGTCTCGGACCCTCCGCTCGAAGGACCGTCATCGCGTCTCTGATGACCGCCACGTGCGGCTTAAGCGCGGCAGCCAGCTCGCCGGCGGCCTCGCGAATCGCCAGCTCCTTGACGCGCGGCATGATCGCGTCGAGGTCAATGAGGTTGGTCGAGCCTGGATCGCTCAGGAACGTGACCTCCGGCATCATCGAGAGGGCCGTCAGGATCGACTGGATTGCCCCAAACGCGTCGTCCATCTCTGCAATGAACTCCTGGATCTGTTCTTCGCTCAAGGTCCCCTTCTCCAACCCATCCGCCACGATCCCTGCGTACCCGTTGAGTGAATGGAGGGAATCGTTGACAAGATAGTGGAGGAGGTTCCAAACGAGCAGCCACTTGTCCTTTGCCTCCTTCGTATGGACAGGAGTCACTTGAAGCTCCCAAACCTTCAGCCGGTCGATGAGCCTCTGGATCGCGTTGTCGAGCTCCCCGGCTTTCGTCTTGAGCGTCACTCGATCGCCGGATCTCACGGCATCCGTGAACGAGGCGAAGCGAAGGTCGATCCGGAGGATATCCGCCTGCGATTCATCCACGAACTGCTGCGTGAGCGCGCGCAGCCGGGCCGCATCCGGGAATTGCACAAGGATCGATCCGTCAGACTGCGACACGAACCAGCGCGGATTCGTGGTGTCTTCGTTCAGCTCGCTCAGGGCGACCTCAAGCGCCGCCTGGTCCATGCCGAATCGGTTGATGTCATCGGCTCGCACCACTCCGGCCCGGGCGCTGCTCAACGTGGCGATCAGTTCATCCTTTGGGATCGCCGCCAGGCCGCCACCCATCATCCCAAGAAGGAGCTCTTCATGCGCATACCCGGCCTTGATGAGCCTCTCATAGCGCTCCTGACCAGAAGATTTCTCTGATAAGTCTGGCACTTTTGGATCGTGAAAGTTGGCGTCGATGGCAGCCGGCGTCATACGCCCCAGCCGCTCGATGATGAGCTTCTTGTTGTAGATCACAACGACATCCCCTTTCGAGCTTGTGGGGTGAGCTGCGATAAAGACCGTAGGAAGGTCAGGATGATTCTGGAACGCACCAATCAGCGTCTGCGACTTCTCGCGCGAAATGCCAAGCTCTCCAGCCGCGACGAGAAGATCGAATGCTGACCAGTCCATCTTCGGCTGATCCGCGAGCTTTTGCACAATGTACTCCAAGAACTGCAGGGAGACATCCGGCTCCGAAGGCTGGCCTTCTTGTTGGCGGCCTTCCCCAACCCTCCCCAGCGCAAGGCCGAGGGCCACGAGAACGGGCGCAAGACCCACGACGATCCACGGATGGAGAAAGGCTAACCCTGCGCGCGTCACCTCCGGTTGACCTGATGCGGCCAGAGCGCCGAAGATGAGGGAGGTCTGGAGGACGCTGAGGATCCAGATCGGAAGCTGTTGGCTCACATCGTCTGTGCGTCGAGGTGTGCGTCGCTGTCGGTGTGGCCGTTGATCAGGGCTCGCCGGCGCGTGTGGGCGCTCCCCCATCGCCCGAATCGCCGCTGCGCTGTGGTACAGGCGATCCGCCACCGCCTTCACCTGATCGGCGATATCGGCCTCATCGACACCCTTGCCCCTCAGCGCCTCGGTGTACAGGCGTTCGAACTCCGCCCGGACGAGCTTGAACGCAGGTGCAGCAAGGTCTGCGGCCGCTCCCTTTTTGTAGAGCGGATGATCCAATATCCGGGAAGGACCCTTCGTCGCCTCTTCCCTGAATGCGTCTTCGATACCCTTCCGGGCTTGTCTTGTGTCCGCCAAGGCCTCGGCGGCGAGTTGAGAGATGTTGATACCGTTTGGATCCATGACGGGCGGTGTAGCGGCAGAGGACAGGTATTTCTTGGATGACCGGGCGCGGGTTCGCCTGCTCCTCATGATGAGCCACACGAGCACCGGAACCCCCAGCGCGGCGAGTACGGCGCCAGCGAGCAGCGCGTCAGGACCGAAGGACACGATCCAGTCCAGCCAATCGCCGGCTGCGCTGCGGGGCTGTCCGTCGAAGCCCGTCGCCGCCTTCTGCAGTCCGAGAAAGGCCCCAACCGTCATCAGCCCCGCCACGCTGAGCATCCGACGGACGTCACCACTGTGCCTGCCCCCGCCCATCGGCGGCGCAGCGGCGGGCGGCGGCATGGCGCGATTGACAGGGTCCAGGAAACGTGCTAAGGTTGGACTGATGCTGAGCAAGGGTCGCAGGAAGTACATTGCGACGATCTGTGAACGGTTTGCCACGGTCGCCTTCGATGAGCTCGATGCCGTTCTTAATGCCAATCTTCCTAATGCTTGGTCTGAGCGTGGTCTTTGCTGGCCTGCTGTTCTGGGACCAGTACCAGAAGAAGCACGCCCCTCGGTAACTGGTCCTTCCGGCGCGCGGATGAACTGAACGGCCACCACGGCCGCCAGTCCCCCAACCAGGCCTCCCAGCAGCACGCCTCCGAGTAGACTGGTTCCGATCGCCAGGCTCACCAGCACACCGAGCACCGACACCCCGATCGTCCCCGCGGCGATGACCTTGAGTGGTAGCAAGCCTCCTGCTGATCGCACTCGACTATCGGACAAAGCACGCCCACCGGTAGGCCCTGCCGCCTCCTTCCCCATCGGCACGCGGATCAACCCTGCCAGCCACCTCCAGAGATCCTTGACCGCCAGAGTCCAACTCCCGGGCCACATCACCCACACGAGCGGCACGATCAAGGTGGCTAAGACAATGGACATTGGCACGGCCACCCCAGCGTAGGCCAGCGCAAACGGCGGTGCCAGCACCGCCAACGCCAACATCCCTGGGCTCCCGTTGTCCGATTTCTCTGCGTCGGCAGCCAGCGGCGTCGGCTCGGCAGGCGGCTCGGCGGTCCCTCCGGGAGGAGGGTTCTTCAGGGCTTCGTACTCCTGAACAATCCGTACCCACTCATCCGCCTGAGGATCATGACGGCGGATCACCAGGCGCGCCCGCCCCAGTGCTGGCCGTTCCACAAACGTCTCCCGATAAAATTTCAGCACCTGAGCCAACGAACTGCCAACGGGTTTTTTGGAAAATGTCTTCCAGCCTTCATAGGCCCGCACGGCCTCCTCAATCGCCTCAGATTCAGCACCAGGATGATCATGCGAAATCGCGGCTCGAATCTGCTCAGGCGTGGGGATCGGCTCGGCGGTCAGTTGTGACGAATACAACAGCCCGCCGCGTTGGTTGCGGGCATAACTCCCGATGACGGTGATCGGCACCTCCACGCCATGCGAGGTATCCATGGTTTGGTATAACGGGACGAGATAGAAGGTGACGGTATCCCCGATGGCAGGGGGCCCGCGCCAGGTCCCCATCGCTCCCGCCACGTAATAGCCCTTGGCCCGAAGCCCATCGAGCATGGCTTGATGACTCAATTCCCTATATCGAGCGACATCATCCTGGGTGCGAATGGGCAGCGTAATCGTCACAACATCTTCGCCAACCGGCACGGGCAGAGCGAGAGCGGTGGCTGTGGACGGGGTGCGGATCGCGGGCAAGGAGTGCCGCTCGGCTTTCTCCGTTATGAAGTCGCGCACCGCCTGCACCAGCGGCGTTCGCATCTGGCCGTCAGGCCCGGGTGTCGAGACATACTGCATGATGTCCGTCACCAGCGCGGCGATCTGCGCGTGGCTGAGGATCGGCCGTGAGGTAAATTCTCGGCTGCGCGCAATCGCCCAATAGAGCACATACCCTTCAACCAGATTCGCCACCCCGGTTTGCCGTTCCCGCTCGAGCAGGAACTGCACCACATCCACCGCGAGATCTTGCGCATCTCCCAGGATGTAATAGTCCGGACGCGCCACCCACGCTTCAGCCGCCCAGTCCCATTGCCACGGATCGTTCATGACCCCAGCGACCCACTTCATCGGAGCAGCCTGAGGCGAGTCAGGGGTTTCCGGCTTCAGCCCTAACTTGAGCAGCCGGGCGCGAATGTCAAGCCATCGTGCGAGCGCAAAGCGTTGCATCCGCACTGCCACGTCCGCCGCAAGGGCCCGGTGGTGTATGACGACCGGGATGCGCTGATCCATGGCGAAGCGGTAGCTCCATGCCTGTCGCTCTGCCTCAGACACCTCGTCAGGCGGCGCAAACCCCTTCATGAGCGGCTCTTCGGGGATCACGACCGTCGGCATCCCCCGTGTCCCAACCCGCACCAACGCGTTTGGCTCAACCGCTGGCGTCGCCGCAGCATCACCGGGCTGGAGGTTGCGATCTTCGCTGCGGACGATCCAATCGAGATCGCCAAGCCGCTCCAGGGCTGTTGCCACATCCATCGCAGGAACGCGAACCGGCCTGAAGAGCGGAGAGAGCGATCGCTCAGCCACCTCTTGGTCCTCGTCTGCAAACATCGCACGAAACCATTCCGCCGTCTCGATCGTGGGGATGTCCATCTTGACGAATGGCTGCAGAGCCCCTCGCACTTGAGGTGGCTGATCCTCCCGCACAGCCAGTTGCGCATCCACAAGCCGAACAGCCTGTTGAAGCCGCTCAAGCGCCTGCGCGGCGCGACCTCTGCCTCCCTCCTCTACCATCCCACTCTCTTCCATCTGCCGGACCTCATCCAGCGTCAGCACAAGGCGGGTTAACGCGCCAAACACCGCGGCGGAATCTTCGGTGAGCCTCTCCAGGATGGCGCGGGCCAATCTGTCAGGCTCAAGCAGGTAGATCGTGAGCAGCCATTCGCTGCTGAGTGCGTCGACCCCCCGCTCGTGAATCCGGTGCGGCGCGTGAAATGTCCGCAGCCACGCCCTCACGCGCCAGACAACATCCGCCTCGGTCATCCCCGGGGCCTGCAGCGCGTCATCAAGCCTCGCCATCAGGCCGCGCACCTCTCGTGTCACCGCTTCGTCCTCCAGAAGTGGCCCTGGCAGCCCTTGCTCAAACTCCTCGTTCTGCAATCCGAGGATCAGCTCCCCCATCCACATCAGGGTAACGGTCACCGACTGCAAGCGCTCATCCGGTGATGAGGTATAATTGCCGGCTTTGGAGAAGCGGGCCACCAACTGTCTAAGCAACGCTCGCTCGGATTCCTGGCCCGGGCGCGATAAGAGCAGGCCGAGCGTCTCTGTCGTGACCGGGGTCATCTCCCCAAACTGCTGCAGGAGCTCCTGGGAGCTGAGGGGGGCCACCGCTTCGGCTTCGAGACCTGCGCGATGCAACGCGTCATCAGTCTCCTCAACCGCTCGCAGGCGCTCGGCCAGCTCCTCAGGCGAAAGCGTCTCTCCAGTTCCATTCAGCCAATCACGCAGTCGAGTCCCTAAGTGATCTTGGGCGATCCCGTGCTGCTTGGCAAAGGCCGCCCAGCCGCGCAGCTCGGTCATCTCATGCCGGGCCTTCGACTCATTGCGGGCGTAGACGGCAAACTCGTCACGTCCAGCGTGGTCGGCGAAAAAGCGGCTGTCAATCACCACGAGCACCCCGTCCGGCTCAAGACGTAGCTCGCCGGTAGGAATCATGATTCGGCCACCGGCTCGCTCCACCGCCCGGCGCAGGTCATAGCGCCCGTCGAGACGCCTCTCAGCGCCAACCTCAGGTCGCTGGGCGATGGCGCCGATAATCTCGGCAAACTGACCGTAGCGGTGGAAAGCCTCATGCGCCTGGCGCGTGACGACGCCAAGCCCTTCGCTGGCAATGCCAATATCTGTCCCTGCCGGCCCTTGCTTAGCGGCGGGCGGTCCCTCGACGTGCTGAGGCTCGCTCGGGACTCCCTCCGGTCGCGCGGCGGATTCCGGCGGAGCCTGCTCCTCGAATATCGGCGTGAAGAGTTTGAAGTACGCCATCACCATGTTGATGTAGCGGAGGTTGTACGGCAGCCTCGTGGGATGCACGCCCCGGCCTGAGCGCCATTTCTTCAGTTGTCTCTCCACGGCGCCAGGCCCCTCATGATACGCCGCTAAGATCAGTTTCTCGGCCTCGGACGATTCCATGCTGTCGGTATTGAAATACCAACTGAGCCAGTTCAGGTACCCCACCCCGGCGTTGACATTGATGGTGGGATCGGCGGGATCCATGAGGTCTTCTTTGGTGAGCTGCCGATCCCCTATCTTATCCTGTGCTGTCGGGAGTTGAACTTGCATGAGCCCATAGGCGCCTTCGCTCGACTCAGCCCGCGGGTTGCCTCTAGATTCGGTCAGTAGAACGGCCCAGGCCAGCGCCCGCTTGATGCCGTGTGTGGCCGCGGTCGTCTTCACAACTGCGGCGATCCGCATCATCCGAGGCTGCCAGTTGCGCGGCTGCCGAAGCTCTTCGAGGGCTCCCCGGGTCGCCTCCTCAAGTTCCTGCTCGGCCTTAAACAATTTGTCAGCCTTTTGACTCAGGTTGTCGATCGCGTTCTGTTCTTGCTTTCGAGCCTTGTCAAGTTCTCGGAACGCCCGCTCATAGGCTGGGAAAAGCTGCTGGCGTCTTGACTCGTTCTCCGCATTGGCGTACGCTCGCGTAGCCTCCTCGTACTGCTTCACCGCGCGTCTCACGCGCTCCTGCGCCTGCGTCAGCGCCCGCCGAGCCGCCCTCAGAGCCTTCAGGGCCTTCTGCTGCCGTAGAACCGCTTCTTCAACAGCTCGCTTGACGTCGTGTTGCGCCACCAATCGAATAGTCTCGACAGCCAGACGAGTCTCTGCCCGGCTCACGTTGAGCGGGCGGGCGGACTCGCTCGTCATTGGGGCAGGCGCGGCGGCTTCCTTCTCGCCGGTAAGCCCACCAGGACCTGGCGATGGTGTGGCCGGGCGCGCTGAGGTATCTGACGTCGACGGCGCCGCAGCAGGCGCTCCGCCCATCAGGCCGCCCACGGGAGCTTGATCCGGCGTTCGCTTCGGAAGTGGGATCTTCCGTGGGGTTGCCTGTCGTTCAGCACGCGTGGCTTGCTGCGCTGAGGGGCGTGCCGCCTGTTCGGCTGCAATCTCCTTGTTGATCTGCTCGAGGAGCTCATAGTCGTAGAGAGGGGGCATAGATGGCTTGGTCTGCGACGCGGGCGTACTCGGCGCAACTGGTGAGCGCGTGGGCGAGGAGGGCTTGTGCAGTGCAACCAGCGCGCCAAGCAGGCCGACTCCGACCAGAGGGAGCAGCAGCGTGGCGAGCCACTTCCTCCCGCCGGATGGTCTTGCTGGAACCACCAGATCATCTGCCGCGTCCTCTGCAAGATCAACCGCTGGCGCTCCCCTCTCCTGAGGCGCTCGCAGGGCCTCGACATCCATTACGTCCGTCTCTTGAGCGCCCCCTTCCGTCACTTGACCCGTTTTTGGTACCGCCGAAACCGCAAGCTCCGGGCCACCCAGATCCGGCGCATCGGCAGGAACACCCTCCCCCAGTCGTTGAGCCGTAACAACCCCATCCTCACCACCGACTTCTTCATCCGGCACCTCCCGTGGTTGGCCTGCTACATCTCCAAGAGTCGCGGGTGTAGCGCTCATGGTGTTCTTAACAGCCGGCTCCACAGTTGCCCGCTTCAGAGCCTGTTCCGCGTCAGGATGAAGCGCAGCTCGCTCAATGGCCGCGAACACGTCACCGATCGTCTCCAGTGTCGCACCAGCAATAGCAGGAGCTAAGCGATCTCCCACCGTCTCGGTATATTCGCTCTCGACGACTCCTTGTAGGAGTACTTGATCCTCCTCGGCAACACCCTGAGTCCCAGCGTGTCGTCAGAAACTCCCGGGCCATGCGCCGATCAACGAGCGCCATCAACTCCACAGTTCGCTCAAGAGTCGGTGGCGCGACGACCGGCGGTTGTGCAGCGGCTGGCGGGGCTTCAGGCGCCTGGGCTGGCGCTGGGGGGGGCGTTGGCGAAGCGCCATCCGCTAAGGAGTTGAGGAGTCGCCAGGCCGCCTGGCGCAGATCCGCCACCTCGGCAGCCAGGCCAGCGTCCTCGGCTTGCGCGTCCAGCCCGATCAAGGCCGCCCAGACGCTGTCGCGTTGGCTGGCCTCTGGCCCTCCTTCCAAGCGCGCAATCGCTGCGGCATACTCCCGGCGGAGCTTCACCAGCACTCGGGTATGCTCGAACAACCGCCAGGCCTCGGCGTGGCGCTGCGCCACGTCCTCATCGTCCTTCAGACCGGAGGAGTCGGCTAGCTTGTCCAGCGTGATCAAGGCCTTCCAGACATCCTCAAGCGCCTGGGCGTCCGTCACGTGCTTCAACCTCTCGATCGCCTCGCCATACCCTTCAAGCACCTGGGCGCGGAGAGCGTTGGCCTCATCGAGTGGTGCTGGCTCTGGCGCTGGTCCGGCGGCAGACGCTGGTGCCGGCGCGGGCGGTCCAGGTGGCGCGGTTTCGCCTGCGACAACCGGCGGTGCTGACGCTGCTACCTCTGCTGCCCTCGGCGCCTCAGCCCCAGCCTGGACGGCTCCGGCGCCTGGCGCAGGTGCAGGAATCGGTTCAGCAGGAGCGGCTGCCGGTTTCGGCGTGGCTACGGGCTGGGAAGCTGCGCGATCGCGGTGTCGGACCAAGTAGGTGTAGACGAGCAAGACCGCCAAGGCAAACACCCCAGCCGCCACCGCTGGATTCGCCTGGATGGTGTGTGACACGGCATCCAAGGCTTGAGACACGGAATCCCATATCGTTGCATGATGTGGTTCTAGTGGCTGGGCGGGCCCGAAGCCGCCCGCGAACTCGGGGGAAAGCGACGACGTCATCGCGGCGTCGGCAGGCACGCTCACCGTCTCAGCGCCGGAGAGGCGGATGAGCTGGCCCGGATGGATCAGCTCAGGATTCGTGATCTCCGGGTTGAGTTTGAGGATCTCTTGGACCTTCGCTTGAATCTCGGCGTTGGCGGGTGTGGCCACGCCTTCCTGCTTGAGCAGATCCCGCGCGATGCCCCAGAGGGTATTGGCGCTGCCCCCGCGCCAGGTCTCAACCACCGCGACCAACCCCTTGTACGCGCTGGTCAGGGCCGGCGTCCCGCCCAACAGTGTCGTGGCCACCTGCGCCGCCTGTCTCAGTTGCTCCGACGTGAGGTTCGTGGCGGCGGTGATGACCTGCGCGTCCGCCAGCGCCACAACCCCAAGGAGCGCCGCCCCGATGAGCAGCGTCGGAACCACAAACGGCAGGACCGACTTCATCCGCTTAACCCATCCCTTGTCTGTTGCAGGTCCAGGCGGCGGCTCCTTTGGCTTCTTTCTTGCAGCAACCTGGACTGCTTGAATCCACTGGACAAGTTCCGGAGCGCCAATGGTTTCAGCGGCTCTTACCAGTTCATTGAGCGTATCTTCAAGTGCCTGCTGCTCCTTCCGAAGCTCGGGTTCGCTCGTGACATAGCGAATTTGCTTGAGGCCCCATTCCTGAAATTGCCTTCGAATCTCCTCTTGAATTCTCTGTGAACCAGTCTGGTGATACACTGTCCCCAAGGCGATGAAATCAGGAGCTCTGCGACCGTTGAATGCCGCCGCGACCTTGCTGATCAGGGCTCCTTCCGTGCGCAACCATTCCTCCCGCCATTCCTTCAGAAAGCCCGAGGCTCGCGCGGCTTGCTCACCTGTGACAGGCAACGGCCTGAAAAGATCCGCACGCGCCTCGTCCGCATCCCCACCGGCTCGTTCAACCACGCCCATTAGCTCTTGCCACGTGGCATAGAGCGACCATGCCTCGCCGGCCACACCTGCGTACGGAATTCTCCGAATATCCTGAATTCTGCTGGCCACTTCCGTGACGTCGGTGGCGTTCCCAAGGTATTGGAAGACACTTCCCTGGAAGAGGCCTCGCAGCACGCCGTGATTTCGCAGGATAGTGCGTGCAAGCGATGCTTGATTCGCCTGCGCGAATTGTCTTGGAAACAGCTTTCCAATCAGCTCGCTGAGTTGCTTGCCATCCTTGATCAAGGCCTTCCCAACGCTGACCTGCTCCTTCATGAGTTGGAGCGAATCAATGAAGGTGCGATCGGTCATCTCACCAAGCAACGTGTCGGCCTTCGAGGAAAATGCGAGGAGTGTCACGACCCTACCTGTTTCTGAGTAGACATAGTAGAGCCGGTGGTCCCCAATTCTAGAGCGGGAGAGCCCTTTCGCTCTCCCATGCATCCCTTCCTTGCCTATCAGGCTAGGTAGCCTCGAAATCATGGTTCGAAGCTCCTCACGTGCGTCTGGGTATTGATCGACGTTCTCGGAGAACCCAGGAGTCACTTGCATGTAGAAACCGCTTGGCCAGTTTGGCGGTTCGATGTGCCAGGGTCGAACATGCCCCTTGCCCCAATTCCCCAACGTCGCGGCGAGGCCGCCGACGCCGAGCGGGCCAAGAGCCGACCAGGCCGCGGCAGTCCCGAGCGAGCCGAAGTGCAGGGACGAGAGGTTCAGCAGGGACGAGAACCAACTGGTCCAGTTGCTGCTCGCCTGGTCCAGGTGCCCGGTGAAGCCGATCGCGTCCCCCTGCAGGCCGACGAGCGCCGCGACGGTCATCAGGCCGGCCATCATGCCGATCTTCCACGGAATGCGCGAAGGCGTCGGCGGGGCGGACGGAGTCTCTGCGATGCGCTCCGTCGTCCCCGGGTACGCGCGATCCGCGAGGTCCCGGGCTCGGGCGGCAATCGCGCTGGCATCCAACTGAGCTCGTTCCGCCAAGCGCTGCGCGTACAGGTTCTGGAACTGCTGGCGCGTGGCCTGGCTGGCTCGCCCGGCCAGCGCCCGCATCCTCTCTTTGAACCCCTCGGGTTTGAGGACATCCTCTTGCGCCCTTTGCGCGTCCTTGTCCTTGACCCCGAGCCCAACGGAGTGCTCGATCCGCCGCAGCTCCGGCCTGGCCGCCTGAACGGCCTCTTGGAAGAAGGTGGCGCCCAAAGCCAGCGCGAGTCCTGAGCCGAACCAGCCCGCCCCCATCAGGCTCATGGGCATGACATCAGAACCCGGGAGGCCGGCCCACTGGGCCAGCGCAGAGAGGCCGCCGAGGAGCGCGGAGGTCGTCAGGGTGCTGACCAGGAGCGTGGGGGCAGAGGCGTCTTTATTGTGCACGGCGAGGCCGTTGGCGAAGTAGGTGGGCGTGGGGGAGGCGGTGAGGTTGTAGACCCGGGTGGGCGCGCGGATGCGCTCGATACTTATGACAGCCACTGGCACAAGCCCTTCGATCTCAAATGCCAAGGGGCTAGGGGCCAGCAGTGCGGCAGGGTTGACAAGATTCAGAATTGGTGATACAGTTGTCGCCGTGGAGCCGAGACTGACATCATTCTGGACCAAAGGTAGGCGGAAGGCCCTGTCGAGCACGTTGCTCACGATCTTCCAAATCCTCCTTGCTGAATGAGGGGAGAGGACCCATGTTATTCGCTGTGGTGACGGTGCTCCTGCTTGCGATGGTTGCGGGGGCGTGGCTCTTGATCGAGGACCGCCGGCTCCGGAAACACGCCCACTGACTCCTCTGTCAGTAAAGGCTGCATCCACCATCAGTTCCTGCCCCGCCTGCAGGTCCTTCACCTTCACGAACGCACCCTCCGGGGTGAAGATCGGATGCTCCCCGGTCACCTCCACCGTCTGGCCGCTGGCTAAGTGCACCTCGTAGTACGCCCCGACCTCCCTCGTGAGCGTGCGGACGACCTGGCTTGCCGTCAACTCGCCCGTCTCGGGATCAAACGCCCGCACGCGCTCCCCCACCTGCACCTGCTCAATCGGCTTGCTCGTCCCATCCGCCAAGGTAATCCGCGTCCCCGCCAGGAAGCACTCGTGTTTGGTGAGGCGTTCGAGTTGCCAGCGAAGTATTCCCAGACGTTCGCTGAGCACCGCCCTGAAACCGGGTTCGGCTGCGACCAGTTGCTCTTCATCGCGCCTGATCTGGCTCCGTAGCCACACTGGACTATTGAACTGGCGAAGGGTTGGCAGGACGACCTTCAAGTGACCTGGAACGGTTGCAGCCTTTTGCGCTTGGACTGGCGCAGGCGGCGCGGCGGCGGGGCTACCCAAAAGCGTAAGAAGCGTTTGATAGATGTCTGGCTTGCGGTCCTTTAGTCGTGGCAGGAGCCGCAGGATCTCTTGAATCTTCGCGGCAGCGGCCGCTCCTTTGTAGAAGTGTTTCCGCTGGCCCTGGATGCGATCTTGACCCGCCTCAAGCACGCGCCCATCCGACAAGACAGATCGGATAGTCAAACTTTCTGGATCGCCTGAATCTGGGGTGCTTCGGTGGCGTAGTGTTACCGTGACCACTATGGAAGGCTTTGCTTTCCCACCTGGCCCACCCATCTGCGTCAGCCCGACGGCCAGGGCCAGCGCGCTTGCCAGTCCGCCGAGGCCCACGCCCCCGACCGCTGCCAGCGTACCCCAGCTCGTGGAACTTCCCGGTGACGCAGCGACCTGGGCGACCTCGGCCACCGCGGCCAGCGCGGGATTGAGACCGCTCGTGGCGAATACGAGCCCGCCGAGCGCCAACCCTGCGATCGCGAACTTGCCCCACGGTAGCGAAGCGGCGGAGCGGAGCGCCCGTTCGACGATCTCTCGCACTCGAGGACGTTCCAGTCTCCGTAGTTCTTGACGCAATCCCTCGATGTCTGATAACCGGCCCACGAGTTCCCTATTGGCAGGATGCTGGTCGGCCTGGAGCGCCTCAAGCTGCTGTATTCGCTCACGGAGTCGTCGCACCGCAGCCGCCTCCTCGACACTCAGCGTCTTCTCGTCCCGCTCGGATACTGCGGCCAGCCGCTGGGCCATCTCCTCGGCCAGCCTGAGCCGCCGCAGGGTCGCCTCCAGGACGCCCTCGAACAGCGACGCGGGGGCCGCCGGCTCAACCGCAGGCGACACAGGGCGCACGTGGCGCTCCCTCCACCACTGGCGCAGGTCCTGCGCGATCTGGTCGTGGGCAATCTTGCCGTCCGGTGTGAGCCAACTCACTGGTCTACCCGTCCACCAGGCGAACAACTTGGCCGCGCTCGCGACCAGCGCCTGTGGCCCCATCGTGAACATGAATTGCGCGCCTCCAGATCCTTCTTGACCACGCTCCTCCTCTGGCCTCAGGCGCTCGAACACGACAGGGAGTCTTACGCCTCGAACTACTGGTTGACCTTCAGCAAGTTTGAACAACCTAGAATTGATGACGACCGCAGACACGACTTCCGATTTGTGCCCGCGCCAAAGCTCTGGGAGCTCCTGGATGTTAACCCGTTCACCGGGGGCAAGTCCGGCTAACGCAGCTTGGGCCTCCTCGATCTCCTCAACTATCGCCCGCCAGTCAAGATTGAGTCGTCTGATCTGTCCCCGCAATGTAGAGTCGGAAGCCAAGATTCCATAGACCTGGACATGATCTCCAAGCGGCCGGAAGAGGTGAGACTGCCGAATCTGTTCTAACTGGTTCACCACAGCATCTCGATCCTCAGCAAGCCCTAGCCGTTCACCTGCCGCAACACGTTCCATTAGGCGATCAAGAGTTCCAGATCGCTCTTCCCCAGTCACGGAGGTTGTTGTTGGAAAGATGCGACCAGCTGTACGTTGCCCGTGTTCAAATAGCGCATACTCATCAATGTCCTCAATATCCTCTCCACGACTCGTCCGCACCACAAGCATCCTGGCAACATACGTTGCTTCAAACTCTATTCGAAGGAGCTCAACCGCACGCTGGAGGAATTGACGGCGCTCTTCGACGTTCAAAGTTGTGTTCCCTGCGATAAGCCGCTCCACTCCAATGAGATCTTCCTGCATCCATTGAAGTTCCCTTGCTCGAAACTGAAAGGCCAAGTAGAACATGTCATCCAGCCTAATGCCAAGGTCATCAATGATCTGAAGCTCGCGCAGCTGGATATACTCTGGTAATTCCGGCAGGGTGACGAAATAATCATAGAAACTTTGTGGCGGCACACCGCCGGGGCCGCCGTGTCTCAGATGCGCCAGAGCCAAAGCGCCGAGGAGCGAGGTGAAGAGGGCGAAGGCGGCGAGCCCCAAGGGGTTGGTGAGGAGGGCGGCGGCGTGCTGCAGGATGGGCGGCGCAAACGAGGCCCCCAGCACCGGCGACGCGTGGCTACCCAGTATCTGATTGAGTATGAGCGAGCCCCACCCCATCCATCCCACGCCGCCCAAGAGGAGCAGGGTGTTGCGCAACGTCTCCCCGCCCTCCTCCGTCGGCTCGGCGGCGGGCGACGCCTGCGGCGGCGTGGACTCCTCAACAACCCGACCGATGACGAGCTTGCGGATAGCGCCAGGAGTCAGCGGATCTGGGCCGATCTCGCGGTGGAGGATGGCCACATAGCGGCCCTCTGAGTGAGTCGCCTCCTGAAGCATTTCGCTGACCTCAGGGAGGGTGGCTTGCGTGAGCGCGGTGAGATCTGGCCGGTCAACCACGTCCAGCGGAATCGTATGCCCGGCGTTGATGCGCCGCTCAATCTCTGCTCGCTCTGCCTCGCTGAGGGGCGGAACGGTGCGGGTGAGGTCTCGCGGTTCCTTTGGGTCGTCAATATCGAGTAACGTCCTAACGAGCTCAAGGTCTTGTTTAATCTTGAGGAACTCTCCTTGTTTAATCTCGAGGGACTCTTTGGAAGAACCCACAAGACCAGGATCAGGGTGCGCGTCGGCTAGAGCTCTGCGGATAGCTCGCTCCAATTCTCGTAACGGAGCATCGGTCGGTACCTTGTAACGGTGTCTTAGCCCGAGCACCCCCGGAGCGCCTTCCAGCCGCTGTCGGAACTGCTCTTCCAATCGCTCGCGTTCCGCTGGACGCAGCCTCCCTAGCAAGAAATCTCGAACAAACGAGGCAAGATATCCCTGTTCGATCAGCCCATCATGATTCGCCACGAGCGAAGCTAACCGTCTCATGAGTTCAGGCTGATTCTCACGCAAGGCATGGAAGTGATAGTCGATCAAGGCCTTGGTGTAGCTGCGTTCCTCAAGTGCGTTCCACACTATTGTGTTGGTTAATTGCTCACGCTTATCTGTTGGCACGCCCTGTTGCTCCAGTCGCCTTGAGATAACCCAAAGGAGGGTATCGAAGCGATGGAGGCCTAATCCATATTTCAGACCACCGAGAATCTCATTATCAGAAATCTGTGTGGCGATGCCGATGGCTTCATCGAACGTGTAGCCTGCTCCCTTAAGTATCGTCGAGGCTTTGTCTCGCACAGAGTCAATGTAGCGCTCGCGGGCACGCTGCTCCTTTGCGACTTCAAGCTCCAGGTCCTCTCGGAGCCATTCAATTTGCTGCAGATGGGGGGCTTTCATCCCCTGTTCAAAGCTGGGATCACCCTGGAGTTCGTCGTAGAGCGCCTGGATTCCTGCAATCCGGGCTTGGATTGGACGTTGAGCTCCTGCAACCCCCCTTGCTTCAGACACGCGCCCTGCCAACTGGGCAAGCTGGTCTTCGGCATGGCTCAGTCTCGAAATGAGGGATTGTCGGTATGCTCCATAGAAGGCTTCTACGACCGGCTGGTCTGAACTGCCAAGCGCTCCAGCGATGGCACGGTACACTGTCAGAGATAGTCCTCCGGTCCCTGAATGCTGCTGGAGCTCTTCGAGCGGCCTGATCCCGGCTGGACGCTGACTTATCTGGACAAGCGCATTGACGATACTGTTGATTCTCGGGGCCACGAGCGCTGTCAGTAGGTCGTTTCGATGAGTCTGATAAAAGGCGTTCACCACAGTTACTTCCTGCGTTCCTAGCGCCTCAGCAATGGTCCAGTAAACCGTATGGGACAACACGGCTCTCTGTGCGGCGAGCAGCTGCTCGATGGCCCTGGGAGCCATTCGCTCTAGCGCAGAGACGACTTGCTGAACCGGTGTTACCTCTGGCCCAACAATGTTGCCGGTTGGATCAACCTCAGGCGATGGTTTGGCCTCCCCACCGCTTGCCCCCTCCGGCTCTTGTTGAAGCGTGATGAAATAGAGGGCGGCTTCCTCCCTGAGCATTTCAAGCGGGAGTCTGGGAATCGCTATCACTAAACCTGATGAATAACCCTGGGGCGGCTTCTGCGCTGCCGCACGATGCATGGCTTCGGAAATTCCTGGTAATGAACCAGGTCTCGTTTTTTGAAAGATGCCTGGAAGCCATTCTGTGAGGAGAGTATTTGAACCCTGCGAATGCGATACTGACCACCAGCCCTCCCCGGGATGAAAGATCAGCCTTACAACCCGAAACAAGGTGAGCCACGCATAAGGAGTTGCGGCAATCTCAACTAAATAAGGACCCCGCTCATCTTCCTGCTGTGGCATGACTGCGTGGGTGACTTCGTGAGTGATCGTGGTGTACAGATAGCTTTCAAAGTGTTTATTGAGGAAGCGTTGAGCATCCTCGGTCACCTGTGGCCATTGGTTGGCAAGAAGCAATTTCAACGTGTCATCCACCACCTCATTACCTGTTCGCTTCTCTTCAGGCAACTCGCCGTGGGTTCTTTCCAGGTGCAGCCGCAGGGCGTAATAGCCCATCAAATCCTGGGCAAGGGCCTGCCTGCCAACCAGGATGGGGATCGCCTCATTGATCCGCACCGCTGGAATCGCAGCCGCAACGATTGTCCTCTGCCCTGAGCGGCTTTCCAGATAATCTGGCACAAGGGTTCTTCCGACAAATACCGCAAGCGCTCGTGTCTCCGTCCCCACAATGTTCGCCATCACAGGGTTGGTTTGCTCAACCTCATACACCGCAAGCCAGGGCATGTTGCCAATGGCGCGATGGTTGACGACCGCCGCGTGCGTGCCGAATTGGAGAAATCTTCCTGAGGCGAGAAACGCCTCTGCGAGCGCCTCCATGACGGTTCGTTGCGAGAATCGGCCCTGACGAAGTTCCGCTGCTAATCGGTCAAAGGCAGGGATACCTTGTCCAACAGCCGCGATCTCTGCAAACAGCGCCTGATAACGATCCCACACATTCTGCGATAATTCGTTGACTTCGCGTGTGCCCTCAGGGAAAGCGGCGATCTCCTGATCGATCACGGCGTGAATCTCCTCAGTTCTTGCCCTCAGGAGCTCCTCAACTCTTCTGACGATTTGTGCTTGAACGTCAGCCCCCACTGTAACGCCAGGGCGCGGAGTGAGACGCTGCTGGAAAAATGTGTCCAGCAGTTCTCGATTGGCAAAGATCATTCGGGCATTGGCGGCCCCAAAGACATCGAGGCCAAGGTCCTTACTAAGCCAATCATCCACCGACTTACCTGAATTGGTCTGCGCGGCTTTCACCCGTTCATAGGCTGCCTGTATGCCCGGAACGTCTGTGTCCGCAAGTTCTTTGTCGCGCCCCTGCAAGAGCAGGACAAGAACCCCCCGCACCAGTTGTACATCTTGAATAGGCGCGGGCGGCTCGGCGGCGGTAGACGTAGACGTGTAATCCCTCACGGGGGTTCGGCCTGGTGTTCGTTCCCGGCGGGAGAGCCGCTGGAGGAGGTCTGGCTGACGCTTACCGTCATGGGCCAACAGGTGCGCCACGACCTTAATGAGCCCCTCTTCGACGGTCTGCTGGAGGGAGGCGGTGGCGACGCGCTCCTGTAGCTCCCCTTCGGCGGCCAGGTGTTCCGTGAAGGCTCGTTCGACGGCAGGATCAACGAGGAGTTCAAGGAGTTTCCGGCGGAGGTACGATTTCTTCGCTTGCTCTTGCTGCCACGCTCGGAAGAGGACTTCGACGGCGACGCTGACCGGGTTGGGTTGGCCCATGAACGCGATGAACTCATGGACGAGCCGGGCGGCTTCCTCGGTGGGATCGATCGATGCCTTGGACTTCCAGAACACGTGGATGCCACGATCCGAGGCGTGGCCTTTCGGGGGGCCGCGGGCTGGATCGTGGAGCAGCGCGGGGTCCTTGACGGTGATCCGATTGACTTGTGGACGGATCTTACGGTCGCCCGGCGTGATCGCGGGGAGTTCCCTTGGCACAAGGCCTGCAAAGATCTGGGAGAAGCCGTCAAGCCCCTTCCAGCCTCGTTGAGGCTTCCACTCGTCCTCCAGCGCGCGCAGGAAGGCCTGGGCCTCTAGGACCGAGGGGTCTGTGGAAGTGAGCCGATGTTGCTCGATGCGGGAATCCTTTGAGTCAAAGGCTGGCTTGAGCCAGAACGCGTCGATGGCGGCTTCATGCTGCTCGTACCCGGAGATCCGGAGCTGTCCCTCCCCCACCATCTCGTAGTCCCGCTCCCCAGCTCCAACCGTCGGCCCGGCGGCGGGCGGCTTGGACGGTTCGGTTCGATGCATCGCGCCAGCGACGGCAGGGACCGTGGGACGGCCGCGCACCGCGGAGAGCAGCGCATACAGAAAAGCGGAGGCGCTGTAGCCAAGACTGAGGGAGCTGAACAACCACAGGTAGGCGCCCACCCAGAGCAGACCAGGCAGGCTGGGCGCAACACCGAAGGAAAAGACCCCGCTTAAGACGTACCCCACAGGTAGGGCAGCCAGCCCGAGGATGACGCCGGTGCGAAGCGATTCCCATGGTCGCTGGTTCAGATCCCCTTCAACGAGCAGGCGCCCCTCGGTAACGAGATCGAACAGCCACACGCGCTGAGCCTCCAGCAGCGTGCGCACAGCCTCCCACCGTTGCTGGATGATGGACGGAAGGGGTGCTCGCAGGGCTGCAAGGAGACCAACCCGCTCGCGCTCACCGCGCAGGAAGCCTGCGCGCGCTTCTAGCGCCAACGTATGCGCCTCGTCTTTGCGAAAGCCGCGGCTCCGTAACCTCCACTCCACGACTTCATGGACCACGTCGGCCGCCGCCTCTCGGTCACCGGCCCACGCTTGTGCGAGGCGCTCCCGGCCCAGCAGGAACTTGCGGTACCCAGTACCTTCAAGGATGAGCGCCGTCAGATCCTTGTTCTTCAGCCACTGCTGAATCCGCTCATCAAGATCGGCGATGGTGGCGAGGATCACATGCGGCAGGAGCTCCTTCACCTCCGCAGAACTCAGCCCGATTGCCTGAAGCGCCTCGCCGATGCGCTGCCGATCCTCTTCCGTCATGTCGCGCTGCTGGCGGTCGGCCCATTCGACTATTCCTTCCCCGCTCTTCCCCCGCCTCATCAGCCGATCCAGCAACTTGAATGCGCGCAAGAGCTGGGCCCCCCGCCGTCCATGATGCATCGCCCCGGTAACCCCAAGCCGGGCTGGTCTCGGCCGAGCTGCATTAGTCGCCACGGGTGCGGCTGGTGCAGCAGGCTTGGTTGGCGCGGCGGCAGCCGTCTGAGCTTTTTGGTCCAACGACTGGAGTGCTGTGGCGACATGCCTCAGTCTATTCCGTAGGCTGTTGAACTGGGCTTGGACGTTGCGAGGCAGTGCCCTGAGAGTATCGGAATCCATCGCGTCCAAGAGGTCGCTCACCTTCTTACGCTCCTCCCATTGGGCATCCAACATCGCCTGGGTGGGTGGTGAGCCTGTCTGCAACGCGCGGAGCCGGGTTTCAATGACGGTGAGCTGCGCCTCTGCCGCTCCGAGAGCAGCGGTCGCTTTACCCTCTTCTGGATGGACCGCGGCAGGAGCCACCGCACCGGCAGCAGCACCCGACCCCGGTTGGTGAGGTCGAGGAACAGCAGGCTCGGCTCGCATCTCTTCGGCTGGACCCCCGGCTTGGCGCCGAGCGCGCTCGTGGGCAACCTCAGCCTTGATCCTCTTGAGTACGTCTATGCCGAGCCTAAACAGGGTGTCCCGAAGGACCGCTTCATACGTGGAGTTCAGATGGTAGCGCTGCGCAAACTTATCGTACTTGCCAAAATGATTGCGGAGTGTTTGTTCAAGAGCGCCGCGCTGCTCCTGCTCTTGATCATCAGTATGCAAGCTAAGCGCCTGTGCTGTTACCTCATGGAGCTCAGCAGCGACCTCTTTGGCTTTTGCGACTGACGTCCCAATGTCATTGTCTTGCCTAAAGGCGGCGAATCCAGCCTGCTCCGCATTGGCAAGGATGCGGTTGTAGATCAAAGCTCCAAGGCGCTGGTCCTGTTTCAGGAGCTTCTTGAATAAGTCGAGTCTTTCTACGCGTAATTGCATTCGTTCATATGCTTCCTCCTCAGAAAGCTCCCCAGCAAGCTCCTCAGGAGAGTAGTTCAAAACGCCGGCCTCCTCAAGCTTAGCGATTTGCGCAATCATGCCTTGACGGTCTTCGGTTTGAGCCGCTGGAGAACCGGCTGGCGCTGGGTGAGTGGGTGGAACTGCGGAAACCGCCGCAGCAGAAGCCGCCGAGGCAGCGGCTCCTTCAGTAGTGCGGTACCGGGCTCCTTTCGGAGCGCGGCGCCAGCCGATCCGTCTGAGGTCGTTGCCATACCGCTCGACAACCCCAGCCCCGAGCCGGAGCGTCAGATCCCGCTGATCCTGCTCATCAGCTTGCCGCGGGGCATAGGCCAGCACGATCCGGTCACCCTCCACCTCCATGACCACGAACACGACAGACTCTCCGATCCAGACATCTCCTGGCTGCACGTCTCTGACGAGATCGGCTCGGCCGGCCGCCACCGCGGCCCGGGCGCGTGCGCCAATGGCCTCCATGAGCGTCTGATCAAACACGCTAAACTCCGGCTGCCGCCGACTCGCGCCAAACGCCTCACGCCGCGAGCGCCGCTTAACTTCGTCTAGCAACACCTCGTCTGGCGCGGTCCCCAGGTCAACCTTCGCGATCGCCGCTATCTCCTGGCCAACCTCCTCCAGCACCCATGGTTGCGAGGCCATGGCCTCCTCAAGATTCTGTGCGGTCTTTCCTGACGCAAATTCAAGGTGGTCCTTCGTCGTTCCCCTGGGAGATGTGAGGCGGACTCCATGGATCAGGTCTTTCTCGATCCCGAACCTCACATCAGCAACGAGAAGGAATTCTCTCAACCCCTCGCCTGAGGATACTGCCACCTCGACGACCCGGGGCTGGCCACCGCCATCAGAAGCAGCGGAGGCGTCGAGGATTGCCATCGCCTCGTCTTTGGTCAAAACTCTCCTGCTGCTCGCGGGCGCAAGCCGGCCTGATCCCGTTGTCGTCGCCTGGCCTCGGGCTCCCGAAGCAACGGGAGCTGGCGCGGCGGGCTGGGCGCTTGCGAGTTGTTGCGCCGCATCGATATCAGCCTCGGAGATCGCCACGCCGAACGGGACCCACTCTCCACGAGCGTTCTTCAGCGCAACTTGATACCCATACCGACCGTTGGTCTCCGGGTAACGCCCCGGCTCAAAGACCTGGACAATTCTTGCCTCTCGAGGAATCGCGTCGGCAGGCACCTGCCCTGTCGTTGGGTCTACCCATCGAGACGCAAACCCGCCACTGGGCAGGGGAGCCATCAAGATATGAACGGGTTGCTTCGAGTCTGTATACGGTTGATACCGAGGCGGCGTGGGCGCAGCAGTGGCCGAGCGTCGTCCTAATGCGACCCGTGCCTGGACGGGGTGCGCGATCAAGGGCGCATGCGTCGCCCCGCGCCTGATGGTCCGGGTGACCTGGAGACCCACCCCCTCCACGGCGGCCACGACGTCCCCAGCAGCCCCCTCAACCGCCTTCATCGTCTTTGGATTGAAGGCATCGCCCACCGTGGGTTCGACGATCTGGCCGGCCTGCTCGCGCGTCAGGGTCTCCACGGCGGCTCGGAGCTGCGCATACACGGTTTGATGCGCCACGGTCCGAGCCCGGTGTCCGAAGAGCAGGTTCACGAGGCGCATCAGCTCAATGGCGAACTGCTCATCGGATTGCTCGCCGCTGAACCGCAGGGTTTGCCGTAGCTGCGTCCAGACCGCATCAAGCGTCCGGGTCGTCTCGGCCTCGGCCGTCACCGCGGGATCCTGCCGCAGCCGTTGGAGGGTTTCCAGGGCCGGCGCCAGGAGCTTGGCATGGCGCTCCACCCCGTCCAGTTCTGCATCAGGCAACCCATCAAGTGAAATCTCGAACCGCTCTAACAGGACTCGTGGGTCGGTGGCCGCTTGTGGCGCGGGCGCAGCTGGGACGGCGGCGGCTGGCGCAGTGGTGCCTCGAGGCCCAGCCAGATCCATCAACAATGCCTCGACTTCGAGTTCTACTTGCTTCTGTCGGATCGCCGCGAGGATCGCTCGCTTGATCGGCTCGGTATCTTCAGGAGTCAGACGCAGGCTGCGATCCGCTGGCACAGTGATCGAAATGCCACCGATCAAGGAGAAGGAGACGGTTACAAACGATCCTCCGGGATCGATGGCGACCGTTGGCTGGAGTTGCTCGTTGCGCTCCCCATTCATACCGATACCAAGCAGATATCCAAGTTGTGTGATGAGAAACCCCAAGCGCTGAGGGGTGGGAGGAAGTGACTGCCGGTCGATCATCCTCGTAATGCTGCCCATGACCTGCGTGACGACCTCGGCTGTCAGATCTTTGAGGCCTTGCGGTGGAGGACCAGCTTCCCCGGGCTTTGATCCTGGGGCGGCTGGTCGAGCTTCAGCGGCAGAGGAGCGAGGAACTGCACGCCCGACAGGGATCGCGATGGCCGCAGCAGAGATGTCGTCCGGCTTGCGGTAGCGCTGTTCACCCTCATTGAGCTGATCGCGCGGGGTGGTGGCGATGCGCATAGCCTCATCGACCAGCGTGTTGACCAGCGCGTCGGGGGGTGCGTGTTGCGCCGCGATTTCCCTGATGTTCTTCTGCCCCAGATTGTCTGAGACACCATCCGACATCGCCACGATCACATCGCCTGGGTCGAGCCGTAGACGGATTTTTTGACGATCCTGAAGCGCCTCGGCTCCCTCAAAGCCCAATGCGGCAGTGATCTCGTTGCGTTGAGGATGGATCTCGGCCGCTTCTTGCGAGATTTCCCCTGCGTCCACGAGGGCTTGCACGAGCGAATCGTCTTGGCTCACCTGGATCATGTCGCCAGCAGCCGTCCGGCGGTAGAGCCGGCTGTCACCGATGTTCGCCCCAATCAGCCAGCGTTGACCGACCCCATCCGTCCACACAACGGCCACCGAAACCGTCGTTCCCATGCCCTCCTTGCCGGAGTCTTCTTGAATCTCCACAAGAATTGCCTCCTGCGCCTCAGCTATCGCCCGGTGAAGAAGTCCCTCAACGTCTTCGAGAGAGGAGGCCGCGACAAGACCCTTCGAAACGACTTCAACGATACGCTGCTGCGCTAACCGACTAGCCACCTCGCCTGCCGCGTGCCCGCCCATCCCGTCTGCTACTAAGATGAGACCGAGGTTCGCATCCTCGTAGACCGTGTCCTCGATGGTCTCTGGAGTGGGGCGTCTTCGCTTGTCATAGGCTGTCTCTTGCCGAGAAGCGACGACATAGCCGGCGGCAGATGGCATGGCAGCGGCAATGGGCGCTGGCGCAGGTGGAGCGCCTGGCGCAACGACGGGCGGCTCACCAGGTGCTTCAGAGGAGGGTTGCTCTTTGCGGCGAATGAGCTTTGACGCGGCCGCCACAAAAACGGCCTCGTGGGAGGTTACGGCGTACACCGTGCCGGTTTCCGCTCCACGATCATCAAGCACGATAAGGAACTGACCATCAAACCGCAAGTGTGTTTGAGCTCCGTGCTCCAAGACATCCCCCGGCCGCAGCGAGTTAAGGATCGCCTGGCCAGAGGCTTTGGCTTCTGCCAGCTCAATGTCCGACGCCTCTTGATGAGTTTTGCCCGCCGCAAGGAGCTGCTGGCGTCGGGTTTCGCCTGGCCGTTGATACCGCGCGGGCTCATTGCTGGCGGCATCAGCGTACCGGGTCCCTTGCGTAACATCGGACGGCTCTGGCGCGGCAGGCGGCACGGGAGGCAAAGGAGGAGTCATTGGGGGCGCTTCAGGCGCCGGGGTGGGCGCGGCGGGCGCAGCGCCATGCGGGGCGGCCGGCGCAGCAGGTATGGACGCTGCTGGGGGGGCTACATCCCCTGCTGCGGGCGCTTGAGGTTCAGGCGCAGGGACCGCAGCCATCTTGGCTAGAAGGGTCAGGATCTGCTGGCTGAGTTTTGCCGTCTCCTCACTGAGACCATAGGAGTCAGCCTGCTCATCCAACGTCTTGAGATCACCAAAGATTTCATCATGTGCAGCGTCATCGAGAACGCCTGGTTGCAAGCGCGTGATCACCTCGAGATATTGCGGAACGAGACTGGAGAGGAGCCCTGCCTTCTCATGCAGTTTCCTCACTTCTTCATCATCACCGAGGCCAAACGACTTGGCCTGCGCATCTGCGGCGATGAGCGACTGTTGCGCCGCTTCAAGCGCCTGATCATCCGCCACGCCCTTCAACGCCTCGATGACCTTAACATACTTCTCGATCGCCTGGGCACGTCGGGCCTGAGCTTCGTCCACAGACGCGGCAGGTGGGGGGGGCGTGGCCCCGGCTGGGGCTGGCGCAGGAGCCACCGCTTGGCCGTCTACAGCCTGCGCTCGCTGCGCTCGTCGGCGCGCCCGGACGCGGCGGATCACATAGGCTGCTGCCAGGGCCATTGCAAGAGCGACGATGACGCCAACCACGATCGCGAGATAGGGATGCGCGTGGATCGCCTGGACCAGCGAGTCAAAGAGGCCGCTTGCTCCCGTCGTTGCGTGCTCGCCGCCGCTCGAAGTCGCGCTCGGCGGCTGTACCACATGCTCATCAACGCTCCAGGACGGTGGTGCGCTCGGCAAGGACTGGCCAGTGAGCTTGGCGATGACCTCTTGAGTCGCGAATTCCTGTGGAATCTGAATTTTTTGTCCAACCTCGATGATCTCCGGATTGCTGATGGCGTTGGTCTTGGCGATCTCTTGAACGAGATTAGCGATCTGGGTATTCGTCGGCTCGACCCCCTTGGCCTTCAGGATGTCGCGCGCAATGCCCCACAGGGTGTTCTGGGAGGGATTCGCAAACGTCCAGCGATCCGGCACGGCCAGGAGATTCGACGCTTTGGTAAGGAACTGATGCGCCAGGGCCACCCCGGGCCCAAGAAGGACCGCTCCCACCGCCACCACGCCCATCATGACAAGTTTTGGCCAGGCCTTCCGAATCATCCCGCGAAGGAAACTGCGCGAGACCCGTTGTGTGCCCGCCGTCGGCTCGGCGGGCAGCTCGGCAGATGCGTGAGGCGCGAACTCAGCGGACAGCTCTACAATTGGGTTGCCGGCATGCCAACCGTCCCAGGCGTTGCCCTCCTCGTCGGGCATCCACAATTCAATGGGCGCTATTCCAACAGCGGGCTGGCCTCTGAACGGAATAGGATGTTCTCGGTCGTACTGGGTTATTCCCCACGGTTTCTCGCTGTCGGTACGTCCAACGAGGTGGAGTCTGTCGCCACGGAACACCACGCGTACCTCACCGCTGAGCGTACCGTGGAGGCCAATGCGTTGAGCGTCTTCAGGCGAGACGTACACCGTGCGGACGCTCGGCGGCTTCACACCGACGTCGCTGGCAGGGTGGCCGGGGTGTGGTGTCTTTGTGCGGCGCGTCCGCCCTCGCTCGTCTACCTCATACGTGGATCCCTGGGCTGTGACCAAGACTTGCGTCACGCGCCCAAAGGGGCCAGGGCTCTCTGATCGTAGTTTCGATGGTTCGCTGGGCGGCTGGGGTCCCGTCGTCAAGGGGTGGAGACGCCAGCGGCGCAGGAAGCGCGTCAGATTGGAGAGGCCGTTCCAGAGCAACCCGTGAGCGGTGGCTTCCGGCCGCGTCGCCTCGGTCATCAGGCTCGGCATCCCCCCGCGCGGCGTCCCGGAGGGCAGCGGGCCTAGCGCACCCGCTTTTGATACCTCCGGAACCGCATTGAACGCGCGAGCAGGAACCTGATCGGCAAGACGATCCGTCCCCGGTCGTTTAAGCGCAACATCCCGACTCGCCTTTTCATCTGTCACCTCCTGTTGAAACCAGCCTCGGGACTTTCCAAAAAGGGCGATTCCGCCGAACAGCCAACTGGAGAGCAACCCAAGCGCGCCGTCCGGGGCAACGCCGGCCACCGTCGGCATCCCGGCGCCAATGGGTACCGCAGGCGTCAGCGACGCCAACCAAGTGCCTACCGCTTGGAGCGCCGGCGTCACAAACGGCGCCACCGCCTGGAACAGAAGGTACGCCAGTCCCATGAGCACCATCGCTTGCGACGCCGGTGAGACCTCCTTAAAGAAATCCCTCATCATGCCTTTGAAGATGTTCTCCTGCTTAGGCGTGAGCGGTTCCGGCGTCCGTTCAATGGCTGGCCCGGATGTGCCGGGCACTGATGGCTCGACGGGCGGAGCGGGCGACGCTTGCTCAGGCTTGGCCTCAGGCGCTTCTGGTGGGGCGGCTGACGGCGCTGGCTTGGCTTCAGCAGCCGGCGCGTGACGCGCAGCGCTTGCGGCCGCCGTTTCGGCTACGTCTGGCGCAGCGGGTGCAGGCGTAGCGGCTGCTGGCACAGTGGCTGGAATTGGCGCGGTGGCGTTGGACTGCCGGACTTGGGTGGTAGCGGCCGGAGTCGCAGGTCTGGCGGCTGCCCCTGGCTGTGCGGCTGGCGCAGGCGCTCCCAAGGCCTGTCTCAGCCGGGTAAGCGCGAGATTGCGCCGAAGCTCGTTGCTAAATTCAGGATCAGTTCCTGGATCGGCGCGCTGGGCCGCTTCGAAGTGCGCGAGGGCGTCTTGATATCGGGCCTCGTTCCAAGCGCGAATTCCCTCGTTGGCATGGCCGAGCGCCACATTGTATTGAGCCGCTGCAAGACGGTGTTGAACGGTCTGGGCGAGTTCGGCATCCTCCGCATCCTCCGATGAGACGCGCCCAAGGGCCTTCTGATAGCTGTCAATCGCATCCCCATATCGCTGTTCCTCAAACGCGGCGTTTCCGATCATGGCATAGGCGCCCGCGTCCGTAATCTTCGACGCCGGATCAAACAGGAGGAGATGGCGTATGATTTCCTTGGCCCACTCATCGAGACTGACTGCTCTGGCGAGTTGCACAATAGGCTTCGGCGCAATCTTCAGAACCTGCCGCTTCTCTTTCTCCTCGGCGCCTGGCACTTCAACCTCAACATCTTCCACCGTGGACTGCGCCATGACAGCGGATCGTCTCTTCGCCGCTTCCGGCAAGGAGAGCTCCCTGATCAGATCGTGGTCCACCGCGGCGAGGATGCGTGCCGTCTCGAGGTCGATCTGCGAATCCACCATAAGAAAGAAGAGCCACGGGTCGCGGTCCATCTGAGCGGCCGCCTCCTGCACCATCCCAACCGTCGGCTGCTTGCCCTCCAGCCCTCGCAGCTCCCTGAGGCGATCTCTGGCTGCCTGGGACGTGCGATGGAGGTTCGCCAAGATCAGGAGCGGGGGAACCGGCGGCTTGCCTTCCTGGGTCTTCGCCTGGCTGCTGAGCGCGCTCATGAGTCGCGCCCAGGACATCAAGGCCTGATTGCGTGCCAGTGAGATGATGTCACCAGCAGACGGCATGGTGGGAGCGGCCAGGTGCCGCACATCGACCCCTTCGGTCAACTTCGGGTTCACGTCATTCAGAGCTGTCACCAACGTCTCAACCCCCTCCAGCTCAGCTTCCGTCGTGCCCAACCCGAGGAAGAACTGGGCGACGACCAGCGGCGAAGCCTTGTTCGTCTCGGCGAGCTTCTGAACCGCTTCGAAGGTCACCGCCTCGTTGGGCTTGAGGATCCCCTCGATCGCTTCTCCCTCACCCTCGTACAATTTCTTGACATCCAGCGCGGTCTCATAGGCGCCGGCAGATGCAGGCGCTTTCGGCGTATCGTATTTGGTGATGAGGTTCGCGACATCGAGCGGCGTGCGCGCTGCCATCGCTTCCTGGATCGGCACCGCCGACGCAATGCCGAGGGTCTTTAACCCCTGCCACACGGCTCTGATTCGCTTGCGCTTCTTCTCATCGGCGTCCGGGAAGAAGAGAGGAATGAACATGGCGCTGGTGATGGCCGCTGAGCGTGGAGTCTGAGGCGCGGGTTCAGGGGCTCGCGGGACGCCACCGCGACCTCCTCCACCAGGCGGGCTCGGAGGAACGCCGATACCGCCCCCGGTCCCTCCACCGCCTCCAGGGCCGCCACCGGAGATACCTCCACCACCGCCCCCGGTCCCTCCACCGCCAACTCCACCACCACCAGGAGGCACCGGAGGAACAACACCACCACTCCCGCCACCAGGAGGCGCAGGTTCAGGACCTCGCGGGACGCCACCGGCACCTCCACCAGGCGGGCTCGGAGGAACGCCGATACCGCCCCCGGTCCCTCCACCGCCTCCAGGACCGCCACCAGGAGGCGCAGGAGGAATCGTGCCGCCACCAACAGGAGGAGATTGGGGAATCATGCCTGAGCCGCCACCTGGTGGGATACCGCCGCCCCCAACTGGCGGCGTCGGAGGAACAGCGCTGCCACTGCTCGGCATCGATGGAACGCTGGGCCCTTCCACGCTCGTTGGCGGTGTGGATGAGACGCTACCGCCGCTAGGAGGCATGGGAGGAACAGCGCCACCTCCGCTACCAGCCCCGCTGCTCCCTGAACCTACACTTGAGGATTGATCTCGGCGCATCGCCTCCGCCAGGCGCTCTAACGTCCCAAACGTGACGGCGGTGTTCTCTAAGGCGCGCTGCGCGCGGGTTATTCGTTTTCCATCGAGAGCTCCTACTTTCACTTGCTCTCCACCTTGCTGCTTCTGTTGCACTCGCTCAACGATCTTTCGTGCCTTTTGGGCCTTCTTCTGGGCGGACGCTTGCCCTTTAATGATGTCGCCAAGCTCCCGATACAGCGTCGGGTAGGCCGAGGCGTCAATCCGATCCCGAATGAACTTGGCCAGGATCAGCGGATCGGATGAGGTGCGTAGGCCACGGATTTCCTCAGCGGTGACCTGAGTCTCTCCAATGGCTGACCAAAAACTATTCAATGCCTGGCCAATAACAAGCAGTCCCTCAAGCGACGAAAGCCTATGGTCATCGAGATCCACGAGCCCCACGTTCAGCAGATGTCTCGCGGTTTCAAAGGCCTGCTGGGTGGACAGTTCTCCTAAGCGATGTTCCGCGTTATCCGCTTGACTGGGGAACACCCCTAGACCCAAAGCCGCAGCCAGGTTACGTTGTTCATCATCGTTGGCATTGGCGATCCCCAACACGACGCTTAGGAATCGTAAGCCACGATAGTTCAATTCATCAGTACCTGGTTTCACAAGCCCATTGCCTGGGTCTCTCAGCCAAGCAACCAGGGCTGAGTCTTCAAACACCGCTTTCCCGTCTCGTGGAACGCCACTCCCCTCAGTCGGTGGCGCCGGAGAAACCGTGCTGCCATCGCCGCGTTCCAGTTGTTGAAGCTCTGTGACGGTCTTCGGAACGTCGTCCATTGACCTTGTCAGCACAGCGCGAGGGGCTTGCACTTCCGATACAAGCTTTGGATAGCTCTCAGCACTTCGGCGAGCGTTGATCAGCTGCACCAACTGAGCCGGGGTCTTGGCATGGACCGCAGCGCTTTGCATGATCGGTTGGTCAACGCTGGAGCCTCCGAGACGCACCTCCAGCGCACCAGGCTCCTCTGACTCGCCGATCCATCGCTCAATCTCTGCGCGACTGAGGCCATCGAGCTTGTCCAGAAGTGGGACGAGGTTTTCCCGAACCCACGCAACCTCTAACTTCGCAAGGGCCGTTAAATTGGGCCCAGGCTCTTGCTGTTTGCCGATACGCAACGCATTATTAATAGAATCAAACTCCTGCGCTTGATATGTCAACTTGCCAATGACATCCGCGATCTGCGGATTCCGAGTCGCCATCCTATTCAATAAGGCGTGCTTCAAGCGCGTCATGTTACCAGCGTCGCGTTCAAAGGCCAGTTGTTGAAGGATAGCGCGCTGCCGGGCTTCTGCGTGGCGTTCCAAACTTGCCATCGGATTCCCACTCATGACGATCTCGCGAGCCCATCCACCCTCGTCAATGAGCACGACTTGCATAGAGATTGGACGCTCAAAATCAACTGGATCGCCCTCTCCACGGAACCGGCCCTTGGCTTGTTGAAGCTCCCACCGTGGGTTGTCTTTACCTCCGATCAGGACCGGCTGTGTCCGATCGTCAGCGCGCGGATCCATGCCCCGGTTGCGAGGTCGCAACCAAAGCTCCACCATCCCCTTGTGTTTTTCGTCCATACGCATGGTTTTTACCTGAGGCAATTCCTCGCCAGTCCTAGCAGACCGCCTTGGGCTCTGGCCTTTTCCAACCTCAAAGAGAAGCTCTTCCGGGTTGTTCATCTCTCCTGGTCTATAGTAGTTATTGTCTCCGTTGGCCTCGAGGATGACGCGTTCATGGTCTTTGAAAAGCTCCAGGAATGCGGCCCGAGCCTCGCTCTCCGGCGTCCTGCGATCAATCATTACAAATACCACATTCGTTTTGCCTGCCAGAGCCAATGCGCCCCTTTCCAGAGATTCTCGAGTCTCCAGCATCTCCTCCCGAACACTTGGCGCGGTCTCCAGTTCTTCAGCTCGGAATGGATGACGCCCCCCAAAGGGCGTCTCCCCGCGGCTTCGAACTGAGACTCCAAATTCAAAGCCGAGATGCTCAGCGACCAAATCCAAGTCAGAGGCGGAACCAAGGAAACTTTTGGCATGGGTTAACAACTCCTCCATCGCATCGGCGGCGCTCACTCGTTCCAAGTTCTCACTAATGCGAAGTTCACTGGGATCAAGGCTCCACGAGGACACATCAACGCCCGCTGCTGCATACCGTTCGATAATCCGCGGCTTCACAAGGTTGTTCAGTACAAGCAGTTCGATCGGATCATTGAATCTCACCCGCTCGTTCCGGGTCCCAGACCTACGCACAGGCACGAGGTCTCCCGCCTTTGCATATCCTGTGGTCTTAAGGACAGTTGAAAACTGGGTTCCTTCTCCAGCCCACCAACCCATGGAAGCCTTTCTGAAGTACGCAAGGAGCATTCGCCCTTGAGGATCCTTCTCCATCTGCTGGATCGAACCAAATTCGTTTTGAAATTCCTGCTCGAACCGTTTTTCCACAACTGGATCCCAGTAAGGTTTTTCGACGTCTTCCTTGACAAGATGATCCGCCAGCTGGACGCTTTCGGCTTCGAGTCGCCGTAGGAATTGGTCCACACGTTCGCCTGCTTTCACAAGCCTTGAGGAGATGGGAACGCCTTGTTCTCCGCCTTGCCCTGTCGCAAGTTGGAGGTCCTCAGCTTCCAACACGGTGTCTAGCTCATCTACTTGCGCGTGTCTTCTTAACAGGTTTTCTTTGATTCGGGTCCATGCGCCACCAAAACGGCGATCGTTTGAAACGAGGAGTTGCAACTCGTGGACATCCTGCAGAATCGCAAAATCTAATCGCCTCACAGCTCCTTCAACTGCGGCTAGGGCGATAGGATCGTTGGCCTTGGCTGTCAATTGCGACCCATCAGCAGCCTGGATAGTAATCACGCCTGGGCCGATTTCGAGTAGGCCGGTGACAATGCCCTGCTGAAGCAAACGAGGCCCGAGCTTACCGGCAGTATCCTCGGCTACCCACCGTTCATGTGTTAGCAGGAGCGCTTGCCCTCCCGCTCGATGTGTATCCAAAACGTAAGTCGCGGTGAGGAAAGTTGTCTTCCCGCTCCCTGTCGGCCCCGATAAGCCAATCAGAACCGCTTGTGCTTGTTTGGTTCCTGATGAGAACAGTTGTGGTTTTTCGGCATCATAGTCGACCATCATGGCTCTCTGATCTCTGCCGCTGTAGGTCGCTAGTTCACCCTCCTTGGCATGACCAAGGACGCGTGCCGTCTCGATGTGTTCCGGATTTGTGATAGGGATGCGCTCAGCGACTTTGACTTGCGCTCCCCGCCGGCCACCGATGGGATGTCCAGAGGCATCGAGGACCTGCGCTTTTGGACGGCTTCCAACGCGATCTCCGTAGGCATCGAATAAGTTAGAGGGCCTCTCGGGCGATCGGATGCCTGGCGGAGGCTGCGAGGGATCAAGGTTGAGGGTGTGAGTCCTGCCGCCTGAAGAAGCTTGTGGAGCGCCCGCTTCCTTCGCGGCTTGCGCGGCGATTTGCGCCTGGAGTTCCGCTTCGAATTTCGCGTCAGCGCGCGCCTGTTTCTCCGCCGCGATGGCTTGCCTTGCAGCCCGCTCGACGTCAAGAATGATCCGATTCGCCTTAGGAGACGGATGAGGAGCTTTATTCCAGTTAACCTCAGCGGGATCCTTGCCTTGGGTCACGAATTCCTTGACTTTTAGTAGTGTGAGCCCATTGGCAGCTTGAGAGCTATCTTCGCTTTTGGCGAGCAACTCTGTGACGTCCGGACGCTCGTAGAATGCTTTGACGCGGGCTTCGAATGCGGCAGGGTCTGAGAGGGGAGCTTCGGCTCGTGGCTTGGCCTGGGTCAATTCCGGAGGCGCACGGGGAGCCTGCGACTCAACCACAGGAGCCTGACGAATCGGTGGTTCGGAGGAAACCTTCAAGCCTGTCCCTGGTTCCATGGGCGGCACGGTTAGTGTGGGAGGTGCTGTCACTCCATGAGGCCCATTCAGCCCGCCGTACCGCTCTTTGATAATCTCGCCAGCGAGAAGCCAAGCGCCCTTATACCTGCTTTCGGTGGCCATCCGATCGACGTCTGCGGCAGGAACCCCGTGCGTCTTTAAGAAGTTGCTCAAATGGCTTGACATTGCAGCGAAGCCCAAACCCTTTTCTGCTGCACGGATTCCGTCGATGATCAGGGGATCGACGGTTTCAAGCCCTTGATATCCGGGTTCCCCAGGTCGAGGCGCCCCGCCGCCGATCGGACGGACTGCGCTGAGGCTCCCATCCGGCTGCTGCTCCACGATGAGCTGACCGGCGCGCGCCGCTGCGATAGGATCGTTGGGAATCGCACCGCCTAGAAAGCGAATGGGCTTACCGGGATTCGCTTCAAGCAGGCGCGCAGCCGCCTCGCCTTCTATAACCTGAGACTCAGCGCGACCAAACTCGAACGCCGCATCCCTGGTTTGACTCAAGCGCCCCAGCAATCCCCCCGGCATCCCGACGTCGCCAGAAGCTGTCCGTTCCATTCCAAACACCGGCGCTTCCTGAAAACTCATGTAGGCAATGGGACCTGGGCCACCCAAGGACACTGGTGGCGCCGCCATATCCGCCGTCGGAATGCGAGGCTCAAACACCAGGCGATCCCCAGGCCGCAACGGCGTGTCCAAGCGGCCGACGTCTAACACCTCGACGCGGTCGTCAGGGCCGATGCGCCGCAGCTCAACGCCATCACCAAGCACGCCGGTGTATGGGTTGAAGACATGCGGGGGCATCGCGCCGTTCACGCTGAGTAATGCCGTCAGGGCGGTGTGGCCTGTTCCGGTCAAGGAAAGACCCTCTCCAGGGCCAGGGACCATGATCGTGACCACCGGGCCTAGATCCACCTCTGGCTGGGGTGTCGTGATGGCCAGAGGGGGTGTGGTTGGCAGGCTGGCTGGAAGCGCGATGGGACCGATCCTGACTGGAGCCACTTCGGAGAGCAGGCTGGGACCGGATGGTGCGGGGGTGGCTTCCACTGGCGTCGGTAGCGCGAGTCGTGGCATCGCAACCTCGGGCGCCAGCACCGGTGGCGAGGCAAGGCGTGCGCCTCCCACTCCACTCGCAGCGCCCGCAGTGTCCGAGGCTGTCCCGATAAGAGCAGGCAGATCGGGCCTGAGCACCCCTGTTGTGGCGACCGGCTCAGCAGAGACTTGCGCTGGCAAAGCTGAAGACGTGCCAAGCGCAGGATTGGCGGCGGTCTCTGCTGCGAGCCGTCCTGGAATCTGACCCGGATCCTGTGACAACCTAAGTTCCGGTAACGACGCAGGCCGTGTAGCTCCAACCCCGGTTGCTTCCGAGGCTGCCGCGACAATATCAGCAGGCGCCGGCGGCAACGCCAGCCTTGAAACTCCCATTCCAGTGGCTTCCGGTGCATAGGCCGTCGTCGGTTGCACGGCTTCCCTACTACCCCTGAACCACTCGCTCACTCCGGTTGCGAAATCCCCCACCCAAGCCCCTACTCTATAGGCAGTCCCTGGACCGTTTTCGACGAAATCATTCAACACGTGTCTTGCCTGGTCGATTTGGTTTAGCTTCTCTGTCGCTTTGAGAAACTCTGCGTGATAAGGGCTGCCCGGATTCACGTCATCAGCGTATCTAAGAGTATCCCGCCGATACGGACGAGCAGCTTCTCTACCCGCATCGGCGATGGATTCTACGGTGGCGGCTAAAGGATTTTCGATGCCGAGGGTCTGGGCAGCCGAAGTGACTTCAGAAGTCAGCTCTCGAGGAGACATCCCACGCACACCCGCGGTAAACTCTCGAGCGCTGGAGACGAGACCTCGACTCAACTCTATCGTGCCTCCGAGATTGCCAACCAGCATACCCGCGACATTACCCACCCCCACAAAGGTTGCATAACCCCCGCTGTCCTTGGGGTAATTAAGAAACTCAGCAACCTGTCCCCCTGCATAGGAACCAATGACCATTCCACCAAATGCACCCAGATGGCCAGGCATCGCTGCAGTCACAGCCTCCGCTGTCTGTGACAATGCCAATCCAACGTCTCCGGCCGCTGCGCCCCTGGCAAATCGTGGGATTCCCGTTGTGAAAACTGGGAGAAGCGCCAAAGTAGTAAGCTGTACCGCAGCCATCATCGGATTGGCATCTATGAGAGTCATGAAGTCGCTCGCCATGTTGGAGAAGCTGGCGATTGTCTCCCTTGGAGCAATTACCGCGTGCAATGGTAATCCCACGAAAATTCCCGTTAACAATTGTCCCACGTATAACGGCACGCCGGCCCCGAGTGCTGTTTCGCTATACGACGTGTTGACGGCTATCATCTGACTCAAAGCCACTCGATTGAGCCCTGCCGTCTGAATCGCTCGTGCCGCCTCGTTCCATGAGCTCGAGGAAGGAGTCCAAGCAGACACCGCAGTTCCGAGCCATGCCTCGCCATACCCCATGAGCAGGTGGCCCGCTGTTTCACCAGGGCTAACATCACGGACTGACCCTGAGGCGAGATCGTGGACTTTGACGACATAGGTGGTTTGGTTCTGCTGCATCCTTTGCAGGTAACGTTGTCGTTCCGCTCCCTCAGACATCCACGACGGCATACTCATCTCCGGATGATTCTGCATATATTCCCGCATTCGCGCATGGAGCGCCCGGTCAGTTGTATCCAACGTATCCAGGCTTGGTTGCTGGCGAATCTCTCTGTAATATTCTTTCCCGTTCATGGTGACGACGGGGGAGAGGTCTCCGGAACTGAGGTGCGGGTTCAGGGCCGGGTCGAGCTGACCAGTCGCCACATCGAGAAACGCGTTGATGCGGCTGTTGGTCATGTTCTTGAGGTTACCCACCTTCTCGCCGGGCTCGATGTTCGGAAGCTCCACGTTGACCTCTCCGGGTTTGAAGGCGAGAGCGTTCATGAGATGGCCCTGCTTGTCGAACATGAGGGCAACCGGGCGGTCGGCGGTTGAGGTATAGTTTCTGTGCGAACCGCCTGGACCTAAGATGACCAGTGGCGCCACACCGGCAGCGGCAAGCTCAGGGGCAAAGCGCCCTTGGCTGTAGACGATCTCTGGCGCCTTCACGGTGATACTCCCGTCTTCGTTTCTCTTGATGTCGAGTTTGGAGTACTGCCAAATATCGACGGGGCTGCTGCCGCCTGGTGTATAGGTAAACGTGAAGGAGGTCTTCTCTCCTGCCACCTGCCCCTCCAGAGTCCCATAGAGCTTGCCATCCTTGATCGTGAACGATGGATAGAGGGCGCCGCTGACAGCCTGCTGCTGAGCCGTGCCGCTGCCTGAGACATTCGGGTTCTTGTAGAATTCCGAGAGCGTGATATCGCGGACGGCGATGCCGTTTTTGGTCCGCTCGAGTGTCAGCTTCGCAGGGATCTCGCCGCTTGGCGCCATCGCGGTGTACGCCCGCTGATCGCGGAGGATCTCGGACACGGGCACGCTCCCGCCATCCCGTACCAGGTTCTTGGCGGGGATGCTGACGTCAACGGTGAAGCGCTCTCCGACCCGACGGCCTTCGAGCGCCCCCGCGGGGATGAGCGCCGTCAGGTTCAGGGGCGTTGCCTGGGACGCCGTGCGCCCCTCCATCGCTTTCAGAGTCTGAGAACCGATCTTGCCGTCCGGTGTCACGCCCAGGCGTCTCTGCAGCTCTTTGGCCTCGGCAATATGGGCGGGTTGCGTGTACTCGAAGTATCGAACGCCGCCCTCCTGATAGGTGATGAGGATGGGCTTCTTGTCGGGTGACCTGTCCGTGTCAGGAAACTTTCCTTCAAAGGGCTCGAGTTGTTCCCCGTTCCGGCGAAAGATCCCGATTTGCTTGTTTCCATCCATGACCCGAAACTTGTCGCCGGTTTCTCCCATACGCTCGACCGTGTAGTTCCGCCCTCCCATCGTCACGGTGGACGTCGTCCCCGTCCCCAGGGCGGGGGTCTGGGTCGCCCCGACCACGCGCTCGCCCGGGCTCAGGGAGAGCGGCTGGGTGAAGCCCTGCGGCCCGCGAGCGGTGGCGCTGCCTTCAATGAGGCGCATCTGTCCGGCATCCACGGTGAACGTCGCGACCGGGGCGGTGGCGGTCAGGGTGAGGGTGCCCCCGGCCTTCAGGGGCAGGTCATGCGTTTGGCCTTCGGTGAGGAGGAGCCGGGTGGGTTGCCCCCCGGGGCCGAGGAACTGGACGGTGCCCTTGTTATCGTCCAGGAGAGTGATCTGCTGGGTGGCGGGATCCACCCCCACGTAGCGGCCATCCTGGAGCCGGAAGAGATTCACCCGGATGCTGCCGGAACCGGTCGCGCTGGTCGGATACTCCACCACGTCGGGGGTCACGGCCCCGGCGGGGGTCACAGCCTCGGCGGTATAGGTCTTGCCGCCGAGGGTCACGGTGTACGTCGTCGTCCCCGTCCCCAGGGCGGGGGTCTGGGTCGCCCCGACCACGCGCAGGCCTGAACCGCCGGCGACCTGTGCGGCTTGAGGCAGGAGAGATGGCACTTCCCCTGTCCGGGGTGGGAGCCCGGAGCTTAAGTCATAGCGCCCGTCCTTGGTCATGGGCTGTGTCACATCGCGCACCAAACTTACTTTAGTCCCATCGGTGAGCGTCACTTGATATCCAGCCGGAAATGTCACGGTATTCCGGCTGGGATCGATCACCACGCCCGTTGCTCGGTCGACCTGAATACCGTTCTTATCCGCAAAGAAGACTTCTCTTCCAGTGGCGCCATCTCGAACCTGGACTCCCGTCCCGTACTTCGGATCAACGACGTTCCAGGTGTAGAAGAGCTCCCGCTCCTCGCCCGTCTTGGGATCCGTGACGTAGCGCCAGCTCGGACGGCCCGTCTCCAGGTCCCGGCGGCTCGCGTACTGCTCGTAGATCCAGGGCTGACCGGTCTTGTCCGGGGCGACGAGGTCGACAGTCCCGTCGGGCTTTTCCTCGATCTTGAGAAGACGTTCGTTGCCCTTGGCATCGGTACGGTAGACCCCGCTCAGGCGCAGGCCGTTGCCATCGAGGGTGAGGAGGCGCTCACCCACGCGGTTCTCGCCTGGCTTGAGGGCGTGGAGCTGCTGGACCTCGCCGCCTGGCTCCCCGGGGGTCGGGAGGCGTTCGTAGAGCCCGGTGACCTGCAGCTTGTTGTCGTCGAGCGTGTAGACCAGATCCCCGACGCGGGTGGGGCCGTCACCTTTACGGATGAGCTGGCCATCGACGTAGATCCCGCTCAGGCGCAGGCCCTTGGCATCGAGGGTGAGGAGGCGCTCACCCACGCGGTTCTCGCCTGGCTTGAGGGCGTGGAGCTGCTGGACCTCGCCGCTCTCTTCCCCGGGCGTGGGGAGGCGCTCGTAGAGCCCGGTAAGGGTCAGTTTCTCAGTCTTCGGATCAAAGTGGTAGCTCCAATCACCGATGCGGTTGTTGTCGCCGGCCCGCAGATAGTGAACGCTGTCGTCATTCAGCGTCACTCGAAAGGTGCCAGGCCGATCCGGAACTTCTTCGATCTTCTTCGCTTGCCGACCATCTTGCAGCGCACTTCCCCTCGTTGTGGTGACGGCTGGAGGTTCGTTGCCGACGGCTCTGGCGGCGGACGGCAGGTCGGCCAGACCGCCTCTCCCAGCCTCTCCGGGAAATGGAGCAGGGCCTGGGTATCGAGGAGCGCCGATGGGATCAGGAAGGAGCGGTTGTGGAAAGGCGACTACGTGCTGCGAGATTTCGGAGGATTCAAGCAAGGGGTCAAGCCTGGGAAGGAGCGTGGGGCTGCCCAGGGTGTCGGCAAACGTTGGGGGCGATCGAAGATCGGTCAGATTGTCCAAGAGTGACGGGAGCTGTCCGAAGCCTGGGGACGAGAGCGACCAGAAGGGCTCGCCCAGTTCCGGCCTGAGAGGAGGAGCTCCTGGAGGGCTTTCCACACCCAGCGTCGCCGGCCCTGTTGGCGTGACGCTGCCTTCGAACAGCTTGACCCGCTCCTCAACCGGCGGGTGGGTGCCAAACGCGCTGACGCCGTGAGGAAAGAGCCCTTCGAGCTTGCCCGTCTCCCTGAAGAAACGCGCAAAGTCCTCCATTGCCGCTGTCGCGTCGGGCTGGAGCTCCAGCGCCCGCTTGGCGAACAGGTCCGCACCCGTCTCACCGAGGCGGCTGAGGGCCGGCCCCACGAGTTGAAGCCCAAGCGATCGGGCAAGATGCTCGCCGGCCGGAAGGTTCAGGCCATTCAGGTGGTCCTCATAGAGGCCGAGGGCGAATGTCCGGTAGGCCCAGAGGCCAGCCGGATCGGTATGGCCGAGGGCAAGGTGGCCAAGCTCATGCGCCAGGACGCCTCTGACTCGCTCAAGGGCTACCGTGTTGATGCCGCCAGCGGCATCCAGCGCTCCCTCGTAGAGCACGATGACCTTCTGGCCGTTGATCTGGGTCGCAAAAGCATTCGAGAGGCTGCCAGGGATGATCAGCACCTTGACATCCTTCACCGCCTCACGTTCCACCTTGCCTTGCGCGACCATCTGCTCAGCCATTTCATGGACCATCTCCTCGGCCTTAAGGCTCAGCGGCATCCCCCAGATCACGGGATGCACGAGTTTGTCCTCAGGCCTGAACCCGGCCTCCTGCTTGAACGTGCTCAGGAACCGCGAGGTATCCAGCGGGGAGGAGAGCTGTTTTTCCATCCCCGGGTCTTTCCACGTCAGCTCCGATCCCTTAGGGGTGATCGTGCTGAACATGTAACTGCTGCCGTCTTTCGCCAGGAACCCGCTCGTCTCGCGATCGCGCCCTGAAGCGCTGAAGAGGAAAAACTCTCCGCGAGCGATCAGCTCGTTGGCGATCCTGATGCGCTCCTTGCCGGCATCCGTGAGCTGGAAGGGTTCGTACCACACCGATCGCTCACCCGTCAACTCATCAACCCCTTCAACTCTCCGTGGTGGAGCAGCCTGCTCGATCGTGCGGATGGCCGCGTCCGGCGTCATCGACGCCTCGAATGCCACCTGAACCCTGCTGATTCTGGTGTCGTCGCCCCCCACGCCCATGGCCTGCACGTGGCTCAGGACCGTCTGATAGGTCGGATCGGCGGGCTTCATCGGGATCACGTCAATCTGCCCTTTTCCGCCAGGGTGTCCCATGCCCAAGAAATTCGCCTGGAACTCACCGACCAATGACGTGGTGCCGAACGCGTACTTTCCAGCCAGCAGCGCATTGAGATCGGCGTTCCGATTGATGATCGTGGGGAAGGTCTCAGAAAATGGGGAGACCTCTCGCGCGGCGATCGCCGTGCCATCCCGCGCCAGGCCCACCACGGTCCCTGACGGATTCTGGAGATCCAACAGCAAGCCGTCCGTGCGCACCGTGATCCCCATGGGCATCGTCCCGGCGTACCGAGCCACCACCCGCCCCATCGCTTCCGCCTCCTTTTCGATCTCACGCTTGGCCACCCGCGGCACGTGCTCAAGCTCAAGCTGCATCGTCCCGCGCGTGGTGAGGCCCTCCACGTATTGGGCTGCGATCGTCTGGGTAAACTGCCCGGGAAACTGCCCGGCGAACTTCACGCGGCCCAGGCTATCAAGCCCGACCAGCCGATGCGAGAGGCGATCTTTGCCTGTTTCCAGCTCTGCCTTCCCTGGCGTGCGACTTAAGGCCAAGGTTTCGGTATAGCCGCTCAATAGCTGTTGCTGGGTTTCGCGGACCCACTTCAGCGTATCGTCAACGCGTTGCGCAAGCAGCTCAGGCTTGCCTGCGTCGATGACTTCCTTGAAGGAAGGCGCCCCGGTTCGACTGGCGAGCTCTTCCAGCTCCTTGATGTTCTCTTCCTTCAGCTTCGTGCGGAAATGCTCAGAGAGCGCCTCCCGCCCCTCGAGGGCAGCCTCACGGACCCCCTCCAGGAGCTTGATCTCCTTGTCCGTCAGGCTGTGAACCGTCACGTCTCCAAGAAAGCGGCTCAGCACGAGCGCCCCTCCATCGAGGGTGTTGGACCGAAACCCATACAGGTTCGACATGTCATGGAGCGGCGACTGATTCGCGACGCCGAGCGCGCTCAGGAAGGCATCCTTGTGCTTGGCAAACGCGACGGGATCATCGATCAGGCGCTGGACGAATCCACTGGGAAACGGAAACTGCATCGCGACATCCATGAGCGGCTCAGGCTTCGGCAGAAGAGGAGGAGCAGCCGAAAGCCCATGGAGCTCTCCCCGTCGTTCTTCTTGGCCGAACGAAACGTCAGGGCTCGTGACTCGCTCGGCTGCCGGTGTCAGGCCGGCTCGCCCGGTGGGCGTCTTGAGCTGCCAGAACGGGGTGATCGAAAGCGCATCCAGAGGGCTGACCCCGATGTGCGACCGCACGATCCAGCCTTCATCGCCGAGTCTGGTCCTACGGAAGGGGTCGTCCCTACGGAAGGGGTCGTCCGCAAGGCTGGTCACCTTGATGACCCCGAAGTTGTCGCTGCGAAACGCTGGATCACGATAGTAGTCTGCCAGGTCGCGATAGAAGCCTCCGCGGATTGCACCGATCTGCTCTCTTAACTGGCCGGCCACCTCACCCGTGCCCAGTTTGCCGAGGTACCAGCCGAACGACCGGATGTCGGACCTTGCCTGGGGCTGAAAGATCCCGATGAATCGATCAGGCAGGGGCTGTTGGAGGTCATAGATCCGCCACTCCTTTCGATCCTCAACGCTTGGAAGCTCCAGAACCACATAGCGGTCCTTGTCCTGCCCAGCCGTCTCGCGCGTGACGCCCCAGGAGGCGGTCCCGGGGATGGCTCCCCGCAGGATGGCCTGTTGGTGCGCCTTGTACAGCGCAACGTCGTCGACCTGGCTGAATTCCACCGGACCTTTGTAGTCGCCAAGCGTGTTGAGGTGCCGGGCCAGGGTGAGCTCGTTCATCTGCGCGAGATGCTGGCCAAGCTCGGCAAACCGTTTGAGCTGTTCGGGCGTCGCGTCTTCCTTGATATAGGCATCTGGGGAGATGCCCAGGAGGTGTGTCGACGTTGGCGCCGAGCCGACCGCGGCGGCGAAGTTCTCGTAGTCCTCGTCCGGGAGCTGGTTGACGTAGTTCCTGAAGACCTCGGCATACACCAGAGACCGCCCGTACTCTTCGCGAGAGAAGCCCAGGAGAACTTTTGGCGTCGGCGTTGAGCCGATCGCGGCGGCGAGGTTCTCGTAGTCCTCGTACGGCATGTGGTTGATGGCCCTCGCGGAGAGCTCGTCATACGATGGGGTCTTCCGCTGGAACGCCGGATCCATCACCACGCTGCGGCCCACCTCTGCGAAGCGGTTGGACTCCACAATGGGGATATTGCCGCTGAGCGGATCAAACACCGTGCCCTGAACCGGCAAGCCGGACTTCCTATCAAACGGCACGCGGACGTCAAGATACCTGCTGCCAGTCTTCACCACGTCGCGAAACCGAGGTCCGGTATATGAGGTGTCGTTGTCGAGCATGGCCAGCGTCGGGAGCACCTCGGTGTTCAGGAAGCGGTCCAAGCCCTCACCAGCCCCTCCCCCGCTTGCCAAGGTCTTGAGGTATTGTTCGGTCATGGTGAGGCTTCCCTGGAGCATGGCCACATCGATGCCTGGTTGGACACGTTCCTTCTCGAGATAGCTCTGGTAGTCGACAAGGGCGCCGAGGGTGTTCAGCGAGTCGGTGGAGACGAGCCGGCTGCGCTCACCCACGAGGCCGGCAATGAACGTCGGCGCCAGCGCTGCGTTGATGAGGTTTCTGCTCGCGATCTCCGAGGCAGACTGGGAGTAGAACTCGTAGAGCCCTCTGCCTGGACGTGGCGAGAAGACGCCCTTGCTCGGATCGATGGCAGACAGCACAAGCCCCCGTTCGCTCTGCCCAAACAGATACGCGTACTCGGCAAGGTCCGAGTTGGTGCGATTTCTCATGCTCGCCTCGGTGGCACGATAGCCGGCGCCGAGGGTCCCATACGCGGCCTCCAGCAACGACTGAGGCACCATCCCAAAGGAACCCTGGAGCAGCCCCGAAACGGTGCGCTCCCCGCCTCCAAACATCTGGTGGGAGAGTCCTCTGGCCAACGCGCTGAGGGCCAGCGTCCCCCAGGGGCTGTCAAACCCGTGGTTCAAGCGGCTGAGGTGTCGGAGGCCGAGGAGTGCCGCGCTCTCAACCAACGTTTTGGGTCCGGTCGCCTTCAGTTGGTCCCAGTAATACGAGCCAAAGTCCCGATGGATTTTCGGAACATCCATGATGACCCGGTTGTTTTGCAAGACGCTCAGGCTCCAGCCGTCGTCGTTCTTGGAGTAGATCGTGGTCTTGCCGTATCGATCGGTCGTCCGAACGTGCGTCAGTTGGCCGTCGCGAAGGAGGTACTGCGCGCCACCGAGGTCCGAGGTGAAGACGCTGGTTGGGAGTGCGGCTCGTCGCTCCTCGATGTCCAGCTTGCTGCGGTCCGTCGGTTGGAGGATCCCCTGCTGAATGATCCGGTTCCCCCTGAGAAAGGTCCACCGATTGAGCCCATCGCCAAGCGGCTGCTCCGACAGCGTCACCCCACCTGAGAGCGGCCGATCAAGCCCCATGAGTTGATTGTTGAGGTCGTAGTACGCCCGTTCCCCGGTCGGCGTTGTCAGGAGTTGCGTGGCTGGGTACGCGGACGGGTCGAACTGGACATCGCTCAGGTCGATTCGAGATAGGTTGCCGATGAACCTGTCGTTCTGGATGACCGACACGGCGTCGCCCATCGCCGAGGGGAAGCGCACCAGCGTGCCGTCCTTGAACGGCTGCTCGATGTGGCTGATTCCTCCATCAGCCGAGAAGTAGGTCTTGGTGCCGGCCGCGTCGGTGAGCATGGACTGGGGCAGGCGCACCACATCAAACGGATCTGTCAGGCTCTGATCGAGCGCCTGGAGCTGACTCCCAGCAAAAGGATCTACGAAGCGTTCAATGTCCCCGTCCCCACCGCCAAGCGACTGCGGAAATAGGGTGGAGGGGGTTTTGAGCGCCTCATCCCACGGCAGTCTCATCGGCACCGTGGGCCCCCGATCCACGGCAAGCCAATTGATGGCTAGTTCAACGAGCCTCGTCCCAACGTGCGCAAGCGCGCCGGCGTATTCCGGCCCGAGGTGCTTCGAGGTGAGATCGGCGATCTCGATGCGGATCGCCTGCCTGGCAAACTCATCCCAGTTGCGGCTGAAGGCGCCCAAGCCCCCCTCTCCGAAGTTCTCGAGGCTTTTGAACGGTTCAGGAGCGGTGGAGGGTGCGAAGCTTTCCGGAAAAGGAAAAGATCCACCCACCAGAGGTCTTGGAGCAAACATATTGGTGAGCCCGCTCATGGCCACATACCCTGAGGTAAAGCCGACAAGCGAAGCCAGCCCCCGATCCACGCCGCTTTCCACCAGTTCGTTGGTCACGTAGCCGTGGAGGGCGCCGCCCCCAAGGCCGACGAGCGCCCGCTCAAGCGCCGGGAGATTGCTGAGGTTGCCTGGAAAGCCGGAGAAGCCGCCCAGCGCGGCCGTCGTGCCCATATTCAAACCTGTCGTGACCGCGGCCAGGGTGGACATATTCTCCCACTGTGTGTCATAGGCGATCGACTGCATCGTATTGCTGATTTGGTACGTCGCCACGGTATGCATGAGCGCGGGAGTGATGCCGGAAAGATCCGGCAGCGCATAGTTCCATCCTCCCTCGACGCCAAAGCTGCCAAGGTTTCCCCACGAAGTGGGGAACTGAAGCCCCTGGAAGAGGAACGTTGCCCCGATGGTGAGGCCAAGACCTTTGAGGTCCTCGCCCATCTCCGGTTCCTCAAAGAGATCATCGAGATCGGGGTACTTCCCTTTGAAGGACCGGCCGCCTCGGATCGAGCGGACCTTGGCCTGGCTGAGCAGCCGGCCATAGGAGTCGGCAGCCGGAACCAGCGCAAAGTTCGTGAAGAGGCGCAGGAACTCATGCGTCGGCAGGCGCTCCTGCGTGCCGTCGGACTCGTCGTAGACGACCCGCGTTTCATTGGCGTCCTTCACCACGACGTAGTGGTCCGCCTGCCCATCCTGGGTGAGGTCGAGGGCCGCGATCATGGGGTAGCGCAACGCCAACAGCTCGTCGGTAGTCAGCTCGACGGCATTCAGCGTCAGGCCGTAAGCGTGCGCGAGCTGCTGCACCGTATCCATCGAGATGAACAATGGCCCCTCAAATCGCTCAAGGCTCAAGGCTGAAGGCTCAAGGGAAACCCTACCGCTTACTTGAGGGAGTTGATGAGGCCGCTGAGCTGGCTCAAGATCACCTTGGCTGATGTCACGAGCTGTTGATGATCCTGCGATGCCAGGTACCGAAGATCCGTTGCTAGCGTCAGGAGTGTAAGCGTCTCGTACAACGAGCCTCTGGCGTTGTAGAGAAACTGCACGAATTCCTTCTTGTGGTATCTCCCTTTCCCCTCGGCGATGTTCGCCGGGATCGACACCGCCGCTCGCCTTAGTTGTGACGTCAGGCCGAATTGCTCGTGACCTGGGAAACTGGCGGTGATCTTGTAGATCGCTCTGGCCAGCCCCATCGCTTGCTGCCACACGTGCAGTTGCTCGTGTGCCAAAGTCATCGCTACTCCTTTCTGGTAGTTGCCTTGAGCCTTGAGCCTCGAGCCTTGAGCCAAGTTTGAGGTTGCCCGTCAGATAGTCCACAAGGAACGCCTGCGCCGTGAGGGTTTCGCGAGAGACGGGGATGCCCACCATCCCCAGCATCGGCGCCAGGGCGTTCGGGGCGCAGTTGGAGCACAGCGTCGTCGGCTCCTTCAGCCAGGCTTCGATCGCCGTAATGCTCGCATCGTCCAGGTGTGCAATCACCGTCGGGTCCGGCGTAATCGTGAGGGTGGGAGCAATTGTGATCGGCTCGACAGCAGCCGGCTCGACGGTTCGACGGTTCGACGGTTCGACAGGTGACCTCGTCTGTCCTACTGCTGTCGAGCTGTCGAGCTGTCGAGCGGATAGGTTCCGGCTGGCGGAGTCGCCACCGGGACTCCGGGGATTGAACGAGGCGTTCGATCACGTGGGCGAGCTGGGGGGAGCGTTTCAGGAACTCGAGCGCCTCGTTGAGCTCTTGCTCCGTCGGGGCGCGGCCGTAGAGGTCGTCATACATCGTCAGGATTGCGCCCCGGTGTTGCAGCTCAAGCTGGCGCTGCAGCTCGCTTGAGAGCTGCAAGGCCTGGAGGGCGTTGGCGTCGGCGCCCCAGACCGCCTGCTCCGCGGCGAAGAGGGTCGCGAGTGCGACGCAGAAGGCTTTTGTGCGTTTAAGTGCCAACCACCGATCGATCCGCATGCCTCTACTTCCCGAATGGATTCTGACGCATGAACTGGAGGAAGATCGGCGCCCCCACGATGAGCGCCACGCAAGGCATGATGCAACAGATGAGCGGAATGAGGATCTTGATGGGGGCCTTCAACGCGGCCCGCTCGGCCCGCATGAACCGCTCGAACCGGATATCTTCGGAATGGATGGAGAGGACCTCGGCGATCGGCGTCCCCATCCGGTCGGCCTGCACGAGCGTCCGCACGAAGGAGGAGACCTCCGGGACGTTCAGCCGTTTCGCCGCCGACCTAAGGGCTTCAAATCGACGCTTGCCCAGCTTGATCTCCTGCAAGACGACCAACAGCTCCTCGATGAGCGGTTCCTTCTGAAAGGGCCTGACCAGCACCACTTTGTTGAGGGCCCCAAGGAAGTCGAGCCCCGCACCGATGCAGAGGGAGAGCAGGTCAATGACCTCTGGCAGCAACCTGACAATCGCCCGTTGTCTGCGCCTCACGCGGCCTTTCAGCCAGAGGTCAGGGAGGATGACGCCGAACACCCCAGCCAGCGCCACGATGAAGGGCGGAACCGGTCCCACCTCCCTCGCAATGGTGAACGCGACGACGGCACACCCAAGCGCCGAGAGCGCTTTGATGCCGACGATCTGCTCCTGCGGGAGGGGCATACCGGTCGCAACCAGCCGCCCTCCAACCGCATCCCGCCGTCGGCTGAGCCTGGGGATCAACCTGCCGAGCAGCCTGCCCATGAGGGCGAGCACCGAACGGAAGCGATCAGGCCACGGGCTTGTGAGCCGGGGTACCGGCGACCTCCACGGGCTGACCGTCGAGTCCACGATCGTCTGGAGGCGCGGCCACGAGACCGACGGCTCCGGCATCAGGGCCCACAGGGCGCAGACGATGCCCCCCACGATCAGGAGGTAGACGGCGACGATCATCAGATATCCACCCGACTCAGCTTGATGAGCAACACCATCCCCACGACCCACAACCCGGCGGCGGCCATCAAGATCACCTGGCCCGTCGCGTCCCTGAGCAACAGGTCAAAATAGTGCGGATTGGACGAGCGGACAAAGGCCGCAAAGAGGAAGGGCAACCCGCTCATGATGTAGGCCTGGAGACGCCCCTGGAGGGTTAAGGTGGTGACTTTGTCTTTCAGCTTCTTCCGCTCACGGATCGTCGCGATCAGTTGCGTGATGATGTGGGTGATATCGCCGCCGGATTCGCGGGCCACCAGCACCGCCGTCGTGATCAGCGTCATCTCCTCACTCGGCATCCGCTCGTTGAGCCGCTGGAGCGACTCCTCAAGCGTCAGCCCGAGGCGATGCGCCTTCATCATCAGGCCAAACTCCTGAGATGCCGGTGGGCCGATTTCCGTCTCGAGCTGTTCGAAGGCCTGCGTCAGCGAGAGGCCTGCCCGCAGGCCGCTCGAAAGGATGAAGAGCGCGTCGACCAGTTGGTCATGGAACCGTCGCTTCCTGATCGCCTTGACCCGCCTGACCAAGAGATCCGGCACGAGCGCCCCAAGGACCATCCCGAGGAGCGCAAGCCCAGCGCGGTTCAAGACAAGGTACGCCAGGAGCCCGGCGCAGAGCGGGCCGAGGCCATAGGCGACTTTCAGCCATCGCGGCGGGACATCCACAAAGAGCTCGTCCAGCACCTTCGCGGTCCGCTCCACCTTCACCTGTTGAAGCTGTTCGATCCCTCCGGCGAGTCGGCTCCACACGCGAGCCACGAACGGATAGCCGGCCACCGCGGCGCACGCCGCGGAGCCAATCGTGAATCCATAGATCGGCAACTCGTCATAGATCATGGTCACTGCCCGTTGACCACGGTCACCCCGTGCTCATACTGCCGGCCATAGCCAAAAGCGTCGGCCACCATCCGCCATCTGCCGGCAAGCGCCCGTTGGGTATACACCGACATCGCCACCAGCATCGCGACGGCCACCGCGATCAGGACCGCGTATTCGATCGCACTCTGACCCTGCATCCGCGGAGGACGCTTCAGGCTACAGGCCACAGGCTGCAGGCTTGAGCTCGGAGCTTGCAGCTTGCAGCTTGCCGCTTGCCGTTGGATCACTGCCATTGGATGGCCTCGAGCTTCTTTGATCCTGAGGCCGGCAGGCTGATGAGGAGGGTTTTCCCTTTCGCCGCATAGTCCGCCGCCACAACGATCCGTCTCTCCGAACGCTGGTGGACGCGCCACCGGCGGAATCCTCCTGCAACGCCCCCGGCCTGCCGGAAGCCTCTCGAGAAGTGCTCCACAAACGCCCGTCGGTACTTGTCCCGCTCCTCCTGGCTGGAGAGCTGCGTATAGGCTGCGCCCACGTTCACGTCCAAGGCCGTGAGGTGCTCCCAGTCAATCCACCGCTTCACGGAGGGTCTGCCGTCGATCAGACCGCTCAAGACCTTTTGGCAGAATGCCACGTCACGGTTCCCTACGCGCACCACCCCCACCGCCACGGCGGCGGCCACGGCGACCAACATGATCGATCCGATGACCGGGGGACTTGCTCTCTCCATCTCACTCACCTCATCCCGGAAAGCTGGACCGAATCATAGTCAAAGGAGACCCTGGACATCTTGGTCACTGCGCCTCCATTCGAGCTCCAGGGGTTCCATCTCCAGAGGAACCCGATGTTGCTGCCCGTGGGGTTGTTCTCCTCCGGTTGGTCTCGCCGGGTGATCCCCACCCAGGTGTTGCTGCCGTCATCCGCGTAATCCTCGAGGCGCATGCAGATCTTCTTGTTGAAGACCCCCCCGGATTTCCTCGTTTGGATAGAGGGGACCTTAAAAGGCCCTACCTCGACCGTCACGCTATGGCGACCCCTGGAGTCCGTCCACGGATAGGTGGCTGGGTTGGACCCGCTGATCCTCCCGCCAGAGACAGTCGCTCCAAGCTGATCTTCAGCGGCCCTCATCTCGTCGTAGAACTCCTTGATCTTGTCGCGGAAGTGCCGAACCTGCCCGACCAGCCCATCGAGGTGGCCTCTGACCTGGCCGAACTCGTCGGCGAAATCCGCATCAGTGCTGCCGCCGCTGACTGGAACCTGCGTGCCATCGCCCCGGCAGGAAGGGTTCTGGACCGCCACCGGCACACAGTGGCGCGTCACCCGGCTCTGGCCGGATGATTCCGATCCGCCCCCAGGGGTGGGCGGGCTCCCCGTCGAGGAACTGGGTTGAACGACCCACCCCCCACCAGGCCCGCCGGCGGTGGACCTTGGCCGTTCAGGATTGTCGGCCAACTCTTCGCAGACCTCCTCATACGTGCAGAGCGCCAGCCCCCTTCGGATCGTCTCGATCTCATCCCTCCATGAGGGCATTCCCCCAAGGCCATCCCCTCCGACCACAATCATCCCGAGCCGGTCGTAGAAGTCTCCCTGATTGTCCGGATCGTAGAATGATCTCACCCACGTCTTCCACCCGCTCACGACTTCCTCGATGGGTTTCTCCCTGATCCCCCTGTGCGTCCCATCGTCGCTCCCAGCGGAGGTCTCCACGATGTCCTGAAAGGCATCGATCGTAAAGTCGATCTCGTCGTACCACGAAGGGGCGTCACAGTTCCTGCAATCGTGCTCGTGCCAACCCTCCAGGTCAGCCCGTGTGGGACCCGGCGTCCAGAACCTGAGATTGAAAACGCGCTCGAGTGCGCGCACGAGCTCCACCACCTCTCCGTCAGCCCCTTCGACCTCTAGCCGCGAAAGGATCCCACCCGGGGAGGTCGCGTTCCTTGCCACAGCCTCAAACGCCGCTAACTCATTGAGGAAGCGGATCGTCGCGGGTCTCATCCGATCCTCCACCGTCCCTGCCATGTCCTCTTTTCTGGCCGCCCACGCGACTTGAAACGCGGGGACCTTCTCCCCTCTATCCCCATCCTCGTCAGAGTCCGCGGCATCCGCTTCCTCGTTGGGATCATCCACCGTCTGGAGGAACGCCTGGAACATGACGCTCTCACGGAACCGTTCGTGCTCAGGCAGGCCGTTGAGGGCTTTGCCCGCCTGCGTGACGGCATCGGCTCGAATCTGGTCCTGGACCACGGCGGTGTAGACACTCGACCCGGCGGACAGCGCAGCACCGCCGATCCCACCGGCCGTGGTCCCGGCGGCGATGAGGGACGCTCCAGCCCCCTCGAGTATCGCTGCGGAAGCGCCCATAGCACTCACGGCCATGGAGGCGCCGATCTTGGCCCCCGCCGCGGCTCCGGCGGAGACCCCGAGCCCCAGCGAGGCCCCGACGAGGGCCCCCTGCAAGGCTCCAGACAACGCCCCTTGGCCTCCCCCCGTAATGGCGCCCCCGATCGCCCCACCGACCGCGCCGCCGATCGCGCCAGCGATGACTCCGGCCGCTCCAGTAGCCACGGTGACGCCGGCCACCGTCGTCACCATCGTCCCCACAAGCGCCGGGGCAAGATACGGCGCAAGCACCAGCATAGCGATCGCAAAGGGGATCGCCAAAAACGAGGAGAAGAAGTTTGCCTTCTTGCACTTTTCGGTTTGATGCTCCATGCTCTCCCATAAGACTTTCGATTTGGTGGCGAGCTGCGAGCCTAGGAGGAGCGCGGAGGCGTCCGCGGCGTTCGAGAGCCTCGTGGCGGTCATCGAGAGCTGCCCCAGGTTCGCGGTCATCATGACGAAGCTGAGCACGACGACGATCATGAGGAGCATGAGCGTGGTGATCTGCCCCTTCCGCCGCCCCGTGCGGTGCCTCAGGTTCGCAATTGAGAGGAGCTTCCGCAACCGATTCATGGATCACTCAAGGCCCGAGTTGAAGGTTGCTCGTTTCATATCGATCACTGCTGGTCGCTCGTTGTCAGAGAACTGATGGGATCGAGGATCCGAAGGGGCTGGGACGGCTCCCTCCACCACACCATGGCAGCCGTGCGTCCGGCCTGGACCCTCCCACCCACCCCGGTCGGTGGGTCCCCCTGCTCATAGGCCACCTGCCGTGCGACTAACCGCTCGTTGATCCAGAGGAACACCTTCACGCTCCCGAACAGAAGGAGGAGCGCACCCATGAGCGCTACCGTCATCTCGAGTGACGCTTGACCCACACCACGACATTGCGAATGGCGAATCGGTTCAGTTAGTTCCATGGGGTCGTCCACGTGACGTCGTTTGGCGCAACGTCTTTTGGGGTCGTGGCGATCTCTTCGGTTCCGACCCTGCCGCTCTCATCCCCCATCCTCCGGCTCACCACCCTCCTCGTGATCCGATCCCTCCACGACTCCATATGGGTGGTCGTCCTCAACGCGGAGGGGCTCTCTTCCTTGCGCAGGGAGGCGTTCACCCGCGCCTCTCGCCTCATCCCCGGCTGGACGCTCATCTTGTTGATTCCTTGGAAGAGCTGGTCGAGCTTGCTACAGTACCATGGGCTGGCATCTTCTCGACATCGAGCTCTGCAGAGGTCAGGATCCATGATCTCGCCTTCACAGGGGTCCACCTCCCGGCTGCTTCCGCTCCGAAACCCTTCGGTGGTGTAGCTCCTCGTCGGGGTCTGGCTCTCAGGCCGGGTATTCACAAACAGGCTGAGCCTCGGGAGTTCCTCGACGGTGTCAGCGGTCTCATGCATCCGTGGATCTTTCGTCACCCTCGCAGAGACGGCCACCGGGTATACGGACCCGAGCGCAAAGGGGTTCGACGGGTTCGGGATGTACCGATCCCTGATGACCGTCACCGACGATTTGCCAGGCCCTGGGGCCAGGCTCAAGGCCCTCCGGAAGGCCTCCATCATGGCCTGCTGGTTGTACTCGGCGTTCAGGCCATAGTTGAGCAGGACGCCGAGCAGGAGGAGGAGTACGGAGCCAAAGACAGCCAGCTCGACCAGGGCCTGACCTCTGCTGAGAGCGCGCGGGGCTCGGGGTTCTGCGCTCTGGGCTCTAGAACCTAGATCAGGGTGAGCGCGCTGAGCCATGTTCGTCTCGCCTCCATAGCTCCCTCCGGAGGGGCCCCACCCATTCGTCCCCACTCCTCTCCGTGCTGCTCTCATTGATCGTGGTCTTCGTGACCAGGACATCCGCGGTCTCACCGCCGCCGATCGGCCGGTCACGCTCCATGGACGACTCGGTCGTCGTATCCGTCCTCACCGTCAGCGTGACATTGGAGGTGGTGTTGCTCGGCTCATACGGCATGCCGACAGAGTCCGCCGAGGTCCGCAGCCTTCCTGACAACCCCCGTTTGATGTAGGTCTGCATGGCGACCAGCGCCGCCACCACGATGGCCAAGAGGACCGCGTATTCCATCACGCTCTGCCCTCGAGAGGCAGATGATCGCCGGTGGGAACGCGGATCGCCGCCGAGTGGTCTGGGCCTTTGGGTGACACCTGTGTCCATCGCTAGTCCCCCCCCTGCACCGTCGAAGGTGGACCGCCTGGGAAGCTTGGAGGGCCGCCGAGAAACGGCGATCCTGGTGGTGGCGACGACCCTGGAGATTCTGGCCGAGGAAGCGGTAGGGGCCCGGCCGGAGGGGGCTGGATGGAGACCTCCTTTGGCGTGGCCCCCACGACCTCTGAGTAGTCTGAGACGTTGGGACCCAGGGTCCTGCCGCCGAGGTTGGGATCAAGGGCCCCCTCCGTCCTTGTCGTATCGGTGAGGGTGGTCGTGCGGGTGCGCCCATCGAGGAGAAGGCGGGTGTTGGTCATTTGACGGGACACCGCCCGGGTCTTGGACTGCCGCTCGAGGACGGTCCCGGCCGCCACCACCCGATCCTGCCGATCCCTCGATTCGTAGCGGATGCCGGCGCGCTGGGCGCGCTCGCCCCTCGGGTCGTTGGGGTAGGGGCTGAGGCGATCCGCCATCGCCTTGATCCCGGCCTGGAGGCTGCGCTTCGTGTAGGTCTGCATGCCGAGGAGGGCGGCCGTGATGATCCCGATGAGGATCGTGTACTCGATGATGGCCTGGCCGTTCTTCATTCAAACAGCGCCTCCTCGGTCAGCTTCTTCTCCGAGAACCGGTCCACCGTGCTGCGGCGGCGCGTCAGGGCATGGTCGAGCAGCGTCGAGGTGCTCTCCCCGCTTGTGCGGAGGGTGTTCTGCGCGCGCTGGCGCGTGGTGGTCGTCACGCTCACGTCGGACCAGCGCGGTGAAAACTGCTCGCCGATCGTGTCGGTCCCGGCTTTCAACCGTCCCTGCACGGCGCGTTTCGCGTAGAGCTGCATCGCCACCATCGCCAGACAGGCCGCCGCAAGGATCACGGCGTACTCCGTGGCGCTCTGGGCGCGCTTATTCCCACGCATCATCGGCGCTGAGCTCGACCCCGACGATCTGCTGAGCCTGCGGATCGGTCGTGGTGCTGCTCCACTCGTTTCGCGTCATCGAGCCACCCGGGCTGTAGCTCGAGATCAGGCTGGTCTCCTGGCTCGTCGTGGAACTGGAGCTGGCGTAATACGGCTCGTACTGCGAGGGGGCGTCGATGGTCCGCATCGCCCCATCCGCCAGCGTCCGGTAGCGGGCCTGCAAGCCCCGCTTGACGTAGAGCTGCATCGCCATCAGGGCTGCCACGACAAGCCCGATGACCACCGCGTACTCGGCGAGGTGTTGGCCCTCACAGCCCGATCCGGCCCCTCGACTCGGTGACGGCATGTTGGAGCGTCTCCCCGCTCGTCGACAAAAGACCGCCGACCGCTGATTGGACAGGACCTCCTGGACGCACCGCGTAGAAGATCGCGAGCACGACCGCGACCAGCACCAAGAGGTATTCGAGCGTGCCCTGTCCCCGCTCGCTAGTCATCGCCAAACACGCTCTTCGTGCTGAGCCGCCCTGAGTCGAACGTGCCATGCGTGCCCACGGCCCGGGTTGGAGCAGTTGTGAGGCTCCCCTGCGGCACGTAGTCCCTCCGGGTGATCTCATGGCCGAGATACTGCGGTTCGATGCCGCCAACCGCTGTGGGGTCGAAGCCCGCCGGCACCTCATTGTCTCCTACTCCTAACACCCTAGACTGGCTCCAGGCCGACGGAGGGGTCGTACCACCCCCCGTCGCTTGGGGGGGACTGATCAGAGCGGCGGTCCCTGTCTCTTCTTTTCTCGCGCTCTGTTGCTCGGTCTGAATCGTGTACGTTTCCGCCGTGGTGAACTGCTCACCGATCTGGTCCGAGGCATCCTTCCACCGGCCCTGCAGCGAGCGCTTGAAGTAGATCTGTCCGGCGACGATCACCGCCACCACGACCCCGAGCAGCATGGCGTACTCCAAGACACTCTGCCCGCGTCGATCCACCATCCTGTGCGCCATCCTCCTCACCTCCTCCTCACGCGCCGTTGTGACGTCGTATCGCCTTAGCTTCCGGGAGGCCGGTTGCCTGAAGGCTGGTTGCCTGAAGGCTGGTTGCCTGAAGGCTGGTTGCCTGACGTCGTCTCATTCCACAGTGCCTCGGCGCCTAACCTATTGCTTGCGCCTTTCTGTCGCTGGTACGTGCCGGCTTGTCTCACGGTGACGTCCGATACCTTCTCCAGAACCACTTTGCCACCTCCCATGTGCTGCTTCTCGACGTTCTCCGTATAGACGTTGCCGGAGCTCTCCAGGTAATACGGCTCATACTGGGCCTGGGCGGCAAAGGTCGCGGGGGTGATAGCGGGCGTCCCTCCCCCTGTGCCTCCAGCTCCCCCTGTGCCTCCAGTTCCTCCGCCAGTGCCTGTGGCTCCCGTTGGCGCCTGGATTGTTGTGGTGATGCTCGTCAACGCGTCTGTCCCGCTTTTGATCCTGGCCTGCAGCCCGCGCTTGGCGTAGACCTGCATCGCCGCGAAGGCCGCGATCACCACGGCAAAGAGGATCGCGTACTCCGCAATGTTCTGCCCGCGCTGATCCCATCGGCTTGTCTTCTTCATGTGAGCGTCTCACCTCCTCCGCGCATGTGCCAGTTCGTGTACGGTCATCATCGTCATCCACCCGTCCCTCCAGGCTGTCCTCCCTGCCCTGGAGCTGCGGCAGGTGTTGTCGCAGTCGTAAACTCGGTGCCTGCTCTGTCAAGGAGCGTCCCGGCGCTATCCATCCTCGACTTCAGTTTGCCCTGCAGGACGCCATTGACGCCGTAGAGGATCGCCAAGAGCACCACGACCACCACCAACAAGTACTCGAGCGTGCTCTGTCCCTTCCGATCTGCGCGCCTCACCCTGTGGCTCATGCCTTCCACCTCCTTTGCGCCGTGTAGCCTGAGAAGTTGTGTTGCTCTCCAGTGATCATCCATCCCTCATCGATTCCCTCCGTCCGTCGGATTGACAGAGGGGACGGTCGGCGGCGCCGGAACGCCAGCGCTCGACACCACGCCTGGGCCACCCCCAGGGGCTCCAGTGGCTCCAGCAGGACCCGCGCCAGGTAGAGGCTGCGGTCCACTCGGGAGTCTCACGACCGCCTCCGCGTTGATCTGCCCCTCCAGCATTTTGAGGTTCGCCTGGATGGCGCGCCTCACGTAGACCTGCATGGCGACCAAGGCCGCGGCCACCACTGCCACGAAGACCGCATACTCCAACGTGGACTGGCCCCTCATCCAAAATCCAAAATCCCGTTGAGCTGTAAACGCCGCGCCTCGAGCGGCGTTACCGGGTGATCTTGTCGGCTGCGGCATTCGCAAACCCTTCCAGCGCGTTTCTGATGGAACCGTGAAAAGCGCTAAACCCGATGATGACCGCCGCTGCGATGGCGGCAAAAATCAGGAAATACTCTACCGTGACTTGTCCCTTCGCTTTGCCAAATTGTGACCAGATTTTTAAAACCATATCGTTTTTATATCTATTTAAATACTGAGAAACAAAAAACCGGACTGCCTTTCGGCAGCCCGGCTACCCTACTTGTTCGTTGTTCCGTGTTCAGTGTTCGTTGTCACCGAACGACGAACACCGAACTACGAACTCATGAGGGCCCGAAGCTTTGCGCCCCTGCGTGTCCGCAGGTTTGCCTCCGCCAACGTACCTGGCGGATCCGTCCGCCAACGATCTTTGGCGGACGGATTTATCGACGGCTTCAGCGGAAGCCTGAAGTTTTCAAGGAACCTCTGGCACTTCCAAGTCTACCAAACTTCTCATGATTTTGTCAAATCTTTTTAGCGCGCAGATCGAAGCTATCCTCTGCGATTTCAAGCAGTTCCCTTGTGTGGGTGGAGGTCCGCAAAATCGTGCCGGCGGGCAGCTCGATCACCGTATCGGCCTCCCTAGCCCAGGCAAACCGGAAGGGCTTCAGATGCTCAACAACTTTGACCACCACTCCGCATAACACGTTCGTGGCTGGGGGCTGGGGGCTGGGGGCTGGGGGCAGTTGCCCTGAACCCAGAACCCAGAACCCTGAACTCTGAACAGTCTTTAAGAAAACGACGTCGAGGGGGAAACGCATGAACCACGTGTGGATGGCGCTGCAGCGCGGGAAAATAAGCGCCTCGCCCTCGTCGAGATGGCTGCGGGAGAGCAGGCCCACCATCCGCCGGATCAGCCCGGTCGCGATCGCCGCACGCTCAGCTACCACTGTCTGGCGCGTGAGGTTCCGGATCACCGCCATCGACACTCGACTTCGGACTTCGGACTTCGGACTTCGGACTAAATACGCTCTCGTCAACGCTGAATCCTTTCGCCTTGAGCTCCTCCAAGAACGTCGGGGGCTGGCCTGTCGGTTTGAACAACCCCACCGCCTCTCCCTTCGGCCCCACCCCCTGCTGGTGGAAGACAAAGAGATTTCTGAAGAGGATGTCGGCGCGCTCGTCCATCCCGGTCACTTCAGTGATGTGGGTGATCTTCCGCGAGCCATCGGTGAATCGCGCCGTATGGACGATGAGGTGGATCGCTGACGCGATCTGCTCGCGGATCGCCCGCACCGGGAGGTCCACGTTGCCCATCAAGACCAGCGAGTCGAGGCGGGCGATGACATCTTGAGGAGAATTGGCGTGGAGGGTCGTCAGGGAGCCGTCGTGCCCCGTGTTCATCGCCTGCAGCATGTCGAGCGTCTCTTCGCCGCGGCACTCCCCGATGATGATCCGGTCGGGTCGCATCCGCAGGGTGTTCCGGAAGAGCTGGCGGATCGTGATCGCCCCCTTCCCCTCCACGTTCGCCTGGCGGCTCTCGAGCGGGATCCAGTGTTCCTGGTCGAGGCGCAGCTCCGCCGCGTCCTCAATGGTGATGATCCGCTCATCCTTCGGAACAGGGGATGAGAGCACGTTGAGCACCGTCGTCTTGCCGGAGCCGGTCCCGCCGGAGACGATGATGTTCTTCCTCGCCTTGACGCAGATATCCAGGAACTCGGCCATCGCTCGGCTGAGCGTGCCGAAGGCGATGAGGTCCTCCATCGTGTAGCGTTCCCGGCTGAACTTCCGGATGGAGAGCATCGGGCCTTTGATGGAGAGCGGGGGGATGATGGCGTTGACCCTGGAGCCATCCGGCAACCGGGCGTCGACCATCGGGGTAGACTCGTCAATCCGGCGGCCGAGCGGCGCGACGATCCGCTCGATGACCGTGAGGAGCTGCTCGTTCGAGAGAAACTTCCTTCCGGTCAGGAACAGCTTGCCGCGCTTCTCGATATAGACCTGGTCTTTCGCGTTCACCAGGATGTCCGAGATCTCCGGATCGGCCATGAAGTCCTCAAGGGGGCCGAGACCCAGCGCGTCATCTACGATCTCCTTGACGAGCTGGAGCCGCTGCTCGCGCCCCGCCACGAACCCTCCCTCCTCGGCCAGGAGCTCGAGGGTGACCTGCGCCGTCTGCTCCCGAAGCTGCTTGGCTTTCTGCGGGTCGTTCAACGTCTGCAGGTCCATCCGCTTGAGGTCGAAGCGCTCGATCAGCTTTGCACGGATCCGTCGTTTGAGCGACGTGACGGGGTCTTCGGTCTCCGCGAGCGGAGCCGAGGGGCCGGCGTCCAATGGGATAGCGACGGTCTGCGTAGTGACCGCAGGCACCCTGGAGCGGTCGATCGTCAGTTGCTCCACAAAAAATTCCGGGGTCTCGATGAGCGACTTGGCGAACCGCCTGAAGGATGCCTGGATCCGCGCGCCGTTGCCGGAGACCGAAAACGGCAGGCCCTGGTTCACCGATAGCCCCACCGTCCTCCCATCCGAGGGGATCTCGGCGACCACCGCCGCGGGGCACTGCTCTTTGATCTCCCGAGAGCGGACGTTGCCGTGGCTCTCGGCGCGGTTGATGACAACCTTGACCATCTGCAGAGGGAACTGCAAGGAGGCCAAGAGCTCAATGGTCCGCTTGGTATGGCGAAGGGAGATGACGTCAGGGGTCGTCACGAGGAGGATGAGGTTCGAGTGCTCAAAGGCGGTGACGGCGAGCTCGCTGAAGACGGAGCCCGC
>JACPSR010000079.1 GCA_016193175.1 Candidatus Omnitrophota bacterium
CCCCCCAAGACGAGCGTGTCCCCCTGCCGGATGCGCACCATGGCGCGGGCGCTCCGCGTCTTCGGATCCAACACCTTGGTTCCCAGGCTCGATGGGGGGCTGAGCGACGACAGGACCGTCTTGGTCACCGACGGCTCAACCAGCATGGTGATGAACCCGCCTTCGTTGACCTGCGGCGTCACGACCAGGATGACGCCCGTCGTGATGCGCTCAGTCGCCGCGGTCGTGGTGCTCGTCTGCGCCACGGAAGTGTTTGTAAACCCAACGGCTTGCTGGCTGCTCAGCCGGATCAAAGCGCTTTCATTATCCAGCGTCAAGATCTTCGGGCGAGCCAGGATCTTGGTGTCGGTGTCCTGCTCCAAGGCCTGGAGCGAGCCTTTGAAGTCCGCGGCGGAGAGGGTGCTGAGGCCGAAGTTCGGGGTGTCGGTCCCGCTGATGAACACAGGAGCCGCCTCGCCAAGGGCACCAAACGGAAACCGGGTCTTGCGCTGGTTGGGGGTGAAGGTGGCCAATTGCCCCGCCGTCGTGGTGCTCCCCCCCCATTCGATGCCCAGGTCCTTCGACTTCCCCAGGGTAGTTTCCAGGACCTCCGCCTCGATGAGGATTTGCGCCGTCCGGATGTCCAGGGATTTGAGGACCGATTCGATCCTGGCAAAGTTGCTCGGCACGTCGGTGACCACGAGGCTGTTGGTGCGCTCATCCACCATGACCTTCCCGTCAGCGGTCAGCAGCTTCTCAACGACTTTATCCACCCCGATCTCTTTCCCGCCGCCCCCCGCAGAACTGAGTCCGCCGCCAAGTCCCCCGGTGGTCGTCCCTGTGCCCCCCGATGTTCCACCACTCGTCGCAGAGATGGCCGCGCTCGTGGCCTGGGAGGCCTCAAACGGCGTCTGCGAGCCAAGGGCCTCCGCGGCCCTGGCCAGGCGGGACGTCGAGACGCGCGCGAACTTGAGCCGATACACCCGCGTGATGGTGGCCACGCCGGCTTCGCCCTCTTCGGCGGGCTTGGGCTTGACCACGTAGATCTGGCTCCCCGGGGGACGCTCATAGACAAGGCCTGCGGCGCTCAGGATGCGGTCCGGTCTGCCGGGAAAAGGTTTTCAGCACCGTCTTGAGATCCGCGTCCTTGAAATCCATCGAGATGCGCATGGGCTCGCCGGCCAGCTCCTCATCAAGCCCGGCGAGGGACGGTGCGGCTGATGCTTCGGTCGTGAGGTGGTCGGCCGCTTCGCCAGGCAGCGCCTGACGGTGATCCTCCACCGCGGCTGCCGGGCCTGCGGTCAGCGCGAGGGTGACCACCAGCCCGATGCCGATCCAACCCACGAGAAGCTGTTTCATCGCTGTCTCCCCTGAAAACCAGCAAACGGTGCCGGCCCCTTCGCCCCCTCTTGCCCCATGGCGAGATCCATGCTGTGGCCTCCTAGATCCACCGTGATCCCTTCACGCCCAATCGACGTAATCGTGGCCCCCTGGACGACGTCGCCGACCCCATACACCTCACCGTCGATGATCGCTTTTGGCTCCCGCCCCCCCCAGAGGAGCCCTTGAATCGCGAATGTCGGCGGTCTGAGGTTCATCGGCGGCGTCACGCCCCTCTCAGGCATGGCTGGGAGGGACGCTGAAGATTGCGGTTCGAGCGTCGGCCCCTGCGGCAGGAGGCTCCGGAGCGGGTCCCGCAGCGATGCGGCGGTATAGGTCGCCTGCGCGGAAGGCTTCACGGCAAGACGCACGCTGGTCTCGGACAGCACTGACGGCGCTTGCGGCTCGGCTGCTTGAGCCGCGCCCCTCAACGAAGGAGCGGCGTCCAGCGCAGTGGATGGCGCGCGGGGAGGAACCATCGGCCTGAACAGCCCCGTGCTCCGGAGCACCCCAGGCACGAGCACCGCCACGACGCCCAGCAGGACGGTCAACAGGTGTTTTCGCAGCGGGACCCTCTTCACGAGGCCCATGACATTACTCCTTTGAAGTGCTCAACACAGGCGGGACATACACCGTGCTCAAGGTGAGGCGGATGAGGGCCTCCCCGCCTTCCTCCCTGGAGGGCTCAACCTGCAGGCGCTCCACCCGGATAAAACGCTCCGAGCGCTCGACCCGATCGAGGAAGGCGCCGAGCTCGTGATACGAAGCGGTAAACTCGAAGGTGGCCGCAAGGCGGGTGAACTGCGGGGACTCGACGGGGCTTTCCTGGTCAATGGTCGTGAAGCGCAACCGTGACTGCTCGCCCAGCGCGACCGCTTCCGTGACGAGCCACGACGGGCTAGGCTCAGGCGGCAGCCGCTTGCGGTACTGGTCGATCTGCCGCAACGTCGCTGCGACGTCCGCTTGGGCCTGCTGAACGGTTTGTTCGTTCACGAGTTGCGCTTGGACCAGGTGAACCTTCTCCCGATAGCCCTGGACGATATTATAGCCAGCGGGAGCAGCCACCGCAAGGGTCAGCGCGCCAACGAGAAGGGTCGTCTTCATCCTGCGGCTCCTATAACTTCCGATCGGACCGGCAGTCGAGCAGAAAGGTCCGATACGTGTACTGGCTTTGGTTGCGGCTCTTGACCTGCTCCTTGATCTGATCCACCCTGGCAGCGCTGAACCCTTGGAAGAGCGCCGGGTTACTCTTGATGCGATCCTCAAAGACCCGGATGGCACTGAGCTCCTTCCCGGCCTGCTCCAGGTAACAGGCCCCGCTCACCCTCAAGGTCACCTGGCTCTTGCCGGTGGCGTCCGGCGTCTCCTCGAAGACGACCCGCGTGAGCCACATCCCTTCGGGGAGCGCGCGCGCCAGCGCGTCCAGCTTGGCGACCACGCCGACTCGATCATCCACCACTCGCTTCAGCAACTCCACCTGCTGCTTGGCGGTTTCCTGAACGCCCTTCACATGCTCGAGATCCATCACGCCAAATTCCCACTCCACCGCCGGTCGCGCGCGGATCAGCTCAGCGAGCCTGGCCTCGTGCCTTCTCAGTTCGTAGGCGCCAAAGAGCCAAAGGAGAAGGAGGAAACCCGCAGCGGCGGCTCCCATCGCCATGCCATGAGCCGACTTGAACTCTTTGAGGAGGGGGGCCAGCATTTCTTGGAGCGGCGTGTTCGCCGATTTTGCCAGGCCTCCTTTGAGGAAATCCATGGAAATCCCGAGCCCCTGCGAGCCCCCACGCACCAACCCGACGGCTGACGCGAACGAGAGCGGCAGCTCCCCCGCGTCGCGATGCCCGAGGAGCTCCCGGCCGACCTCGACCGCGCACTGCAGGTGCTCGGCAAGCCGGGGACGCCAGGGCTCGATGAGCGCTTCCTCCCCGACGAGGATCACCTTGAGAACTCGGGCGTCCGGGTAGGTCCGCGTGAAGAAGTTCATGGAGACGCCCAATTCACTCAACAGCCGCTGGGCCTTTGGGTCCGCGGCATCAGCGCCGCTTGCGGGTGCCGCGGCATCCGCCGCCTCCTCGATGAAGCTGACATCACGGGCAAGGTATGGGACGCCGTCGCGCGCGATCACGAGGTGCGCCTGCTCCTGCTCAACGTCCACGAGGCAGACAAACTCATGCGGATTGGAGCCGTTCGGCTTTGTCGGCGTGGTCAACCTCGCGAGGCTCAGGCTCCTCGGTTCGATGCGCGTCGGCTGCACGAGCGCCTCGGCCAACACCGCCTGGAGCTCTTGGAAGGGCTGTTGCTGAACGGCGGCAAAGACGACCTCAAGCCGATGCGAGGTCTTCGATTCGGCGGCGTGGTAGGCCCACACCAACGTCTCGGTCCTGAAGGGGGTGTACTTCTGCGCCTCAAATTGGATGGCCGTGCCCCATTCCGCCTTCGGCAACATCGGCGTCGTAAAGAACCGAATCAGGGTCTCGTCCGTCGGGATCGCCACGGCGAGCTTGCGTCTGTTGAGCCCGGAGAGCGCGATGGCCTGGCGGATGGCCTGGCCGAGGTGGCTCGTCGTGTCGCCGTCAATGGGCACGCGCACCCGCGAGATGACGCGTGCGCCCTGCATGGCGAGCACTTCCACGGACTTGGCACGAATGACCAGCCCCGCCGAGATCCTTGACATCCTTGACAGGTCCAACTTCATCCAAGAGCTCCCTTCTGTGTTTCTGTGGCCATTCTGTGATTCTGTGATCTAAAAAAACGCCGGACCGCGGTTCCGGCCCGGCGCGATCTTCCTCCTGGTCGGCAACCCGGCTGTCCTGTGTGTTCGTTGTTCATTGTTCGTTGTCACCGAACGACGAACACCGAACGACGAACTCACGGGACCCGTGGCTTTGCGTCCCCCGCTCACGCGACCCGCCACACTGCATGGCGGGTCGTCCGCCACGCTTTGTGGCGGACGAGGTTTGCCTCCGCCAACATACTTGGCGGATCCGCTCCGCCAACGAGCTTTGGCGGATGGCGGACTTTCGCCAGTTCTCAGACAAACGCACCAAAAATCTCAAGCGTGAGTGCGTCTGCATTATCAAATCTTACGCTCTAACAATAACCGTACTATAAAAAGTATGCCTGATCGCCCAGCCCGGTGTCAATCAGGTCACCCGATTTCACTGATCGCGTCGCCTGCCGCCCACCGCATCGCGCGCCAGGTAGAGGTCACCGCTCGCTCCATCAAAGAGGGCCACGATCTGGCGGCTACCATTCTTGATGGCGAGCTTGCCGGGTTCGGCCGTCAGGCCGGTCTGCCAGGGGCGGACGCTGCCCTTGAGATAGGTCACGTTCCGGCTGAACGCAAAGACCCGTTCACCGCCCCGCTTCAGGAGGAACGCCCCGGTCAGGCCTGCGAGCGGGGGCGTACGCTCGTTCACTTGGCTGGTCGGCACGAGGTAGGCGTTCCCCAGGCTATCGATGCTGAAGATCGGCCCGAGGCTGTCCCTGATCTGCCAGACCGGGGTGCCGGTGGGAACCGTCGTCACGTTGACCGCGACCACATCCCTCGCGGAGCCCCCCGCGGCGTTGGAACACACCACCTCCGCCGCGTAGGTGCCGAATCCCACATTGAGAAACGTGCGCGTGCCGCTCGGCCCGACCTGCCCCGACCCGACCCCTGGAATCGAGTAGTCACAGTAGCCATCGGACCCCACCGTGGAGGTCCATGACAAGGTGATGTCCGCCGGCGCCATCAGATTGACGCTGGTGTCGAGGCCGTTGACCCGCAGATCGACGGTCGGGGGCGGCGGCGGGTCCAGCCTCACGGTCGCCGAACAGAGGTTGGTGGTCGAGGTCCCCCCCGCCCCGGTCAATGAGGTGATGATACAGCTGTGCGTCTGCTGCGACGTCACGCCGGAAAAGCTCAAGGTCCCAGAGAGTCCGCCGATCGCTCCAGTTAAGGGGCTGATCCCCCCAGTGCAGGAGTAGGTCCCGTTCGTTGCGTAGTTCGACGTCAGGTTGAACGGGACGCTGGCGTTGCCGTTCGCGTCCGCGGTGACGGTGGTGCCGGTGGAGCCATTCAACGTGAGGATGCAGGTCGGCAGCGGCGTCAGGGTCACAGTAGCCGAATAGTTGGAGCCTGCCCCTCCATCCTCGTTGTACGGGGTGACGGTGCAAGTGGCCGATCCAGCCCCCGAGATCCCAGGAAATGTGAGCAAGCGGCTCTCTGGCCCGGTGACAGCGCTGTAGAGCCAGCCGCTTATCGGGGTGAAGGTTCCGGTCGTGGCCGAGCAGCTGTACCACCCGTTGCTCGCGTTGGTGCAGGACCACATCACCGTTGACGTCGCCGTCCCGCTCGTATCGGCAGTCGCAGGGCTGAAGCTGATGCTACAGCTCATTGGGTCACAAATTCTCTGATACGCTAGACAAAACTTGGAGGGATTCCACCATGCGCAGTCACTAGACTCTGTATCGGGACCCGAACACGGCCCCCATAACCCAGCACAACATTGATCACAACTGTAACAAGCAGAGGTGTACAGAGGAGGACTTGGAGGATTACCACAACCACCCCCCCAGTTGAGAGGAGGAGAGAAAGACTGACAGATATCCCGACAAGTATGAAACTTGGGGACCAAACCAGCTTCACACCCCCCTTGCCAGGAAATACAGGAGCCATTCCGACAAGCCGCTTCAGCTTTACTAGAGCAAAGCAGAAGTGTGCTCTGGAGGGCGACGACGGCTACAAGGAACGCGATGGCAGATAGACGGCTGTTCATTTGGCACCTGGCCTTTCTAGAACAATGACCCGATCCGTCTGGTACTGCTTGGTGTTGGCCTGAACGGCATCCCGCTGAACTGGAAACATGATCGTTTGCCCTACGCGAATCTGCTCAAACCGAAAAGGCTGCCGGGCAAGCTCTAGTTCGCTCGCGTCTTTCGCCTGGTACACGCGCGCGGCTTGACTCAGCAGCACCGTTTGCTGAGGCGCGTTCTTAGGGATCTGGTCAAACGCATACCCTTGATAGACAATCGCCCTGTTCGCCCGATCGAGCGACACGATGCGGCCTTTCACATACGCCGGCTGCGTGGCGAGCCACGCCTGGAATTCCGCGCTCTTCACGTAGGCGTTGAGGTCCATCTCCACGATGACCGACACCGTCTCAACCCCCTGGAGCGCCTCTGGCGTCTCGGTCCGATAGGCGCACCGCACCACATCCCCTGGTCGGAGATCGGCAAGCTGTACCTCATGCCGTGCCGTTTTCTCCGCGCCGGTCTCCGGATTTTTCCCCACGATCATTTTCTCAAGCCGAGTGGTATCAGTGAACTGGATGGTCTTCTGGCGCGGTCCCTCGCCGGAGATCTGTCCGGTCGCCTCGGGCGGAGATCCGCTTGTGGAACCCGTGAGCTCGATGAGGATTTCCTTTTTGTCAAGGTCGATGCTCAGAACCGTTCCTTGGGCACCATACAAGGGCTCTGCTGGCGGTGGCGGCGGAGGTTCCGTCGGCTGCTGAGGCGGGACTGCGGCCGCAGAGGGAGCCTGTGGCATGGCGCTTTCGGACTCTTGAGTGGCGGCAGGGAAAGCTGGTACCAGTGACGCTCCTGGCACGGTTGCGGGCGGAGCCTTGAGGCGCACAATCCCTTGCTGACCGATTACCTGCTGGCGCTGAGTCGTGGGAGGGTTCATGACTCGGAGGAGGATCGCGCCGATCGCCACCCCGAGGAGCAGGAGTAAGAGAGTCGTCCGGGTGTTCCCTGTCATCATCGTTGTATCCTCCAGCCAGATAAAAAAAACCCGAACCAACAAAAAAACTGGTTCGGGAGCCCGGCTACCCTGTGTGTTCGCTGTTCATTGTTCAGTGTTCGTTGTCACCGAACGACGAACTCACGGGGCCCGTGGCTTTGCCGGCGCACCACGCTGGGTGCACCGCCCTGAACCCAATGTGGTTCAGGGGTCCCTATCTTACGATAGGTTTGCCTCCGCCAAAGTTCTTGGCGGATCCGCCACGTGGTGTGGCGGATTTTCGCCAGTACTCAACTGTCGGCCACACCTTACACCGACACCTCAAGTATGCCTGATCGCTCAACCCGGCGTCAAGGTGAACATGCAAGTTGAACATGCAAGATCAGTTCATAGTTCATAGTAAGTGCATTGTCCATCCTGGCATCCTTCTGGCATCCTTGACAGTGTAGGCCGGGCGTGATATGTTCGAGTCAGGAGGTGTGTCATGATCTACAAAGTCGTCCTCCGTCGAGGCGAGGTGTCCGGGTACGTCGTGGAATGCCCGGCGATTCCTGGATGCGTGTCGCAGGGGCGCACCAAACGGGCCGCACTGACGAACATCAAAGACGCGATGCTGGGCTGTCTTGCCGTGCTCAATGAGCGTGCCGAGCGTGAGAAGCTGCGACACCCGGCTGAGGATGTGGTGAAGATTGCGGTGTGATGGCCAAGCTGCCCAGGGATTGCTCCGGGCGCCAAGCCGTCAGGGCATTCCAACGCGCGGGCTGGGCCATCGCACGCCAGACGGCAAGCCACATCATCCTGGTACAACCTGGCCACTGTTCCACCCTCTCCGTGCCGGACCATAGGGTCCTTGACCCCGGCCTCCTGCGAAGTCTGATTCGCCACGCGGAGCTCTCAGTCGAAGAGTTCGTCCGTTTGCTCTAGCCCTACCCTTATCCTCCCGTGATCAGCACGAGGGTGGTCCCCTCGCCTTCAACGAGCGGCTCGAGGGCCTTGCCGATCAATGTCCCCGGGGTGACCTCATTTGGATCCGCACGCATGGCGTAGCCGGGCGTGGAGGAGGTCACAAGCAAGTCGCCTCGCTTGATCGGGCCGTTCTCCGTCGTCACCTTGCACTTCACCTGGCCGGCCAGGGCGAGCGGCTTGGCCGTCTCCGAGCGGCTGCCACCGATGTGCAGCGTGGGCTTCTCGGAGATGACCCCGGCGACGGTCGCGTCGTAGGCGCGCGTGGCGCGCCTCAGCTGCCGGTCGTGCGCCGGGTCGACCACGACGACATCCCCGGCAGTACAGTCGGCGCAGCCCATGTTCTCCGCGATATCGGCTATTTCAAACCCGCCGACGGTCAGGTCCCCAGTGATGCGCGCATTCCCGTTCACGTAGAGCCGGTAGGGATCGGGGGTCGCCGTCCCGATCCCGACGTTGCCGGCGTTATTCACAAATATTCCGTTCGGCATGCCGCCGGGCGCGAGCGTGACTGACTGGACGGCCCCGCCGGCCGGGCTGTTCACGCCTAAAAACACCGAGCCAGGTTCTGCCGTCCCATTCGTGAACCAGAAGTTGTTCGCGCCGTCCCGACCCGACACGACCATCCGACTCGCAAGGGTGGAAATTGTCCCGTCCACCTGCAGGGTACCTTGAGTGCCAAGTAAAGGCTCGCTAAAAATGCGCACCGGACCAGCAAACAATCCAGCCCACGTTATTCCTCTTCCCTCAACGCCGACCGCGTTTCCCTCCCCATAGACCCCAATTCCATTTGGAGACAAATGAATTCCGGCGATCGCAGCGTTATTGGTCGGACCGACATTCACGCCGCTCGAGGCATAAAGCGCCACCGAATATGGCTGACCATTGAGCCCAGCCGCAGCCGCGAGAGGCACCGTCGTCGGGGTAATGGTTCCTTCGACAACACCCGTCACGGCCAATGCCCCAAGGGGTGGCGGCACGCCCTGCCAGTCTCCGATACCGACGTTGCCATTACGGGTGACTTTCAGCCTCTCAGTGGCTCCGACGTCTCGGACAACCAGCCCATCTTCATTCAATCCTGCGTCAACGACGAGGGCAGGGTTGTTGGGCGCGAGCGCGTGGTTATTGCCGCTATTATCGATGAAGACGCGGCCGTTGAGAACGTGGAGTTTCGTGAGGGGGTTTGGAGCACTGGTCCCCAAGCCGATGGCGCCGCTGAACTGGACATTGCCGTTATTCGCAAACACCGTCTGGCGGCTCCAGTCCCAATCGGTGCCGCCCCAGGGGGCGATGTAGAGGGACGTGCGCCCATCGTCTGGGGTATGGAGCGTCCAGCGGCTGGAGGCTCCGAAAAAGTGCAGATCATCCGTCAGCCGCAGGCCTCCCACGACGTCCAACTTCTCTGATGGGGATGGGCTCGTCGTCCCGATGCCGACGTTGCCACTCTGCGTGGCGAGGTACGTGTTGCCGGTCGTGCGCAGCTCCTGGTAGACCCCGCGGGGCGAGGGGTAGTAGGTCGTCAGGGCGATCTCCTCGGCGATCGCATAGGCGGTCGTGCCCAAGAGGAGTGCGACGACGAACCAGTTTCTCCGGTGTGCCATCATCACGTCTGCTCTTTCCTGTCGTATCTCAGCAACTCCCCATCCATCATCAGGTCATGGGACACGTCGACGGCGGGGGGCTGATCCCGGCCGGGGCCAGGCCCAATCCTGAATCTCCGATGGACGCATTGAGCGTCGCGTTGACGTCGGAATAGGGGATCGCGCGACCGATCGCCTCCCCGCGGAATGTGTGCGTCCTGGATCCCTCGCTCCAGGTCACCGCGTACTCGATCGCGTTGTTGTCCGAGAGATCCGGAGGATCAAAGGGCTCGCCCCCGGGGGGCGGTGTGGCGGCTTCGTCCTTGTACCGGAAGGTCAATGAAGCGATCTGATCCGCCAGGATCTCGGTGGTCCCGCAACCGTTGCTGAGGCGCTCCAGGTTCCCACTCCGCAGCCGCAGCTCTTCCCAGCGGTAGTTGTCGGCGTCGCCGAAGCACGTTGGGTCGGGAGGACTCGTGGGGCATTGGACGTAGCGCACCTTGAGCTTGCCGTCGCCATTGCCCGCTGCCGCGTTAGGATTCACGCCATCGATGCCGGAATCGAGGATGACGATCCGATCGGCCCGCTCAAGGCTCTTTGCAACCTCGACGAGCGAGAGGGCGGGCAGCGTCTGGGCCACCATCGCGCCGGCGCGGCTGCGGAGGTCCTCCTGCATGCGCGAGCGGCTTGCGTCCATCGTCCCCAGGCCGATGACCACGAGCGCGGCCAACGCCGTCGCCACGAGGACTTCGGTGAGGGTCATCCCCCGCTCTACTGAAAAACGCTCTGGGTTCTGGGCTGAGGGCTCTGGGCAACTGCCCCGAGCCCTGAGCCCTGAGCCCCGAACCGACGGCAGTGTTGGGATGAATGCTCGGCTGTGTGCTGTGTGCTTCCGCCAAAGAGATTGGCGGACCCGCCAAGCGTTGTGGCGGGGTGTGCTGTGTGCTCCGTTTAACATGAACAGCTCGCCCCGTTCCAGCAGACTTGCGCTTCAACCTTGAGACAATCACCGACCCCGCCAGTGCCATCGCAATCCTGGGGCGTCACCTGGTAGCACCGCTTGACCCCCGAGGAGAGGAAGGATTCGGTCCCACCGCTACCGGGCAAGGGCAACGAGTCTTCGGTCCAGGTATTCAGTGGAAGGGGCGCGCATGTTGCGGGATTGAACCACGGCGAATCGCAGGCGATCATGTTGCGATACTTCTCCAGCGTCTGCTGCGCGTAGCCCGCCGCTTCGGCAAACGCCGGCGTATTCTGTGTTTGCATCATGCGCGAGGCGGCGACAAACGCCATCATGGACCCCCCCACCACCACGGTGCCGATCACCGAAGCCACCAGCACTTCCACGAGGGAAAAGCCCGCCGCCTTTCCCGCACGGCCTCTCCCTCCTGAACGTGAGAGGCGAATCGAAGGCCGGTTGACGAATATGGGCTGTCCTTGCCGTGCCATTAGCAATCTCCCGGTGCAGACCAGTCCCCACCGACCTGGCGATCCTGCCTGATCCACTGAAACTTGTTGTAGCAACGCCCACTGATACCAGTGGCTGTTGCGGTAAACGTCGCCACGGCCCCAACCCCTACCACATCGACCGTGAATCTCACCGGCAGGGGACTGCTGATATTTGGGTTGTCCATGAAAATGGGACCCCAGTTAACCAACGCCCCACTACCCAAAGCAAGGTATGCCGCCGTGGTGGGATTCTGCTGCCGCGAGTAGTACATTCTCTCCCCAGTATAGATCGCCTGGAGGATGTCCTGCGCCGCTCGGTAGTAACTGCGTTCCATCGTCTTCTGATATTGGGGAACCGCGAAGGCGGCGGTGATGCCGACGATCGCAACCGCCGTCAGCAGCTCCATCAGCGTAAACCCCCTTGAACAGTGAGGAGTGCGGAGTGTGGAGTGCGGAGTGCGCCTTTTTCCAACTCGCCACTCGCCACTCGCCACTCGCCACTGTCTGTGGTGTGCCATCAGTAGCTCACCGTTGCGCTAAGCGTGTGGGTGTTGCCTGCGCCGCAGTTCGTCACCGTCACGCTGACGGTGAGCCCGCCAACGCCGTGGTTCCCTCCGCAAAAGGTGCTCTCGTTCGCCAACAACTGCTGCTGGGCCCATACGAGGCCCGCCTCTGCGGCGTACCGGGCGCGCATCCGAGCCGCGTTGCCCGTCGATTGCCGCGCCTGGTTCATGCTCGCGATCAGCATGGCGTAGGCGCCGATCGCCGTGGTGATGGCGATCATCACCGCCATGCCCAGGGCCGTACCCCGCGTTCCTTGTAGCGTCATCCCTGCTCCATCACTGTCATCAGCTCTTTAATAATCACCGTCATCACGAATAAAAAACCGAACCAACAAAAAAACTGGTTCGGGAACCCGGCTGCCCTTGACATCCCATCGCTCACCGCTTGGATGTCAAGGGCCCGTGGCTTTGCGTCTCCGCCTCGCGGCGGATTTGCCGTTTCGCCAGTTCTAACGTTCGTCGGTGGCAGGCCTCACACCGACACCTCAAGTATGCCTGATCTTACTCTCACGAGTCAAGGAAGCGAGGAGCATCTGAGCAACACCGGGGAAACCTAAACTGAGGAGACGATCGAGCGCACCCAGCGCAGGTAGGGGGTGTGGCCGGCCACAACGGGCAGGGCGATGATCTCCGGCACGTCGTACGGATGGAGGTTCCTGACCGCCGCTCGGAGCTGGGGGAACCGACGGGCCGTCGTCTTGATGACGAGGAGGATTTCCCTGCAGCGCTCCACCTTGCCCTGCCACCGGAAGATCGATTCCACCCCTGGAAGGGCGTTCACGCAGGCGGCCAACCGCTCCTCGATGAGCCGGCTCGCAAGGCGGCGGGCAATGGCGCGCGTCGGACAGGTGACCAAAACCACGAGCAGCTTCGCGCGCATCGGCTCGGTCAGTTGCGGGATGTCTATCGACGAAGGGTGACGCGGAGCTCGCTGCCTTCCTGGCGGACGATGACATGGCCTTCCCGCGCCAGCCACCCCAGGCTCATGAGCGCCAGGTCCCTCGGCCGATCGATCCCATCGGCCAATTGGGAGAACAGCACCTCGTTGTGCCCGTCAAGGTAGTGCCAGATCTCCCCTGCGACAATCCCGATCTCCGTGATCATGTCTTCCTCCTTCGTCGGAAGTTTACCGTGAACAGTGTACAGTGTCAACTGTCCTACTCGGATAGGGGTGCGATGTGGACTTCTCGGTAGCCGGCGTCTCGGCAGAGATCCCAGAGCTCAATGAGCTTATTGACATACGCGTAGCGGTCGGCCCGAATGAGCACGGGCCGCTCGCCGCCTGCGCGCTTGAGCTGTTGGCGCAGCTCCTTCAGGGTCACGATCTTCCCATCCCAATAGATGAGGTGATCCTTCGTCAGCGTGATGACGAGGTTCGAGGCGGAAAGCCGCTGGCTGGTGAGCGCTTTCGGGAGCGTGATCCGAATGCCGGGGTGCAGGATGAAGCTGGAGGTGAGCATGAAATAGATGAGCTGTTGGAACACCACGTCGATCATGGGCGCGATGTCGACGGGAACCGGCTCCGTCCAGCGCCTAGCCAGCCGCATGCTTCCCCTTCGCCTGACGCCAGCGCGACACGAGGGCCGCGGCCTTCTCCATCTGAAACTGGACTTCGCCCACGCGGCTCGCCAGGTAGCTGTAGGCCAGAATGGTGGGGATCGCCACGGTGAGCCCGGCCACGGTCGTGATCAGGGCCTCCCACACCCCGCCCGCCAGGTCCCCGGGGCTGACCGGGCTGCCCCCGGCCGATTTCGTCTGAATGACCTGGAAGGCCCGGACGAGGCCGGTGACCGTTCCCAAGAGGCCCAACAACGTCGACACCTGGGCGAGCGTCGAGAGCCATCGCAGGTGTCGCTCGACGACGGGCATTTCCTGATGGGCGGCTTCCTCCATCGCCTCATCGATTTCCTGCGGCGTTCCCTCCCGAGCCGACACGCCCGCCAGGACGACCCGCGCCACAGGCCCCCTCCATGACGCGCACAGCGCTTCCGCATCCTTCCATCGGCGCTCCTCGACGGCGTCGCGGAGCGCTCGGAAAAAGCGCTCGATGTCGGTCCCCAGGTGAAGGCTCACAAAGTAGCACAGCCGCTCGATGATGACGGCAAGGGAGAAGGTCGAGCACATCACGATGGGGATCATGACCGGCCCGCCGCGGTGAATGATGTCGACCCGCCAGTACAACAGGATGCCGATGACGGCGGCGGCGGCCGCGAAGGACATCGTTCGAACCATGCTGGTGACCATTCAAAACCTCCTGGAGCTAGCAGCCGCACCACTGGCTAGCAGCAAGCAGCTAGCAGTCATCCGTTCTACTGTTTGCTGCTCGCCGCTTGCGGCTCGCTGTGAGCGGCTCGCGGCTCGCCACAAGATAGTTTCGATAACGGGCTCTGATATGACGGATGCCGCTCTCATCGGGTCCCGAGACTTTCCTCGCGCAAGACGGCGAGCCGCTCCTGAACGGCTTGCGCCTCAGGAATGGGTTCGCGAGCCAGTCGCTCGTAAATCGCCTCGGCTTCCGCGGCGCGCCCCTGGCGCTCCAACACCTTCGCGGCAGCCAGCAGCCCTCGCACCCGCCACGGAGGCTCCTCGATCCCTTCGTACCAGCGCGCCGCCTCATCGAGATCGCCGAGCTCCTCATGACAGGAGGCGATCCGATAGGCGATCTCGCCGCTCATCGACGGCAGAAGCCGAGCGGTTTCCTCGTACCAGGTGATCGCGCGAGAGCCGGCGTGTTCATCCCTGGCCAGATCCCCGAGCCGCTTGGCCAGTCTGGCCCGGAGGTGACGAGGCAGTTGATCGCTCGCGTACAGCCGCTCGAGGGCGTCCACAACCTCGCGTTCCGGGCGCTCCCCGGCCTCCACCTCAAGATCGGCAAGCAGGAGGCGGGCCTCGAAGGCCTCATCCGAGCCCGGCGCTTTGGCCATGGCTTCCTCGCAGAGCTGCCGCGCCTTGCGCGCATGATCCTCGCTCAGCGCAAGGAGCGCTTCGTAATAGGCGGCTCGTCCCGCGACGACGCCATCGGCCGGGCGCGTCTCTCGAACGGCGTCCAGCAAGGCGCGCGCGGCGTCCTCCCGGTGCTGACTGAGGTACGTGATGACCAACGCAAGCCGGGCGTCGTCCGCAAAGGCCGAATCGCCTGCGGCGCTCAGCCGCGTAAAGATGCCGGCCGCCTCGTCGAACGCGCCCAACTGCAGCTGAACGTGGCCGAGCTGATACGTCGCATACAGGGCGGCCGACGTTCCGTCAGCAACTCGAAGCGCCTCCTCGTAGAACCGCTGGGCGGCCACGAGGTGTCCGAGGAACATCTCGATGTCGCCGAGACCGTTGAGCGCCGCCTGACGAAGGGACGGCTGATCGCTCTGGGCGGCCAGTCCGAAGGCGGCTTTCGCGCGCGCCGCGTCTCCCTCCGCCAGCGCCACGGCGCCAAGCGGAAGCTGAATCTGGGCGCGGGAGAGCGGGTCCGGGTGATGCTGGAGGAGTGCGTGGAGGAGTTCCCTCGCGAGGATCCACTCCCCCTGCTTTTGATAGGCATCGGCGATGGTCAAGCCGCTTTCCAGCGCAAGGGCATGGCGGGGATCGCCGGACACGACTTCCTGAAAACGCTGGAGGGCTTCTTCCTCCTTCCCTAATTGCATCAAACAGCTCCCCTGGGCGAACAGGGCTTCCGTGCGGTGGTTCGCGTCGGCGCTCGGAAGAGATGGGCCATGGCCCGTCGCTTCCCCCTCGCTGAGGTAGCGCTCAAACGCCTCAACGCTCTCTTCGCATCGGCCGACTTTATAGTCGGCCCATCCCAGGCCGAACAGGGCCGGATGACGCCACTGAGGGGAATCGATCGCCTGGTGGTAGGCCCGTGCCGCCTCGCGGTAGCGGCCGAGCCCGCTCAGGCTCTCCCCGAGATAGAAGGCCGCCTGCGTGAGCGCGTGTGGTTCCTTGAGCTGACCCATCAGCGGCTCTAACACCGTCACGGCCTCCTGAAAACGCTGGAGCCTCAGGTCGCAGAATCCCTCGAGCAAGAGGGCCTGCAGGGCCACCGGCGTTCCCGCCTGCCGCAACGCTACTTCGTGAACGTGCTGCGCCGCCACGTCAAACGCCTGTTCCTGCAGGGCGATCATCCCGAGCCCCAATTGGCCCTGCGATGCCCAGGAGGAGTTTGGGAATCGGTCCAGCAGCCGCCGGTAGGCGAGCTTGGCGCGGAGCGTCTGGTGCGAGAGGCGGCTGATCTCCCCCTCCCAGAAGATCACTTCCGGCCAGAGGGGAGCGCCCGGCTCAAGACGAATCTTCAAGAGATCGAGCTGCTTGAGCGCCTCGTTTGAGCGTTGGAGGCGGTCGAGGCTGAGCGCCAACCAGATCCACACCCTCGGAAGCTCCTGCGCCTCAGGGTCGCGCTCAAAGAACGCCGGCGCGAGCGACGTCACCGCCTGGAAGTCTTCCCTGAGGAACGCGCGCTGAATCATCGTGTAGTCGGTCGATGGCTCACCGGCAGCCGTTTCACTCCACGGAGCCACGGCACACACGAGGAGGAGCAGCGCCCACGCCGCGCTCATGATGCAGCCACCTCGAGCACCCGGCGGAGCACCTGCCCCGTCCAGGAGTCCGGATGAGCCGCGACCGCCTCAGGGGTTCCCGCCGCCACAAGCTCCCCGCCCGCTTCCCCGCCCTCAGGCCCCAGGTCAATGAGGTAATCCGCGGTTTTGATCACTTCGAGGTTGTGCTCGATTACCACGACGGCGTTGCCGTGGTCCACGAGCTGATGCAGGACGCTCAGCAGTCTTTCCACATCCGCGAAATGCAGCCCGGTCGTCGGCTCATCCAGGAGGTAGAGGGTTCGGCTGGTTGACGAACGAGAGAGCTCCTTGGAGAGCTTGATGCGCTGCGCTTCCCCGCCTGAGAGCGTCGTGGCCGATTGACCCAGCTCGAGGTAGCCCAGGCCGACCGCTTCAATGGTTGTGAGCTTCCTGGCGACGGCGGGCACCGGCGCGAAGAGCTCCAGCGCCTCCTCCACGGTCATCGCCAACACGTCGGCGATGGAACGGCCCTTGTACGCGACCTGGAGCGTCTGCTCGTTGAAGCGTTTCCCCTTGCAGACCTCGCACCGGACGTACACGTCGGAGAGGAAGTGCATCTCGATGCGTCGGATCCCGTCTCCCTGGCACGCCTCGCACCGGCCGCCCTTGACGTTGAAGCTGAACCGCCCCGGCTTGAAGCCGCGCAGCCTGGCCCCCGGCGTCTGGCTGAAGAGCTCACGGATCGGCCCGAAGGCTCCGGTGTAGGTGGCTGGGTTTGAGCGGGGCGTGCGGCCGATGGGTGACTGATCGATCACGATCACCTTGTCGATCTGCTCGATGCCCGTGATCCCGTCGTGTCGCCCCGGGTGCTCCGTGCTGCCGTGGAAGCGCCGGGCCAGCGCGCGGTAGAGGATCTCGTCCACCAGGGTGGACTTCCCCGATCCTGAGACGCCGGTGACGCAGACGAAGCACCCCAGGGGGATCGCCACGTCGATGTGCTTCAGGTTGTGCTCCGCCGCCCCTTTGATCACAAGCAAGGGCTTGCCCTTGAACGGCCGCCGCGCCGCGGGAAGCGGGATCCGCCGCTTGCCCGTCAAGAATTGTCCCGTGAGGCTCCGCTCGGAGGCCAGGATGTCGGAGAGCGTCCCTTGCGCAACGATCTCCCCGCCGTGCTTTCCCGCGCCCGGTCCGAGGTCAACGAGATAATCGGCGCGCCGGATCGTGGCCTCGTCGTGCTCGACGACGATCAGGGTGTTGCCGAGGTCGCGCAGCCGCTCGAGCGTGTTGAGCAGCTTCTCGTTGTCCCGCGGGTGGAGCCCGATGGACGGCTCGTCAAGAATGTAGAGGACCCCGACCAATCCCGAGCCGACCTGGGTGGCGAGACGGATCCGCTGGGCTTCCCCCCCTGAGAGGCTCGCGGAGGCCCGGTCGAGCGTCAGATATCCCAAGCCGACGTCGATCAGAAACTGCAACCGCTTCACGATCTCCTTGATCAACGGCTCAGCGACGGCGCGCTGGCGATCGTCCCAGCGAAGCCCGGAGCACCACCGCCGAGCGGCCACCACCGACTCCTTCGTCACCCGGTCAATCGAGCGGCCGCCGATCAGGACGGCGAGGCTCTCCGGCTTCAGGCGCGCCCCCCGACAGGCGGGACAGGGGAGGACGCTCATGTACTTGGCGATCTCCGTCTTCACGTAGTCTGACTCGGTCTGCCTGAACCGCCGCTCCAGGTTCGGGATCACCCCCTCAAACGCGGCTCCCCAGATTTCATCTTCGGCGCCATGCAGCAGCGCCTTTTGGACCCGGCGCTCCAATGACCGAAAGGGCGCATCGAGGCTGACGCCGTAGAACCTCGCGGCCTCTCGGAGCAGGCGGTTGTAGTACATGACCATGTGCATGCCGCCGCGCTTCCAGGGCTCGATCGCGCCGTCCCGCACTGATCGATTCCGATCCGGCACCACCAGGTCAGGATCGATCTCCAACCGGGTCCCCAGGCCGTCGCAGGTGGGGCAGGCCCCGTACGGGGAGTTGAACGAAAAGA
>JACPSR010000045.1 GCA_016193175.1 Candidatus Omnitrophota bacterium
CCCATCTCCGCCAAGCAGGCGGAGAGGTTGACCGCCGTCGTCGTCTTGCCGCAGCCGCCCTTCTGGTTCATCACGGCGATCCGGCGGGTCTCCGCCGGCAAGACCGCCGTGGTCGCCGTCGAGGGCTTGCCGTTGGCCTTTCCCCGTCGATAGATCCGGAAGAACACGTCCTCAAACGACATGGGGTGTCAGCCGGCCGCCGCAAGGCCCGTTGGGAGCGGCGCCATATGGCGGCGGGCGGCCTTCAAGAGCTGCGCGACCTCTTTGCCATGCGTCGGATACGCGGCGATCCCCAACCTGGGCTTGAACGACTGGGGGCGCGTGAGGATCGGATCCCGCTCCACGCGCTGGCTGATGCGCTCGGCGATCAGCGAGGCCCCCTTCAGATTGGTCCGGGCGACGATAAGCCCCAGCGACTTGTCGTGGATCGGAAAGTACCGGTCGTCTCCGCGGACCGACTCCTTGAGGATCTGTGCCAACCGCTCCGCGCCCATCCCGTCCGCCTTCACGAGCACGACGACGAACGGCTCATGCTGTTGACGGCTCCACTGGATCATCTGCCCCAACACCATGTGGACGATCTGCTGATCGCTGTGCCTGGGGAGGACCACCTCAACCGTGCTCCCCCGACCGGCCCGGCTCTTCATGGAGACCGATCCGCGGTGGCGATCGACGCTTCGTTTCACGATCACCAGCCCGAACCCGGTCCCGCCCACCGCCCCCACCTCGGGCCGGTCCTGGTGGTGGAACTCCCGGAAGAGCCTCGGCAGCACGTCCGGATCGACGCCCACCCCCGTGTCGCGAACCGTCAGGCGCACCGCGTCCTTCGATCCGCGGACCGCCACCGTCACCGTGCCGCGCTCGGGCGTGAACTTGACGGCATTCATGATGAGGTTGATGAGGATCTGGATGAGGGCGTTTCGCTCAGCCCACAGCGGCGGCAGGGAATCCGCAAGCTGGAGGGCCAAGCGAATCTCCTTCCGTTTGGCCTCCACCTCGAGATCGCGGCAGACCGATCGGACGAGCTGGCTCACGTCCACGGGCTCCCAGGACATCAGGGCGGCCTGATCCCCCAGCAGCGCCAACTGCCGGAGGTTGGTCAACAGCACCGTGAGATAGATGGTCAGTTCCCGCAGGCGCTCCACGGTTTCGCGCTGCTGCTGAGGGAGGGGCCCCATCTCGCCGCTTAAGAGGAGCGAGACGTAGCCATGGATGGAGGAGAGTGGGGTGCGCAGCTCGTGGAAAATGATGTGGATGAGCTCATCCGGCGACGTGATGGAACGGCGCGCCGCCTTCGTCGTCCGGTGACCCCTCGCGTTCCTCATCACCCTCACGAGCCCCGTCAAGGGCACACTGCTGCAATTAATAGGTATTGTAGAAGATGCGTCAACTCAATGCAAGACTCGATGCAAGGCTCAAATTGTTCGAAGCCTGACGCGGGGCTTCACGCGCAGGATGTCCGCGCGGCGGCAGAGCTCCGTGCCGGGCGTCATCGCGGCCGCGGTGCCGCAGGCGACGCCAAGCCGAAGCGCCTCGGGCAGTGAACGGCTCCGCAACCACCCCACCACGAATCCGGCGACCAATGAATCCCCGGCCCCGACCGCAGAGTCCACGGGCACGGTCGGTGGAGTCGCCACCAGGACTCGATTGCTCATCCGGGACGCCAGGACCGCTCCGTCTGGCCCGAGGGAAATGACGGCCAACGATGGACCCCGAGCGACAAGCCGCCTGGCGGCCTGCGCCACGTCGACGAGCCGACGCAGACGCACCCCCAGGAGCTCGCCGGCCTCGGATCGATTCGGCTTGACGAGCCACGGGCGCGCCCGGAGCCCCGCTGCGAGCGCCGCGCCAGAGCTATCCAAGATCGCCGGAATGCCGCGAGGCTCCAGCATCCGGATCCACCGTCGGTAAATCGCCGGTAGAGCCCCTGGAGGGAGGCTGCCTGAGAAGACGACGCACTGCGGGGGTGGACGATGCGTGAGCAGCCGCTCTTCCAAACGGTGCAGGACCGAACGCGACGCGCGGGGGCCTTCAGTGTTGATTTCGGTGAGCGCGCGCGGGCGCGCGGTGCGGATCTTGTAATTATTCCTCGTCGTCCCCTCCACCGCCACAAAGTCGTGCGGGATGGACAGGCGGTTCATGAGTCGGCGGAGGATCTCGCCGTCCTCACCGCCCGCGAGGGCCAACGCGACCGTCCGCTCCCCCAACTCGCGGACGACGCGGGAGACGTTGATCCCTTTGCCGCCGGGGTACCGGACAAAGCCCGTCGCGCGGTTCAGCTCCCCCGCGCGCAACGCAGGCAGGCTCATCCACTCATCGAGCGAGGGGTTGAGCGTCACCGTGGCAATCATGAAGAGGCAGTAGGCAGTAGGCAAAAGCTACTGCCTCGAGCCTAGAGCCTTGAGCCTTGAGCGACTTTCCGGAGGGCGCGCTCATACACCTGCACGTAGGCGCGGGCGGAGCGGTCCCAGGAGAAATCCTGCCGCATGCCGGCCTGCATGAGGGAGTTCCAGAGGGCGTGGTCTCTGAAGGCCGCTGCGACCCGCGTCACCGCATCGACCAAGGCGCGGGCCGAGTGCTCGGAAAAGACGAAGCCTGTGGCGCTTCCCGCCGCGAGCGTGGCGGGGTTGACATCCACGACGGTGTCCACCAACCCTCCCACCCGTTTCACGATGGGGACGGTCCCAAACCGCATGCTGTACATCTGGTTGAGCCCGCAGGGCTCAAACCGCGAGGGCATGAGGAAGGCGTCTGCCCCGGCTTCGATCTGATGCGCGAGCCGATTGTCAAACGTCAGGTTGACCGCGAGCCGAGTGGGAAATTTCTTCGCGAGCTGCCCGAGCTCGCGATGATACGCCGGATCGCCGGTGCCCAAGAGGACGATTTGGAGCGGCATCGTCATGAGTTCGTCGATCGCCTGGATGAAGATGTCGATGCCTTTTTGCTCCGCGAGACGCTGGATCATGCCGATGAGGATCTCATGCCGCTCGGCGAGGCGCTGACCCTTCTGAAGCGCCAGCTTGCAGAGCGACTTTCCGGCGAGCTGTCCCACGGAGTAGGGCGCGGCGGCGTGTGGGTCTGTCTCGGGGTTCCACTCGTCCGGATCGATGCCGTTCACGATCCCGACGACCTCATCCCGACGGACCGCGAGCACGCCCTCCAATCCGCAGCCTGCCTCAGGCGTCTGGATCTCGCGCGCATACGTGGGGCTGACGGTCGTCAGGACCCCGGCCGACACAAGCCCCCCCTTCAGGCAGTTGATCTTGCCGTAGAACTCCAAGCCGTCGATGGTGAAGGCGGCCTCGGGGAGCTGCGTCAGCGGCCACTGCTCTTTGGGGAACAGCCCCTGGTAGGCCAGGTTATGCACCGTCAGCACGGTGCCCATCGATGAGAACAAGGGCTCGTGAGCCATCGGGCCGCGCGTCAGGTGGGCGCAGGCGAGCGCCGACTGCCAGTCATGGCAGTGCACCACGTCCGGCCGCCAGTTGAGCGCGGGCAACATGCGCAGCGCCGCCTGAGAGAAAAAGCTGAACCGTTCGAGGTTATCCGGATGGTCGCTCCCCTGGGTCTGGTAGAGTCCGTCCCGGTCAAAGAGCGGCGCGCACTCGATGAGATAGACAGGGACTCGGCTCTTCGACCTCGCCGTGGTCGGAGCAGGAAGCGTCGCCTCCCAAACGATGCCCTCCAGCGTCCGAGCCCCCATAGCGACGGCCACCGTGTTCCGAGTCCGCCTCAGCCCAAACCGATCACGGCTCACCTGCCGGTAGAGGGGCATCGCAATGCGGACGTCGTGGCCGAGCGCAGCGAGGGCCTTTGCGAGGGCGGCGGCCACGTCGGCCAAGCCGCCTGTCTTGGCAAACGGCTCGACTTCCGGCGCGATGAAGAAGATGTTCATGGAGGGGGTGGGCCGGTCTTCCGGCTACACCGAGGAGGCATAGACGCGGTAATCGAGGAAGGGAAAGAGGTTGTCCTTTGCCTCGGCGGCTGAGAGCCACGGCTCATCGACGAGACCCTGCCTCACCGCATCGGAGAGATAGCTGAACCTGGCGAGATGATCCCGGAGGCGCCGATACGCGTAGGCGGTGTGCGTTTGCGTCTTGAGGATAAACGCCCAGTCGGAGGATTGGGCCAACAAGAGCTCCCGCGCCATCTGGTTGAGCAGGCGAGAGCGCAACGGATCTGGGCGCGGATGCGCGTTCGCCAGTCGCGTCATCTCATCCGCCATCTTGTGGAGATGGCGATAGATCCAGTCGTTGGCGCCGTTGAGCCAAACCTCGCTGTAGCCCCCGTAGCCCCAACTGGACATCGTCGGCTCGATGACCTGGCTCGTCGGATACTCGTGGAAGTAGTCCGACGGAGCGACGAGCCGGATGGTCTTCTGCTCCGCGTGGATCTTCCGGATGAGCACCTCCAGCCAATCCGGCCCTTCAAACCACCAATGGCCGAAGAGCTCCGCGTCGTAGGGGCTCACGATGATCGGCGCGCGGTCCATGACGGACCTGAGGAACTCCGTCTGCTTCTCGCGGTTGAACATGAAGTTCCCGGCGTGCTGCACGGCCTTCTCCAGCGCACGGTCCGGATCATAGGGCTGCTTCTCGTTCGTCTTGCCGGTAATGCGGTAATACTTGATGCCGGTGTTCAGCCGCAGGCCATCCCCGTTGAGGTACGGCCGCACGTAGTCGTACTCAAGGTCGAACCCGACATCGCGATAGAACTCCCGGTAGTCGTCGTCTCCCGGGTAGCCCTCCTCGGCGCTCCAGACGCTCTTGGAGGATTCAAGATCGCGGCCGAACGCCGCCACGCCGCTTGGGCACATCACCGGCGCGTAGGCCCCGTACTTCGGTCGAGGCGAGCCGAACAGGATCCCGTGGGCATCCATGAGGAAGTAGCGGATCCCGAACTCCTTGAGGATCGCATCGTGCCCGGGATGGTAACCGCATTCAGGCAGCCAGAATCCGAGCGGCCGCTTCCCGAACGCGCGCTCAAAGGCCTGGATCCCCACCTGGATCTGCGCGCGCACGGCCGCGGGTTGGGTCTCCATCAGCGGCAGGTAGCCGTGCGTTGCGCACGACGCGATCGGCTCGAGGAGGCCCCGATCGCTCAGCTCGCGGAACGGGTGGATGAGGTTGCGTCGATACACGTCGACGTAGAGCCGGCGCGCCGTCGTGAAGCGATGGTGGTAGAAGAGCGCCAGGCGATGGAAGGGCGGGAGCCACTGGGTCCGCTGGATCTCTTTCTCCGTCAGCTCGATGAGCTGGTCGAGGTGATGGACGTAGCGCCCTTGGAGCATGCCGTCCGCCAGCATCGCGAGGAGCGGCGGGGTAAACGACATGGTGATTCGAAACGGCACGCCGTCGTTCGCGAGGCGCTGGAAACGCTCAAGGAGCGGGAGATAGGTCTCGGTGATCGCCTCGAACAGCCACCGCTCCTCGAGGAACGCGGGATGCTCCGGGTGGCGGACGAAGGGCAAGTGGGTGTGCAGGACGAGGGCGAGCAACCCGCGGCGCTCCATCACGACGCGCCTCCCGATTCGGGTTTGGGGGCCATTCGTCTTCCCGTGGTGCGGGGTGAACGGTGGGCGGTCGAGGTCAGCGACCCGGACCACGCCAGCGTCACAATCGGTGTCACCGTCCGAATGTGGCGTCCGTCGGGGGATGTGGCGTCGATCGTGATCGTCTGCGTGCCGTCTGGGAGCGCCACCCGCAGGCTGAAGGTTCCGTCCTTTCGAACCGTCACCGGATGGCCTTGAATGGTCACGGCCGCCCGGGGTTCCGTTGAGCCGTGGATGACGAGGTCGGCGTCCACGCGGCACCAGAATCCCCGCACGAGCGACGGCCGCCCCTGCCCCAGCACGCTCACGGAGGACCATCCCCCTGACGAGAGGGCTTGCCCGAGGAGGGCGGACCACCCGAGGGGACTTGAGCTGACCCCGACGCCCAACGTCCCTGCGAGTTTCCAGTACGCCTCGTCCGTGGTCATCCACGCTTCGTCAATCACGTCTGAGGGGCCGAAGCGCGGCGTCGTCACCCGATTGGAGCGCGCCAACGGCAGGAATCGTCCCCCGTTCGCCAGGAGACCGATCTCCACGATGAAGGAACGGTTGGGCGCATCAACGTGAATGTACCAGTTTGTGGCAAGATCCGAGAGACTGATGTCACACGACGCGTGGGCGGGCTGGGCGGGAAAGTCGATGCCGGTCACGTCATAGACGCGCAGGATCGAATGGAGCCCGGCCACTTCATGAGGGAGCAGCTGACGGCGAGCGGTCCGTTCCGTATTGGGGTGAATGTCCCAATAGGCGAAGAGCCACCACGGATCCTTGACCATGAGGACGATGCGATCATCGCCGTAGCCGGTCGGGATCGAAAATTGCTCTTCGACGGCCGTCGCGCTCGACGGTCCTTGACGTTGGGACTCGCCTGCCGGCGTCGAGGCCGAGGGCGCTTGAGCGCTCACGTCGAGCGCAAGGGCTTCGCGACGCGGAGGGGTGCCTGGACCGCCGCGTGGCTGCGACGGAGCAGCCATCGGGGTCCGCCCTCGTCGTGCCCCGGCATCGCTGACCCTGCTTCGTTCCGCGGTCATCGGTGAACGAGCGATGCGCACGCTGGGTCCGCGAGCGGGTTTTCTGACGACGGAAACGCGCTTGACGCGGGTCAACGCCTGCGTGTTGACGGCGGGCGGTTGGGCGGTGGTGGTCGATGCTGGCCGTCGCGAGCTAGGTCGCGCGGTGCGCGCGGCCCTGCGCGTCGCTCGGCGTACGCGGGACTTCAGGGCTGACACGAGCGAGGTCAGCTTGGGTAGGCGGCGCTTCGCAACCGGACGGGATGATCGAGACACAGTCGGCGCGGCAGGCAGGCGAACCGTCCCCTGAGGCCTGGGATGGGAGGACGAGCGCCGGCTCATCCGTCTGGACGGATCCCTGCGTGCCATACCACTGACCTCCGGGCTGCTTCACGGGCACAGGATCTTTACGAGCAAATATTATAGCGCGCTGCCTCGCCCCTGCCAATGTCAACCTTTACACGTCGCGTCGTGAGAACGCCAACCGCTCCGGAAAAGCTCAACGAGCGCGAGGCGGAAGGACCGGGTCCTGAGATACCCGATGGCAATCACGAGGTAGCCGACCCCAAGCCAGGTCCGGACCTGGGGAGTGGGAAACACAAACTGGAGAAGGAAGAGCCCGAGGAGAAGGACCGCTTCCCCCAACCCGAACGTGAGGTTGGCGAGGACCACAAGGGCCAAGAGCGACTGGGCGGCGGTGAGGAAGATCTCTTCAACCTGGCGCCCATCGAGCATCATGGGTTGGAGGTGGCCGCCGGAGATCGAGTAGACGAGCGGCAGCATCCCGATGAGCAAGGTCCACTGGTTCACTTTGGAGGAGACGAGGGTTCCTAAGCCTGCCGTGGGGTTGTTCCGCAGGGCGAAGATGATCGCGACGATGAACTCCGGAGACTCGGAAGCGAGGGGGGCCAACCATTGGATCAGGATGAACTCCTCGATCCCGAGGCGCCTCGCGTTGGCGAGCAGGCCGTTTGCAAACGGCTCCGCCGAGATGAAGATGACGTACGCGGGAATGAGGAAGAGGAGCGCCGTCACCACCCGGCGCGGGGCGCGCGGGAGGACGGCCAGTCGCTCCGGCGGGCCGGCCAGCCCGGGTTCCTCGACGTGTGAACGGCCGGCCAGACGAATGTACGCGATGAACAGACCAATGAGGCACACGGTATCGACGAGGGAGAGGGTGCGCTTGAGTGGAATGAGAAAGGCGTAGCACGTCGCGAGGAAGAGCGTGAAGATCTCGAGGCGCTGCGCCGGCTTGAGCACGATGGCCCGGCCCCGAAAGCGAAGCCAATAGGCCACGAGGACCGCCGACCAGCCGAGCCCGATGAGCAGACGGTTTGACCCGGTCATGTTGGCTGCCGCGTACGCCGTGTAGGCCGGGTCTTTCGCCGCTTGCCAGGCCAGGTACATGTCCACCGCGTACTCGGGCAGCACCGCCACCAGGGCGAGGAAGGCGATGGCGAGTGACTGGGAGATCTCCAACTGCGCCAGCTCCGCGCCCCACGAGAGCAGCGCGGCGGAGCCGAAAATGGCCAGGCCAGGGAGGATCGTCCCCCAAACCGGATCCAGATGGCCATGGGCCACGGCGTGGACGGCGATCCACTGCCCGGCCAACGCCAGCGCCGCGGCGAGGAGGAGGTAGTCCCGAAGGAGCGCGCGGGAGGAAGACCTAAGTGTCATCGCTGGCGGTTTGCCTGTCGACCCGCTGGAGCTAGCAGCAAGCAGCTAGCCGTCATCCGTTCTACTGCTTACTGCTCGCCGCTGGCTGCTCGCTGCTTGCCACACGATGGTGTTGAAACGGGCCCTTAGCTGACGACGTCGCCGACGACCGGCTCAACCTTGACGCCCTTCTTCTCCAAGAAGGCGACGGCGTTCTTCAGCGCCTCCTCAGAGCCATCGAGTTCCAGGGTGACCTCGCCGATCGTTTCCGTCACGCGGGCGCGCCGGATGTTGGGGATGATGCTGAACTCTTTTGCGATCATGTAGATCACGGGCTCCTTGATGAGGTGCTGCGGAAAAATCAACGTGACTTGCTTCTTCGCCATCTCTCCTCCTTCAATGAGGCCACCCTTTACATCGCACGTGCGATGTAAAGGGTCTTGGCCGAATTGAACCCCACACCCAGCGGTGTATCCGCATCGGCTAGCGCTGGCGAGCGGTGGTGCTACTTTTCGCCATGGCATGCTCAGGCGTTTGCAGCGCTGGGTGTGGGGTGGTCGTGGCGCACACCGCCCCCTCCTCGCGCAGCTCGCGGATCGTCGGCGCGTCGCCGCAGACCGCGCACGACGGGTTGCGCCGCACCGGCACTTCGCGGAAGCGCCCCGCCCTTCCCTCAAACACGAGCAGCCGGTTCACGAGCGGCTCTCCAATCCCCAAGAGCACCTTGAGCGCCTCGTGCGCCATCAGGCTCCCCACGACCCCTGCGACGGCGCCGAGGACGCCGGCCTCCTCGCAACCGGGGATCGCCCCGGGCGCCGGGGGCTCAGGAAAGACGCAGCGAAAACACGCGCTCACCCTCGGACGCACCGTCATCACCTGAGCGTCAAAATGAACGACGCCGCCGTGCACCAGCGGTTTGCCCATCAGGACACAGGCGTCGTTGGCCAGGTAGCGGGATGGAAAATTATCGGCGCCATCGAGCACCAGATCGTAGGGCTGCAGCAGCTCCCTGGCGTTCGAGGCGTCGAGCGACGCTTGCAGCGCGATGACGGAGACCTCAGGATTCAGGGCGTTCAGCCTCGACCGAGCCGAGAGGCTCTTCGGTCGCCCCACGTCTCCTGTCCCATGCAAGAGTTGGCGGTGGAGGTTGCTGAGCGTGACCGCTTCTCGATCGAGGATCCCGATGGTTCCCACGCCGGCTGCCGCCAGGTAGAGGGCCGACGGGGAGCCCAGCCCTCCCGCCCCTATCACGAGAACGGAAGCGCGCAGCAGCTTCTCCTGCCCCTTCACTCCTACCTCGGGCAGAATCAACTGTCGGCTGTAGCGTGCGATCTGGTCTTTCGATAACATCTACGTACGGAGGCGTCCCGCCCCGTACCGTCTGGCGCAGCCAGGCGGTACGCAGGCGGAACGCCTCCGAAGTGAGCCGCCGGCAATGGCGGGAATGATGGAAACCTCGTCGCCGTCCTTGACCGGCGTCTGGTCGCCCTGAAGGAACCGAATGTCCTCCTCATTGACGAACACATTCACGAACCGACGGAGCTTGCCTTGGTTGTCGCAGATCCGCTCCTTGATCCCCGGGTAGCGCTGTTCCAGGTTGCCCAACAGCTCAGCGACGGTCCGCCCCTCGCACGAAACCTCGCCCTGCCCATTGGTCATCCGCTGCAACGGCGTCGGAATTCTGACGGTGATTGGCATCGTCCCTCCTCCGCACTAGGTTAATGCGAGACTCTTCGCGAGATTCGACTCGAATGACGCGAGGGTCGGCTTGATGCGCACGGCCTCTCCCAGCCGGTTCACGAGCGGCTCTTGCGTCTTCAGGCCGTTGCCCGTAATGCAGACGACGATGGAGTCCTCGCGGGGGATCGCGCCCTGGTCGATGAGCTTCTTGGCCGCCGCCAGGGTCACCCCGCCCGCGGTCTCGGTAAAGACCCCCTCGGTCTCGGCGAGCAGCTTCATCGCTTCCACCATCTCCTCGTCGCTCGAAGACTCGGCCCAGCCGCCGGATTCCAGGACCGCCCTGGTGGCGTAGTAGCCGTCGGCCGGGTTCCCGATGGCCAGTGACTTCGCGATCGTCTTGGGTTTCACCGGTTTCACGATGTCGGATCGCTCCTTGATGGCGTTGACGATGGGCGCGCACCCGGTCGCCTGCGCCGCATACAGCTTGGTGCGGGATTCGCTGATCAGCCCGAGGAGCGCCAGCTCCTTGAACGCCTTGCCGATCTTGGTGATCAAGGAGCCGCCGGCGGCCGGGACCACGATGTGCTGCGGCGTCCGCCAGCCGAGCTGCTCGGCGATCTCGTAGCCGTACGTTTTGGAGCCCTCGGCGTAGTAGGGGCGGATATTGATGTTGACGAACGCCCAGGGGTACTTCGCGCCGATCTCCGCGCAGAGGCGGTTGACCTCATCGTAGGTCCCCTCGACCGCGATCAGGGTCGGTTGGTAGATCAGCGAGGCGACGATTTTCCCCGCCTCAAGGTCCGCGGGGATGAAGATGTAGCGCTTCAGGCCCGCGCGCGCCGCGTGGGCCGCGACCGAGTTGGCGAGATTGCCGGTGGAGGCGCAGGCGACGGTGTCAAACCCCAACTCTTTCGCCCTGGTCAAGGCGACGGACACCACGCGATCTTTAAAGGACAGGGTGGGGTGGGAGACGGAATCATCTTTGATGTAGAGCTCGCGCACGTCCCATGCCGCAGCCAGCCGCTCGGCCCGGAAGAACGGGGTGAACCCTGAGGAGAGGCCGACGGTAGGCTCACCCTCAATGGGGAGGAGCTCACGGTAACGCCAGAGCGACGGGGGACGGGATGCCACGGCGGCCTTGGTCAACGCGCGGC
>JACPSR010000046.1 GCA_016193175.1 Candidatus Omnitrophota bacterium
GTCCGCGAAGCGCTCAAGCTGCTCGGCGGTGAGCCTACCCTGCGGCAGCTTGAACCGCATCATGTGGACGTCCTTCACCGCGCGGATGCCGTAGGTCCCCAGGTGCAGCCGCTTCGCCTTGAACTCATCCGGCGTGATCTCACCCAGGAAATACTGCTCGACGACCTTCTTGAACGCCTCAAGCTCTTCGCGGGTGGCGCGGGGAAGCTCTTGGAGGAATTCCTCCAGGCGCCTCTGGGCTAAATTCTCCGCCATTAAATCCTCCTTAATAAGTCTTATATATAGGAAAAATAGCCCCTATATCATGATCTGTTCAATCATATATGAGCGGCCTGTGGCTGTCAAGAAGTTTCTTGCGCGGGAGCTGTGAACTCCACGTCAGCGGCGTCCGACGTGAGGATGAACGACAGGCCCCACTGCTCGGGCTGGTCGAGTTGCCATGGGGCTTGGCTCCCCGAGGGGCGGAGCCGCAAGCCGGCGTCCCCGCCATAGATGAGCAGCGCGACGCCCTCTCCGGAGTCGTCCACGTGTTGCGCAAGCGCCGGCTGCGCGGAACCGGCCACCGTCCAGCCGGTGACCTCGTACCATTGGCTCACCCCAGGCTCCCGCTCAAGCCGCACGCGGCTCACCGGCCTGGGGGGCCCGAGATCGTGGAAGATCCGCATCTCCACCGTCTCGCAGTTGGCGTTGGGCGGGATCTCGATGACGATCACCGCGTGCCCTCCTTCGTATCCGTGGGGATCAGCGAACGGTCCAACCGCTCATTCTAACACGGTTGGTTATCGGCTTGGTGGGCTATGCGGAGAGGGACGGGGTGCGAGGAACGTACGCGCAGCAGGGGTCTTCAGCGAGGACGTCGCCGGTCAGGGCGTAGGCGCGGGAGCGGGAGCCCCCGCAGACGGACCGAAATTCGCAAATCCCGCAGCGTCCCTTCAAGAGGTCCGGGTTTCTCAGCGCGAGGAAAAGCGGCGAGGCGCGGTAGAGCCGCGCGAGACTGGTCGCTCGGATATTGCCGGCGGAGAGCGGGAGGAAGCCGCTGGGGTAGACCTCGCCGGTGGACGAGATGAAGAGGTGGCCCTTGCCGGCGTTGATGCTCTGAGGGGAGATCCCGATGGATCCGTGCGGACCGACGTCGCGCCAGCGCTCGCCCATTGAACCTGCCGCCGCTTGCGCCGGCGGTTGATCCGTCCCCTGCCGTTCGATGCTGTAGCGACGGTAATGCAGGGCTTCGGTCACCTTGATGACGAACGAAGCCGCGCGCGCCGTCTCATAGAGTTTTGCGAACACCAACTCATACTGCTCGGCCGTGAGGCCGGCAAGCTGAGTTCCGCGGCCGACCGGCACGAGGAAGAACACCTCCCAGAAGACGATCCCAAGCTGCCGAACCAGCTCGATGAGCCGATCCAGGTCCTCGAAGTTGAGCGCGCTCATCACGGTGTTGATCTGGAGTGGCAACTCCGTCTCGTGGGCCCATCCGACCGCTTCCATCGTTTTCTGGAACGCGCCCGGCGCCCCGCGGAAGCGATCATGCGCCTCTGCGGTGCTGGCATCCAGGCTCACGGCCATCTGATCAAGGCCCGCGTCTTTCAAACTATTGACCGCCTCACGCGTCAACCGCGGCGTCGCCGCCGGAATGGTCCCCATGCGAAGCTTGCGCGCCTTGCCATGCCGGATCAGGTCGGTCAGACGGCGGCGCTTGAGCGGATCCCCGCCGCTCAACACCAAGACCCGCGTACCCAGCCTGGCCACGTGATCAATGAGGTCGAGCCCCTCCGCATGCGTGAGTTCTCCGGGGAGCGGGTTGGGCTGCGCCTCGGCGCGGCAGTGGACGCAGGCGAGGTCGCAGGCCTGGGTCGTCTCCCAGATCACGATGAACGGGCTCTGGTTGAGATCCATGCGGGTTCACGACGCCGATTCCGGCCAGAGCTTGGTCCTCGCCCAGAGGCGGTGGAGGAGCCGCGACAAGAACAAGGAGGCGAACGTGAGGAAGAGCGTCAGCTCCTGAAGCGCGTTGAAGGCCAGGCCGCTGACGTCGATCCGGTCAATGCGTCCGCGCTTCACCTGGACGCGGCACGTCCGCCAAAACCGCTCGAGCGACTGCCGGGACCAGGTCAGCGAGTGCGAGCAGGGATTCCATCGCCTGAGCCACAACAGGACGGCCGGGGGGACGACCACGCGCGGGCGCGGGTGTGTCCGTGGGACGTGGCGGTGCAGCGCGCATGCGGCCCGCCGATACGCCCGCTGGAGCTCCAGGATGCGCAGCCGCCGCCATCCCCGCACGCTTGCAGGCAGGCGTTTGAGCTCCTCGATCACGCGCTGCTCGATGGGAGAGCGCTTGCGCGTCTGGAGCCATAGCTCTTCCATCTCAAGCGCGAGACGCGGCCACAGCTCGACGTAGCGCCAGAGATCGCCAACGCGACGCCTGAGATACCGCCAACGGGTTTCGATCGGCAGGCCGGGCCGGCGCGAGGATCGTCCCTTCAACCGCACGAACCCATGCACCATCGGATGGCCACCCTCGA
>JACPSR010000030.1 GCA_016193175.1 Candidatus Omnitrophota bacterium
CGCCGGCGCACCAACGTCTTCTCGTGCTTCTCGAACCCGGCGAGTACCGAGCGGATCATCTACGCGATCTTCATGCACTTGAACCGGGGGTGGAAGGATGCGCCGCTCTCAGGCTTTACACAATTTTAGTTGCGCTACCCTCATGGAAAAGAAGATTGACAGGTGGAGGTCTGATTTGCTACACTAGAAATATGAGCCCACTAGAACGGCGCAGCGCGCAACGTCTGCGGGCGTACCAGCCGGTGCGGCTGCGCAAGCTCCACAGCCCGCAGGTGATTGAGACGCTCACGAAGGATCTCTCCGCCGGAGGGGTCCGGTGTCTGAGCACGAGCGTCTTTCCTGTGTCGACTCAGGTCAACGTTGACCTCGTCCTAAGCTCTGGCGAGGAGCCGTTCAGCGCGATGGGCCGAGCGGTTTGGTTCCAGATCATTCCCCACAGCGACCAGTTCGACATCGGGATTTCGTTTGTTGAAGTTCCTCCGCAACATAAGAGACGTTTGTCTGTCTATCTTGATCACCTCTCTGCCAAATCCCTTCCTGTTCCAGCCTAGTTCTGTAGTATAACATCCTGTAAATAAACATCTTATATTCAATTTCTTGCTTATCACCATGAGATATGGTATATTTTGTATGTGAGCAGTCTAGAAGCGGTTCTCTGGCATTATTATCTAGACAAACGTCTAGAAGAAGGGGGTGATTCGAGAATGAAACTTGACAAGCTGTTCGATTCCCACATCTTGACGGGGGTAATCATCGGGGCCTTGATTGGCCTCTACTTCCCGCTAGATGCGTACAAGGCGATTCTCGTGGTCCTCGGTGTGGTGATGGGCCTAAAGGTCGTCACAAGCAAGTAAGCTGCGCGCCACGGGAAACGAGGATCTGAGCCCCGCACCCAGTAGCTGGATGCGGGGCTCTTTTTCTTGCCGATGTTCCACCCGTCTGCTACAATAATCGGGTTGGGTAAGTTGTGAGAGTGTCTGAGTTGCTGAGGGGGTCTTGGTGTTTCCGTTTCTCAACCCGCGCGCTTCCGAGTTGGTGTTAGGCCTTGCGATTGGTCTCTCGCTTGCACTGGCCTGGCATTGGATCGCTTGGACGGTTCGCTAATCCTGCCGCCGTTCGTTGATGCATCGCACGCAGGGCGCCCGCGTGCCCACCCACACACGGGGTGGCGGGCAGGCAAGGACAAGAGCGTCGCTTCGCGCGATGTACCATCGGCTCTTTCGCGTGTTCGGCCCTCAAGGGTGGTGGCCGGCGCAGAGCCCCTTTGAGATGATGGTGGGAGCCATTCTCACGCAAGCGACCAACTGGCGCAACGTTGAGCGGGCCATCGAAGGGTTGCAGCGCGCCGACAGCCTCCATCCGCGCAGCGTGCTGACGATGCGCGGGGGGGATTTGGAGCGAGCCATTCGTTCGGCTGGCTACTTTCGTCAAAAGGCAAAGCGGCTGAAGGTCTTTTCCCGCTGGTACCTCGGGCGGTTCGCTGGCAGTCCTCGGCGGATGTTCCGCACCCCCTGGCGCGCGCTCCGGCAAGAGCTCCTGGCCCTTCACGGGATTGGGCCTGAAACAGCCGATTCGATGCTCCTCTACGCAGGGGCGCAACCCGTCTTTGTCGTCGATGCCTATACGAGGCGCGTCTTCAGGCGGCATCGGTTGATCAGCGCCCGCGCGACGTACGAAGAGGTGCAACGCTTCGCCATGGGCCAGCTCCCACCGAGGACGAGCGTGTATAATGAGTTTCACGCGCTGCTCGTGGCGGTGGGAAAGCGGTTCTGCCATCGGCGAAACCCTGCGTGCGGGCACTGTCCGTTGGGGGATCTTCCACATACCGTGAGGTGAGTCCAGATGGGCGTTGGAAACCGTGCCGCCACCTGCGCATCGTGCGGGAAACGTCTCAGCCGCAAACAGTGGTACTACCGAAACGGCAACTACTTCTGCAAGAAACGCTGCTGGGTTACGGAGAAGGCCAAAGCCCCGCAAGGTGCGGGGAAAGACCAGGCCGAACGTCACTGAACATGGCCGATTGCCTGTTCTGCCAAATCGTCGCTCGCCGCATCCCGACTGAGATTGTTGCAGAAGCGGACGGCCTCCTCGCGTTCAAAGACGTCAACCCGCAAGCCCCCACGCACATCCTCATTATCCCGACAGAGCACATCCCAACGCTTGTTGACGCCACCCAGGCCCATACCACGCTCATGGGGAACGCTCTGCACCTTGCCAACCGCCTCGCGCGATCGTATCAGCTCACGTCCTCCGGCTTCCGCGTCGTCATTAACTGCGGCCCGGAGGCTGGCCAGTCGGTGTGGCATCTCCACCTCCATCTCCTGGGTGGACGCCCCCTGCGATGGCCGCCGGGATGAGCCACGAGCGGCGCCGAGCCCCCCGTGTTCCGGAACGCGTCCCGCTGGCCATTACCGCCGCGGAGGCCGTCGTGGAGGCCGAGACGAAAAACCTCAGCGCTTCGGGGGTGTACTGCGCGCTCGAGCGGTTTATTGCCCCGATGACCAAGCTCCAACTTGCGTTCGAGCTGCCTCAGGGTGATCGTCCGGCGCGCATTGAATGCTCAGGGGTCGTCGTCAGGGTTGAGCCGATCATCACCTCGGTGGATCGAGCCCGCTACAACACGGCGATCTTTTTCACGGATCTCGTCGAACGCGACCGCATGGCGATTTCGCAGTTTGTCCGCCGTCGTTTAGCCAACAACCCCCCCTAGTGTCGCCGTGTGGTGGTGTCTTGGCCTTGCGGGATTGTCCCTCGTGGGCTGGGGGGCGTTGTCCGCTCGACGGGTGCTCTATCCTGAGCGCCAACCAGTCCCCGCACCCCACGCGCTACCCTCTTACACCGGCTTCGCGTTGACCGCCCCCGATGGGGTGTCGTTTGACGTGTGGCTGCTCGAGACACCATCACCCCGCGCCAGGGTGATCCTCTATCACGGCTACTATGCCAATCGCCTGCAGGTGCTGGACATCGCTCAGGGGTTGCGCGAGCGCGGTTATGAGACGATCCTTGTTGAGTTGAGGGGGCACGGCAATCGTCACGGCCCATGCACCTTGGGGATTCAGGAGACCGAAGAAACGGGCATCGTCCTCCGCTGGCTTCGCGCGCGCAACCAGGCGCATCCCATTCCCGTGGGGGTGCTGGGGCTTTCCATGGGAGCTGCGGTGGCCTGCCAAGTGGCGGCTCGGCACCCGGAGATCCAAGCGGTCGTCGCGGATTCCATCTACTCCCGTTTCTTCCCCGTGCTCCAGCGGGCCATCTGGCGTCGGTACCATCTCCCGGCATTCCCCTGGGCGTACGTGACGTGGTGGAGCCTGCAGGCGATGCTCAGGAGCCGGCTCGCCCTGCTCGATCCTGCGGCGCTGGCCCCGCGACTCCACCAACCGCTCTTGGCCATTCAGGGAGGGGAAGACCGCCGCGTGGTTCCGATACTCGGGCGGGAGTTCTATCTGCGCTGGGCCGGAGAGAAGCAGCGATGGTTTGAGCCGCAGGTCGACCATGTGGGGATGTTCGCCCACCACCCTCAGGCCTATTGCGATCGCGTCGCGTCTTTTTTTGATCGAGTGTTGAGGGGAGGATGAAGACCCCTGTCGTGGCCCTCCTGACCGATTTTGGCACGCGCGACTGGTATGTGGGGTCCATCCGCGGCGTCATCCTCGTTCGCTGCCCGCGCGCGCAACTGCTCGACATCACCCACGAGGTGCCGCCTCAGGACGTCGTCGCCGGAGCGTTCACGCTCGCCGGTGCGGCTCCGTGGTTTCCCCGAGGGACGGTGTTCGTCGCGGTGGTGGATCCTGGCGTGGGGAGCGACCGCTCCCTGTTGGCTGCCCGCGCGGATGGCCGATACTTCGTTGGCCCTGATAACGGGCTCCTCGCCCTGGCCCTTGCGAACGCCAAACGGTATGCCGCGGTCCGCTTGACGAACCGGCGGTACTGGTTGAAAGAGATCAGTCGCACGTTCCAAGGGCGGGACATCATGGCGCCTGTCGCCGCGTACCTTGCAGCAGGCGGATCGCTGGACCGTCTTGGACCGCCGCTCCCGCGCATCGTTCCGCTCGCTCTTCCCGCTGTGCAGCGACGCGGCCGCAGCGTGTACGGCCACATCGTGCACATCGATGCGTTCGGCAACCTCATCACGAACCTGCCCGCTTCTTTGTTGGAACCGGGAGGAGGCTTGACCCGCGCTGCGCTTCGGTATCAGCGTCAGGTCGTTCGTATGGTATCATCATATGCCGACGGTCGCCCGCAAGAGCTGCTTGGGTTGGTCAACTCGCAAGGGTGGGTCGAATTGGCGATCCGAGAGGGATCGGCGGCCTGGACGTTGAACGCAAAGCGCGGTGATCGGGTCGAACTCGCCCTGTGAAGAAGCGGAGCATGCGATTCCCTGCGGCACCCCTCATCATTGCCCACCGGGGCTCGTCAGGCCTGGCGCCGGAGGGCACGCGGGCAGCCATCCGTCGAGCCGTCCGCGCCGGAGCCCAGATGGTCGAGTTGGATGTTCAAATGACGCTGGATGGCCGGTTGGTCGTGTTCCACGATGACCGTCTGGAGCGGACGACGAACGGCACGGGCCGTCTCATCGGCACGCGCTACGCGCGGCTCTCTCGGCTCGACGCTGGATCGTGGTTCCATCCGCGATTCGCCGGCGAGCGCGTCCTGCTGGTGTCGCAGGCGATGCGGTTCGTCCCCAGGCGCGTACGGCTCAATCTCGAGCTGAAGCGCAGCCCCCATCGCCCTGCGCTGTTGCGCCGCCTCCTCCGCCTGGCGCGCCGGAGACGCCTTGCCCAACGGATCCTCTTTTCTTCGTTTGAGCCCAGGCTCCTGCGACCGCTGCGATCGGCAGGTTTTCCCATCGCCCTGATCTGCCGCAAGGCGGCGGACCGCTCCCTGCGTCAAGCGGCGCAACTGCGCTGTGACGCCTGGCACCCGTTCCATGCGCTGCTGACGCGCCGCCGGATCCTCAAGGCGCACGCCACCGGCCTGCGGGTGCACGTCTGGACCGTTGACGACCCGAAGCGCGCCAGGCAACTGGTGCGGTGGGGTGTCGATGGGGTGTTCACGAACCATCCTGCGCGGCTGCGCGGTATTTTGGGACGCACTCTTAGGCGATGACCACCTTCGAGCCTCCACGTTCGCAGGATAAGGTGGCCATCTTGAAGCGCGTGCCGGTGTTTGCCTCCTGCACCGAGGAGCAGCTGCACCTCATTGCGGACCGGACCAGGCTCGTCGAATACAAGAAGGGCGAGGACATCTATCGGGAGGGCGATGCGGCGGACTCATTTTATATCGTGAGCTCCGGGCGCCTGCGGGTCTTCTCACAGGCCAATGGACAGGAGAAGCTCTTGGCCGTCCTTCACAACGGCGACTCGTTTGGTGAGATTTCGCTGCTGACCGGGGAGACCCACTCGGCGACCGTCCAGGCGCTGAATGACACCCTGGTCTTGCAGTTGGAGAAAAAGGATTTCGACGACGTGATCAACCGGATCCCGTCCCTCGTGCTCCACTTGAGCCGGGTGCTGTCCAAACGACTGCGCACGAAGGAGCGCGGCGGGGATTTTTCGGAAGCGACGATCGTCGCCGTCCATGGCGCCGCCCGGGGAGTCGGCCGCACCTCGTTTGCCGTCGCGCTCGCCTCGACGCTGAAGCGGGAGACGGGACGGGACGTGGTCGTCGTCGACTTCGGGGGATTGGAAACGAACCAGGGGTTGTTCAAAGGATCGCCTGAGGAGCTGTTTGAAACGGCCGTTTCCGAGCACCCGCTTGGGTTCAGCGTCTTGGCCGGCAAGGCGCTCCTTTCCGACGCGAACGGCGAAGCGCAGATCGCGCCGCTCTTGAGCATCCTGGCGAATCGTTTTTACTACGTCGTCATCGATCTGCCCGTCGAGATGGACGCCCTGATCCTCAAGGCGTTGGTCCAATCTGACCGCATCTACTTGGTGACCGACTCGCAGCGAGAGAATGTCATCCGCACGAACGCGCTCATCCATCAGCTCCAATCATCGATCGGTTCGCTGGAACAGCGCCTGAAAGTCATCCTCAACATGGTCGAGCGGCCTGAGGTTCGTGTCAGTCTCTCGGAGCTCATCCAACAACTGGGACGGCCCGTGGCCTTTACGCTGCCCTATGTGAGTTCCGGGCCCAGCCGGATGACGGCGGAAGAGCTGGCACGTCTCCTCGAAAGCCGGACCTCCCCGTACGCGTTGACGGTCCGCAGCATTGCCCGCGAGCTCGGCGAAGCGCTGGTCGGGCTCGCGCTCGGCTCTGGCGCCGCGCTCGGCTTGGCGCACATCGGCGTCCTGAAAGTGATCGAGCGCGAGCAGATTCCCATCGATATCGTGGCGGGTTCCAGCATCGGCGCCTATATCGGCGGGCTGTGGGTCGCCGGCTACTCCGCCGAAGACCTGGAGCGCATGGCGCTCCGGTTCAAGAACCCCTGGGACATCCGCAAGCTCTTCATGTTGGATCTGGGGATCCCCGTCCTGAGCGTCATCGTGGGCCTGATGGCTGGCGCCGTGGTCGGGTGGCTGGCCGGGTTCTGGACCGGTTTGCTGTTTGGCTTCATGGTGTGCGTCGCGTTCGGCGTGGTGCTCGGACCGCTCTCCGGCGGCCCCATTCAGGGGGCGCGTCTCATGGCAAAGCTGGAAGAAGAGTTCGCCGGCAAGACGTTTGAGGACACCAGACTGCCGCTCAAGATTGTGGCGGCCAATCCGATGGCGCGGGAAGAAGTCATCTTTGACTCGGGGCGGCTTGCCGACGCCGTTCGGGCGTCGGTCTCGATCCCCGGGATCTTCAAACCCGTCATCCGGATGGGAAAGGTGTGCCTGGACGGAGGGGTCGTGAACCCCATCCCGGTCAGCGTCCTGAAACGGGCCGGGGCGAACCGCGTGATCGCCGTGAACGTGTTCCCCAACACGGCGGAGCTGGCGGCCCATCGACAAGAGATCCAGCGTCGTCGGGCCGAACGGGATGCCGCATTGGCCGCTCGAAGCCTCCCGATCAGGTTGCTGTTTCGCATCCAGCAGGAGCTGATGCGCTCCATCTCGCCGCTCATCTTCGACGTCATCATGCGGTCGATGCAGTCGATGGAGCACCAGATTGCTGAAGTCGCCTGTCGGGAGGCGGATCTCACCCTCCGGCCCACCGTTCCGGGTTCCCATTGGCTCGAATTTTTCAACCCGGAAAAGTTCATCCGTCGGGGAGAGGAGGTCGCGCTGCAATATCTGCCGGAGCTCAAGCGGATGACAGGAGTACATGGCGTTGACAAGCCACGCACGTGACCGGTAGGATAGGGCATCCCGTCAACGATCACGCCGGGAGGTGTTGGATGGCCCAGGAAGTCGTCATTGTCGATGGTGTCCGGACCCCGCAGGGAAACTTCGGGGGCGCGTTAAAATCACTCACCGCTCAACAGCTAGGCGAAGTGGCGGTTCGGGAGCTTCTGAAACGCACGAACCTCAAGCCGTCGGACGTTGAAGAAGTGATCGTCGGCTGTGTCGCTCAGGGCTCCGATGCGCCCAACCTCGCCAGGGTGATCGCCCTTCGTGCCGGCATCCCTCCCCACGTGCCCGCCTTCACCGTCCAACGCAACTGCGCGTCGGGGCTGCAGGCCCTCGTGAGCGGCTGCCAGAACATCGCGTGCGGGGATCGTGACGTCCAGGTTGTCGGAGGGGCAGAGTGCATGAGCGCCGCGCCCTACGTCAGCCGCGATCTCCGGTGGGGCAAGCGGCTGCGTCATTCCGAGATGATCGACTCCATTTGGGAGGGCTTGACGGATCCCATCTGCGGCCAGATCATGGGGCAAACGGCGGAGAATCTGGTGCAGGAGTTCTCAATCAGCCGCGCGGAGCAGGATCGTTTTGCGCTCCTCTCCCATCAGCGGGCCTTTCGCGCGACCCGAGAGAATCGGTTCAAGGATGAGCTCGTCACCGTGATGGTGCCGAAGCGCGCCATGGGCCGAGACCTGCCGCCGGAGCCGTTCACCCAGGACGAGGGCATCAACCCAGGCCTCAGCGAGCAGCTCTTGAGCCAATATCCGGCGGTGTTCAAGGAGGGCGGTTCGGTGACGTCAGGGAACAGTTGCTTCAATGCCGATGGCGCGGCGATGGTGCTGATGATGTCGAAGGAGAAGGCGAAGGCGCTGGGCTACCACCCCTTGGCCACGGTGCGGGCGTACGCCTTCGCCGCCCTTGAGCCTGGGCGGATGGGATTAGGGCCGACCCTTGCCGTTCCGCTTGCCCTCAAGCGAGCGGGGCTTGTGCTGAACGACATCCAGTTGATCGAGCTGAACGAAGCCTTCGCCGCCACGTTTCTCGCGTGCGAGAAGTCCTTGGGATTCAGCCGCGACATCACCAACGTCAACGGCGGCGCCATCGCGTTGGGACATCCTGTCGGGGCCAGCGGGACCCGCATCGTTGTCACGCTCCTCCACGAGCTGAAGCGACGCAACCTGTCTCTCGGCGTGGCCACGGCGTGCGTGGGGGGCGGGCAGGGCGCCGCCATCGTCTTCGAGCGGATCGGCTGATCATGTATATCTACAAGACCGCGGTCATCGGGGCCGGCGCCATGGGGGCTGAGATCGCCCAGACGATCAGTTTCAGCGGCATCCCCGTCTTGCTGAAGGATGTCGATGAGGCCCGCGTTGAGAAGGGCCTTGAGGTCATCAGGAACATCTACCAGCGGCGGGTCGACCGCGGCAAGATGACGCAGGATGAGCTGGAGAAAAAGATGACCCTCGTGACGGGCGTGACGAGCTACGATGGCTTCAAGGACGCGGACCTCGTCATCGAGGCGGTTCCAGAAAAGCTTGAGCTTAAGCGGCAGATTTTCAAGGAGCTCGATCGGGAGGTCCAGGCATCCGCCATCCTCGCCTCGAACACCTCCTCGCTCTCGCTCTCCGCCCTCGGGGGGGTGACGCGGCGTCCCCATCAGGTGATCGGCATGCACTTCTTTTACCCCGCCCATATCATGAAGCTCGTTGAAGTCATTCCGGGATTGGAAACGTCCGAAGAGACCGTCAGCGATATCCTGTCGTTTGCGGAAAGCCTTCGGAAGCTTCCGGTGCGCGTCAACGAGTGCCCGGGGTTCCTCGTGAACCGTATCCTCATGCCGTACCTCAACGAAGCGGCCTTCTGTGTCCAGGAAGGCGTGGCATCGGCACGATCGATCGATGACACCATGGTGGCCTTTGGGTTTCCCATGGGGCCCTTCACGCTCGTGGATAACCTTGGGTTTGATGTCTGTCGGGAAGTCGTCAACGTGCTGCAAGACGCCTATGGCTCACGGATGCAGCCTGCCGTCATCTGGGAACGGCTCTACGACTTGCAGCGGTTCGGCGTGAAGTCAGGCGCAGGGTTTTACCTCTATGGAGAGCGTGCCGGCCAGCCCGACCAGGAGCTCAACGAGGTCATCCGCGGGCTCAGGGCTTACCAGAAGGCCACCTCGGAGTGTTCCGTCAACCGGCTGGTGCTTCCGATGATCAACGAGGCCATCCGGTGTCTCGAGGAGCACGTCTGCACGGCCGCGGATGTGGACCTGGCGGTCATCGCGGGCCTCGGGTTTCCTCAGACGAAAGGCGGCATCCTCCACTACGCCGATGAGGTAGGGCTCCCGACGGTCCTCTCAGAGCTTCAACGATTTGCGCAGTCGTTTGGAGACCGTTTTTGGCCTGCGCCGCTGTTGAAGAGGAAGGTTGCGGCTGGCCACTTCGGCAGGCAGGCCAAGAGGGGCTTCTTTGACTATCCCTAAGGAGAACGCATGGCCTTGATCTCAGGGCAGAACGTCAAGGTGAGTGTTGAAGACCGCGTCGCCATTGTGACGATCGATCACCGGCCCGTCAATGCGCTGGACCATCAGACGCTGCAGGAGCTGGGACAGATCGTTGAAGCGATTGAGGCCGAACCGGTCGTGAAGGTCGTCATTGTCACCGGCGGAGGCTCGTTGGCGTTCGTGGCGGGTGCGGATATTAAAGAGGTGAGCCAACTTACGTCGCCGCAGGAAGCCCAGGAGATGGCGGCGCTCGGTCAAGCGGTCTTTTTGAAGCTCCAGCGCCTGAGCAAACCGGTCATTGCGGCGATCAACGGCGTCTGCCTCGGGGGCGGCTGTGAGCTGGCCATGGCCTGCCACATCCGGATCAGCGGAGACCGGGCAAGGTTTGGGCAACCAGAGATCAACCTCGGCATCATCCCCGGCTGGGGAGGCACCCAGCGCCTCCCGCGTTTGATCGGGAAAGCGAAAGCCATCGAGTGGGTCCTGACGGGCGATATGGTCACGGCGCAAGAGGCGCTTCGGCTCGGGCTCGTCAATCACGTGGTTCCCCAGGACCAGGTCCTGAAGGCCGCGAAAGATCTTGCGAGAAAGATCGCCTCCAAAGGGGGTGTGGCCGCCGCGCAGGCGCTGCGGGCCATCGAGTTGGGCATGGACCGTCCCCTGGAGCAGGGACTCGCCGCGGAAGCGGAGGCATTTCGTCAGGTCGCAGCGACCGGAGACAGCAAAGAAGGGATCCGTGCCTTCCTGGAAAAACGGCAGCCAAGGTTTCAAGATCAGTGATCCGAGATTCAACATTGGCATGAAGGCGGTGTTCTTTGAGACGGCTCCATGGGAGCGCCGATACCTGAAGCGCGCCCTGGCGCAGCAGCGGCTGCGCGTCCAGCTCACGGCTGAGCCGCTGACAGAGGAGACGCTGCCTCGCGCGGCGGGCGCCGAGATCGTGTCGCTCTTTATTTATTCCAAGCTGACCTCCAGCCTGATCCGACGGCTGCCCCGCCTGCGCTTCGTGGCGACGCGTTCAACAGGGTTCGACCACATTGAGCTGGCGGCGTGTCGAACGCGACACATTACCGTTTCGAACGTCCCCTCCTACGGGGAAAACACCGTCGCCGAGCATACCTTCGCGCTCATCCTCGCCCTCTCGCGCAACATCCACAAGGCCTACGTCAAGACGATCAAAGGGGATTTCTCCCTCAAAGGCCTGCAGGGCTTCGATGTGAAGGGCAGGACCATCGGGATCATCGGCGGCGGCCACATCGGGCTGCACGTCATCAAGATCGCGAAGGGCTTTGGGATGAACGTCCTGGTCTGCGACGTGCGCAAGAACGTCTTCCTCAGCGAGGTGTTAGACTTCTCCTACGTTCCGCTCAACGTGTTACTGCGCCGCTCAGACGGCGCAGGCCTCGATGTGCTGGAGGGGGAAGAGCTGGTCAAGGAGGAGCGGCAGCTGCTCTCTCAGGATTTTTCAAAGGAGAAGCTGGCGACGGTGCTCAAGAATCACATCCTGCTCCATCGGGAAAACGTGGTCATCACGCCTCACATCGCGTTTGACAGCCGAGAGGCGCTCCAACGCATCCTGGGGACAACGGTAAGCAGCATCACGAGCTGGCTGAGTGGTGCTCCGATCAACCTGGTGTCAGGTGTCCTGAAGAGATAAGGCCGCGGCCCATCGATCCGATATGACGCAACCGGGAGGTCGGCATCACGTGCTCGGCACCGGGTCCCCCGAAGCGCTGGAAGTCACCGAAGCGGCTCGGGAGTCTGAGTGGCGTTACCCGAGTTTTGTCGCCGAGCTCTTCATGGGGCGGCTGCGGACCGACCTCGTCTTCCCCTATCCCGACCAGGACGAGGCCGACCGCAGGATCGGGGACGAGTTCATCGCCCGTCTTGGGGCGTTTCTGAAAGCGGACGTCGATCCCGATGAGATTGACCGGACAGGCGAAGTGCCGGCGTCCGTCATTCAAGGCCTGGCCCGCCTCGGTTGTTTTGGCATGAAGATCCCTCAAGGGTACGGTGGGTTGGGCCTCTCGCAGACGAACTACAATCGCGTCATCTCTCTCCTGGGCAGCTACTGTGGCTCCACGACGGTTTGGCTGAGCGCCCACCAAAGCATCGGCGCGCCGCAGCCGCTCATGCTCTTCGGGACGGAGGAGCAAAAACGCCAGTACCTGCCACGCCTCGCGCAGGGAACGATCTCGGCGTTTGCCCTCACGGAGGCCGGGGTCGGCTCGGATCCCGCGAACATGTTGACGACGGCGAGGCCGACCGAAGACGGCGAGGCGTACCTCCTCAACGGGGAAAAGCTGTGGTGCACCAATGGGCCGGTCGCGGAAATTGTCGTGGTGATGGCGAGGACCCCTTCCGTGACCATCCATGGCAAGGAACGTCAGCAGATTACGGCCTTCATCGTTGAGCGTTCCATGCCCGGCTTTGAGGTGGTCCACCGTTGCGACTTCATGGGGTTGAAGGGCATCCAGAACGGCGTCCTGCGGTTCACCAACGTCAGGGTCCCGAAGGCGAACATCCTCTTCGGGCCAGGCTTGGGGCTCAAGTTGGCCTTGGTGACCTTGAATGCCGGCCGCATTGCGATCCCCGCGGCGTGCGTGGGGACGGCAAAGCGATGCCTTCAGATCAGCCGGCGATGGGCCAAGGAACGGAAGCAATGGGGTGGACCAATCGGTAAGCACGAAGCGGTGGCCACGAAGGTCGGAGAGATGGCGGCGACGACCTTCGCGATGGATGCGATGGTGTGGTTGGCCTCGGCCTTGGTTGACCGCAAGACGGTCGATATCCGGCTGGAAGCCGCGTTGGCGAAGCTCGTTTGCTCCGAGGCGTGCTGGCGTCTTGTCGATGAGAGCGTGCAAATCAGGGGCGGGCGTGGCTATGAGACGGCGACATCGCTCCGTGCCAGAGGCGAAGCCCCCGATCCGCTTGAACGCATCATGCGGGATGCCCGCATCAACCTGATCATCGAAGGCACGAGCCAGATCATGCGACTCTTCATCGCGCGCGAGGCGCTCGATACCCACATGCGAAGGGTCAGCGTGCTCCTCGACCCAGCCCAGGCCCCGCTGAAGAAAGCCGGCGCTGCCATGGTGGCGTTTTGCCGGTACGCAGCCTGGTATCCAAAGCAATGGCTCTCGTGGGGATGGTGGCCCGTTCACGAGCGGTTTGGCCCACGCTTAGCGGGGCACATGCGATTTGTCGAGCGCGCAAGCCATCTCCTTGCCCGAACCCTGTTTCACAGCGCGGTCCGGCACCAAACACGCCTCGCCTACCGTCAACAACTGCTTGGCCGGTTGGTTGACGTTGGCGGTGATCTCTTCGCCATGACCGCGGCGTGCTCCAAAGCCCATGCGCTCGTTCAACTACAGCCCTCAGAAGAGAGCCCCCTCGAGCTGGCGGACCTTTTTTGTCGGCTTGCGACGAGACGGGTTCATGCGGCCCTGCGGGCGCTGCGCCACAACGACGATCGCCGAAGCTATCGGACCGCCCAGGACGTCCTCGCCGGTCGTTTTGAGTGGCTGGAGAAAGGTATCCTCTAACCGTTATTCCCCATGGAGGAAACGATCCCAGCAGTATTTACCCACCAGGCCTCCGTCCTTCCCGACAAGATTCTCTTCCTTGTGAAGCGGGGAGACTCCTACCAGCCGATGACACGGCAACAGGCTGCCGGGGACCGCGTGCTGATCATTTCAGAAAATCGTCCCGAGTGGGGACTGGCTGATCTTGCGATTCAGTCGGTTGGGGCTTGGGCCGTCCCCATTTACCCCAGTCTGTCGGAGCAAGAGATTCGGATGATCTGCAACGATTGTCAACCGGTGGCGGCCGTCACCTCGAGCTCCGATCAGGCCAATGTCCTCCTTCAGATCAACCGATCGGTGCCTTCGCTCCGCCTGATCGTGGTGGTTGACGCGACCCAACAGCATCCCACGCTCGTCATGCCGTGGGCAGAGGCGCTCGCGAAGGGCAGGGAAATGGGCTCCAGGCTCCGCGACTTCTTGGACCACCGACGAAGCCGGATCGGACCAGACGACACCGCGACGTTGCTCTACACCTCCGGGACAACGGGTGAGCCGAAAGGGGTGATGTTGTCGCATCGCAACCTGCTCTCGAATGTCGAGGCGTGCCTCCAGGTGATCCCCATTGCGGCGTCGGATGTGGCGCTCTCGTTCCTGCCACTCTCGCACATCTTTGAGCGGATGGCCGGTTGGTATCTCATGCTGTCCATTGGGGCTACCGTCGCCTATGCGGAAAGCATGGACACGGTCGCCCAGAATATGCTGGAGGTCCACCCCACGGTGATGCTGGGGGTGCCGAGATTTTTTGAAAAATTGTATCTGCGTATCCAAGAGGCCCTCCACCAGGCATCTCCGGGGAAACGCTGGGTCGCCGAATGGGCGCTTCGGGTGGGGCAGGCGATCACCGCGCGTCTTGCCGCTGGGCAATCCGTTCCGCTGTGGCTTCAGTGCGAACGATGGATGGCTGATCGGCTGGTCTTCCAAAAACTCAAGGCCCGGCTAGGGGGTCGGCTGCGCTTCTTCGTCTCAGGGGGGGCGCCCCTCTCCAAGGAGATCGCTGAGTTTTTCTATAGCGTCGGCGTGACCATCCTTGAGGGCTACGGGCTGACGGAGACCGCGCCGGTCATCGCCGTGAATCGATTCCCGATCCCACGCTTTGGCAGCGTCGGGCAAGTCATTCCAGGAGTCGACGTGAGGATTGCAGATGACGGCGAGATCCTGACTCGAGGCCCAAACGTGATGCAGGGCTACTACAACAAGCCTGAGGCGACAGCGGCAGCCGTTGTTGATGGCTGGTTTCATACCGGCGATATCGGCCATGTTGACAGCCAGCGGAATCTGGTGATCACGGATCGGAAGAAGGACTTGATCAAGACCGCGGGGGGGAAGTTCGTCGCTCCACAGAAACTCGAGAACCTGCTTGTGACTGATCCGTATATCACCCAGGCATTCGTGTACGGAGACCGGCGCCCGTATTGTGTCGCGCTGATCGTTCCGTGTGTCGAACGCTTGCACCGCTACGCCCAAGAGCAGGAGATTCCCGCACGCTCCTTGCAAGAGCTTGTGCGGGACGAGCGGGTGCGACAGTTCTATTGGAACCGCGTCCAGGAGAAGCAGCAGGGACTTTCCAGCTTCGAGCAGGTGAAAAAGATCGCCCTCCTTGAGCAAGAGTTTTCACAGGCTGCGGGCGAGCTGACGCCGACGTTGAAAGCCAAACGTCGCGTGATCGCCCAACGTCATGACGCGCTCCTTCAAAACCTGTACCAGACCTCCCCTGCTTGACGCACCCTCTCGGTTTAACATCCGCTTGCTGAAGTTCGCGATATGAGTGCCATCGATGCCGTGCCGTGCGAGGAAGGGCAGTGGGTCGAACCTCGCTCGGGTCGGAGGTTGAGTTATCGGCTCTGGCAGCCGGGTTATTCACGCGCGCTCCTCGTCATCGTCCATGGCTTTGGCGAGCACGGCGGTCGTTACCACGCACTGGCTCAAGCACTCGCGCAAGCGGGCATTTGCGTGGCCGTGCCGGATCTGTGGGGGCACGGCCGGTCGGGCGGGAAACGCGGCGATGTCAAGGATGTCCCTCGGTGCGCGAGTGACGTCGCCAGGTTGACCGCTCAGGTCTTTCAACCCCGGACCGGCCACGCCCACTACGCCCTGTTCGGGCACAGCTTCGGCGCTTTAGTCGCGATCACCGTAGCCCTCGATGAGCCGCGCCATCTCGAACGCCTCGTGGTCCAATCTCCGTTATTGGCAGTCGGGTTTCCTATCCCGCGTTGGAAGACCGCCCTCGCAGCCCTGCTGGCGCGCGCGTGGCCGACGTGCTCTTTCACCATGGACCTGAACGTCGAGAGGCTCAGTCATGATCCGACCATCGTGCAAGCGTATCGAACAGACCCGCTCGTCCACAACGCCATGAGCGTCAGGTCATATGGCTCAATCCTCCGGGCGATGGACGACGTGTTTGAGCGAGCCGGGACGCTTCAGATCCCGGTCCTCTTTCTGTATGGAACCGCAGACTGCATCGTCTCGATCTCAGAGGCGAAGCGGTGGTTTGCGCTCGTACAGGCCAAGAAGCGCAGCGTCGGATTTCCAACTGCCTATCATGAGCTTCACCATGAGGCCGTCCGAGAGGAGGCCCTCGAACTGATCCGGGACTGGATCCTCAACGTTGTTGTCGCGCTGGGGCTGGTGATACTCTTGACAGCTCCTGCAATCAGCGGGGAGCCGGCGCATGGGGACGGAAGCGCCAAGACGGATGCACAAGCCTCAACAGACTGGCCGACGGTCATCGCGAGGCTCCGCCAGCAAATGTACGAACGGCCGGGCCATGGCCCGACGCGCGAACAATTAGCGACGGCCTATAACAACTATGGCGTGGCCCTGGGGGACCAGCACCAGTGGGAGCTTGCTGTTCAGCAGCTCGAGGAAGCCATCAAACTCGACGCCGATCAGGAACAGTTTCGGAACAACCTCAGCCTGGTGTACGTGAACCAAGCGCAGGAGGCCTACGAACGCTTCCAGGTCAACGGCGCGCTCGAAGCGTTAAGCAAGGCCACCGTCGCGAACCCAAACCTCCCCCAAGCCTATGTGCTCCGCGGGCAGATTGAGTATGATCGGCAGAAGCTCAAAGAGGCTAAGGCGGCATGGCAACGGGCGATCGAGCTTGACCCCGCGCAGACGGAGCTGGCGAAGCGGCTTGCCCAGGTCACCCAGGAGCTTCCCGTCGAATCCAAGTTTGAGAAACTCTCTCATGGATATTTCGACGTGCGATATGAAGAGCCGCTCGAGCGGCCGCTCGGTTTCGACGTCAGGGACGCTCTCCTTGAGGCCAGGCGATTGGTCGGCGCGGACTTCGCCTATTGGCCGAAGCATAAAATCGTCGTCCTCATCTACAGCGCAGAGAGCTTTCGTGCCCTTCGAAAGGAGACGCCCGATTGGGCGGCGGGACAGTTCGACGGCAAGATTCGTGTCCCGCTCCCGGATGCCCAAATGGATCAGGCGACGGTCAGGCAGATCCTCTTCCATGAGTACACCCATGCCCTCATCCACGATCTCACGAACAGGCAGTGTCCGCTCTGGCTCAACGAGGGGCTCGCGGAGCATGAAGGCAGGACGCAACTGGCCGGGACGCTCCATCGCCTGCGGCAGGCGTTCGAGGGACGCCAACTGATTCCATGGATCGAGCTCTCAGACCACTTTTCATCTGCGCAGCCTGCGCAGGACGTCGCGATGGCCTACGAGCAATCGTATAGCCTCTCGGCCTTTCTCATTCAGCGCTACGGGCTCTGGAAGATCCGGCGGCTCTTGAAAGCCATTGCTGACGGCCAACCGTGGGACGCAGCGTTGGAGAAGGAGTTTCGCGCCAAGCTCACGAAGATTGAAGCCGCTTGGCGGGCATGGCTTCCTGAGTGGCTTCGGACCGCTCCCTGAAAGCATTTCTGATGAAACAGCACGAGATCGCCGCCGTCTTCGCCCAGATGGCCGATCTCCTCGAGTATCGGGGGGACAACCCCTTTCGGATCCGCGCCTACCGACGCGCCGCGCAGAATCTGGAGAGCTTTAGCGGGGATCTGGATCGCCTCGCCACAGCCGGCCAGCTTGAGGAGCTCTCTGGCATCGGATCAGACCTGGCCCGCAAAATCACTGAATACCTTTCAACGGGAGCGATCGCCGAGCATGAACGGCTCAAGGCCGCTATCCCACGCGGCGTCTTGGAGCTGCTCGAGGTGCCGGGGATCGGACCGAAGACCGCGAAGCTGCTCGCCGAGCGCTTGGGGATCTCGACGATCGGGCAGCTCGAAGGCGCGGCACGGGCGCACCGGCTACGGTCGCTGCCTGGATTTCAGGAGAAGAAGGAAGAGAACATCCTCAAGGGGATCGTGGTCGTGAAGAAGGGGCGGGCGCGGTTGCACCTGGGGATTGCGCTGCCCTTAGCCAACGAGCTGTTGGGTGTTTTGAGGAAGATGGCGACCGTCGACCGCGTGTCAGCAGCAGGGAGTCTGCGCCGGATGAGGGAGACGATCGGCGACCTCGATCTGTTGGCGTCTTCAACGGCTCCCTCGAGTGTGATCGCAGCCTGGCGCCGCTCCCGTTTCTGCAAACGAGTCTTGGCCGCAGGCACCACGAAGGCCTCCATCCTGACGCCTGAGGGGATTCAGGTCGATCTGCGCGTCGTGGCTCCCGAGAGCTTCGGAGCCGCGCTCCAATACTTCACCGGCTCAAAAGAGCACAATGTTCGCCTGAGGGAACTGGCGGTCCGACAAGGGCTAAAGGTCAACGAGTACGGGGTGTTTCGAACAAAGACCGGAAAGCGCATGGCGGGCAGGGAAGAGGCCGACGTCTACCAGGCCCTGGGGTTGGTCTGGATTCCTCCGGAGCTTCGGGAAGACCAGGGGGAGATCGAGGCGTCACGGTCGGATCGGTTGCCGGAGCTGGTGGACGCCAAAGACATTCGGGGCGACTTCCATGTCCACACGACGTGGTCGGATGGGAGCGATCGGTTGGAAGACATTGCCAGGGCCGGCGAGGGCCGCGGCTACCAGTATCTGGCGATTTGCGACCACTCGCAGTCTCTCAAGGTCGCCCATGGCATGTCGGTTGCTCGCCTGCGGCAACAGGTGGCAAGGATCCGCGCGCTCAATGCGCGCGCCAAGCGGTTCCGCCTCCTCGCCGGGGCTGAGGTCGACATCTTGGCTGA
>JACPSR010000031.1 GCA_016193175.1 Candidatus Omnitrophota bacterium
CCAAGCTGCGCCGCATGCGGCATGAGGACATCATCGGCCACTGCATTGAGATCAACCGCCTGGAGAACCTCGGGGACCGGCTGCTACGGGAGGCCTTCGCCGCCCTCTTCGATGGGAACCCTGATCCCCTCAACGTCATCAAGTGGCGCGAGCTGTACGAGGTCTTGGAATCGGCGACCGATAAGTGCGAAGACGTGGCGAACGTCATTGAAGGCATCGTCCTCAAGAATGCCTGACCTCACCGTTCAAAACCTCCTGGAGTTAGCAGCAAGCAGCTAGCGGCTAGCAGTCATCCGTGCTACTGCTTGCTGCTTGCCACTCGCTGCTCGCCAGAAGATAGGTTTAAAACGAGCTGTAATTGATGGAGCTCTCGCTTGCGGTGCTGGTGGTCCTGGCGCTCGTGCTCGCCGCGGAGTTCGTCAATGGCTGGACCGACGCCCCCAACGCCATCGCGACGGTCGTCTCGACCCGCGTGCTCTCTCCCACCCGCGCGCTGCTCCTCGCCAGCGTCCTGAACGTCCTGGGGACGATGTCCGGGACGGCGGTCGCCGCCACGATCGGCAAGGGGATCATCCGCCCGGACGCCGTGAATGTCTATACGGTCGGGGCGGCCATGGTCGGCATCGTCTTCTGGAGCACGCTCGCCTGGTACTACGGCCTGCCGACGAGCGAATCGCATGCGCTGATCGCCGGGCTGACCGGCGCGGGGCTGGCGACCGCGGGCCCGCAGGTCTTGTTGTGGGCGGGCTGGAAGAAAGTGCTCATCGGTTTGCTCTTTTCCACCTTCCTCGGCTTTCTGGGCGGCCTCTGCATCATGGCCTTCATCTACCGGTGCTGGGCTCGCGCCAGTCCGGCGACGGTCAGACGGCTCTTCGGGAAACTCCAGGTCCTCTCCGCCGCCTTCATGGCGTTCAGCCACGGCTCCAACGACGGGCAGAAGTTCATCGGGGCCTTCACGCTGGTCCTCCTCTTGAGCGGCGCGATCCCCACGTTTCACGTTGAGCTCTGGGTGGTGCTGCTCTGCGCCGCGCTCATGGGGATCGGCACGGCCGTCGGCGGCTGGCGCATCGTCAAGACGATGGGGCTGCGCTTGACGAAGCTGGAGCCGGTCCATGGCTTTGCCGCTGAGACGGGCGCGGCCCTCACGATCGTGCTCGCCTCTCAGTTCGGCATTCCCTTGAGCACGACGCACACGATCAACACGAGCATCATGGGGGTGGGAGCGACCCGCCGGTTCTCGGCCGTCCGGTGGGGGGTCAGCCGCAACATCGTCCTGGCCTGGGTCCTCACCTTCCCGGTTTGCGGGCTGATCGCGTGGCTGGTCGCCACACTCACCCGCACCTTCCTGTCGTAACTCACTCCCGCTTGCTCTGACGAAACGCTACGCTGGGCAGCAGGGTCTGCCGCTGCGCCACGGCTCCCCCTAGCCCTCCTGCCGCTCACCCCGCAGCGGGTCCCCAAGAACTCGATCCTGCTCTTGCTGAGGCGCCATCGGATCAGGTAAGGTTTGTAGTGTCAGTCAGAACTCAGGTGACGAGAAAGGCAAACTTCCGCCACCAAGCGTGGCGGATCCGCCAAGCCTCGCCACAGAACGTGGCGAGTCCGCCAAGCAGGTTGGCGGAAGTGTGGCGGACCGAGTAATCGGAGGACGCCCTACACCACAGAGGGTGCAGGGCCCTTGACATCCTGTCGCTTAGCGATGGGATATCAAGGGCAAAGCCACGGGCCCTCGTGAGTTCGTGGTTCGGTGTTCGTCGTTCGGTGACAACGAACACTGAACAATGCACAACGAACGCACCGGACAGCCGGGCTGCCGAAGACAGCAGAGGGGCAGTCCGGCGTTTTTGTTTTGGCACCCATCGAGGCCGTAGGATGCAGCACGGATGAGAGACGTAGCGCGCAGGTGGAGCCTCCTCATCGGGCTGGCGTGCGTCCTTGGGGCAGGGCTGAGCTTCGCCGAGGCCACCGAAGAAACACTCGCCCCCGGGCAAGACGCCGCGGCCTCCTATGGCCCAGGGGAACTCCTCGTCCAGCTCACCCCGGAGGCCATCGAGCAACTCGAGGAGGCCCGAGCGCAGGGGACCCTGCCGGCGTGGCTCGCCCCCTATGCCCGCCGCGTGCCCGCGCGGATCTTTGCCCAGTCCCCATCGGGGGCCGACCCCCGGGGCCTCTCGCGCTGGTATCGCCTGGAGCTGGCCCCCGGCCAGGACGTCCAGGCCGCCGTCGAGACCTTCACCCACGACACCGCCCACGTTGAAGCCGCGCAGCCCAACTACCTCATCCAGCTCGACGAGTCCCCACCGGAGTCTGCTGAGGGTCACGCCCCAGGCGCCCATGCGCCCCAGGTTGAGCAGCTGCCCGATGTCGTCGGCGGGCAACCCGCACACCACTTCAGCCTCCGCATGCGGGCCACAGATCTCGATGGGGATCCTCTCACACTTCTGACGCAGGGTACGCGCCTGCCAGCTGGCGCCCAGGTCCGACCCCTGGCCATCGGCCCGGGCCACATGGAGCTGGAGGTGAGCTGGGTGCCCCAGGCGTCCGATGTCGGCACGACCCAGGTGGACTTGGCGCTCAGCGATGGGACCAGCGCCCCGGTGACGACGACCACGACCTTCATCGTCAGCGCCCCCCCTGCCGAGGAGCGCGCACGGACCGAGGATCCCCTCGCGCAGACGACCCCGGAGATCCCCCGCCATCGAGAGGAGCAACTGCTCCGAACCGCCCAGGAGCCATCGAGTGCGCCCGTCATCATCCCCAGCGCCGCAGTCCCCCTGAGCCACCAGGCGGTGTCCGCGCCCCTGGCTGACACCGTGACTCCCAGCGACCTCACCTCAGCCTCCCGCAGCCAGAGTGCTCAAGCGCCTGGGCCCAGCATTGTCCCGGTGCTCGCGCCAGGCCAAAGACCCACCGGCACAAGCCCCAGTCCCTCTGCGTCTGGTGGAGCCCCTCAACCCGTCAGCGCTCCGCCGAACACTGCTCCAAGCGCAGGCGGAACGATCAGCCCTGCGACCAACCCGAGCCCAACTCTGCCTCGCGTTTTCCTAGACACGATAGATTCCTTTAATCAATGGAATAATCTGAATGATCTCCGTGGCACGATCACTCTCACGGGGATGATCTTCCATGAGAGGTCCATCACTAACGTTGAGTTCTATGCAGACGACGCCTTCGTGGCAGATGTCGCTCTCCAGCCCACACTGTCTGTCGGGTCCGCGTCTTTCCGCTATAGTTGGGACACCACTTCGGTCCCTGCCGGAGCGCATACGATCGAGGTGCGGGCGACGGATTCGGAAGGGAACGTGGGCACCGCCTCCCGGACGGTGACCGTGGCGAATGGGCTTTCGGTGCAGCGGCCCAAGGTCCAGGTCTTCTTGCTGGAGGATGTCAGCACCTGCATCGTCGCCACGGAGTGCAACTCGGATCACTGCGTGCACTTCAAGCAGCTCGGCACGAATCAGGTCGTGAAGAATTTCAACGAAGCAGGCTTCCTCAACAAGACCCGTGCCCAGCTCGAAGACCCCAACAGCGGCCTGACCCGTCGGCAGATCGAGTCGGCCTACTGCGTGAACCTCCGCCTGGAGCCAGCTCAGATTGAAGCGATCAGGCAGGGGGCGCAGGCGTTCAAAGGGCTGGTCCGCGACTACAGCCAAAACCGCATCGATCCGGACATCCAGGTGATCGAGATTCAAAACGGCTGGACCGCGTTGGGGACCGCGGTGCCGCGGCTGTGGATTCCACCTGGCGGGGCGGAGCTGGCGACAGCGAACTACTTTGCACGTGACGTCGACTTCCAGTTTGTCGTCTCGGCGATCAAGGACCCGACGCGAGGGGTCTATTTCGAAGCGATGGGGTGCGATGGCTCTGTGCGTGGTGCGACGAATCATGGCATAGGATATTCGTGGTTCCCGGCCGGGCTGAACGGCGACATTGTCTGCGCGAATCGCTGGGCCTTTGTCCATGGGTTGTTGCATCAACTCGGCGATCTGCTCAATAAAGTCTCCCCACCGCAGGATGCGGGTTTTCGGCCCTATGGGAGGGATGCCCGTGACTATGGCGAACAGCTCTCCTGCTCGACACGCTTTCTTTCCCCGCTGTCCTACTTCCCGGATGCGGATATGGGGCGGCACGATCCAGACTTTGAGGCGTGCCAAGGCCCTTATGAGGAAGTGTGGGCCAGGTATTGCGCGGCAGTGGAGCGACAAGGCTTGGACGGGGAAGAGTGCAACCGCCGGTGGGATCAACATGTCCTAGGAGTCCACTTCCCGCCCACCTACCAGATCATTGGAAACAGTTGCCGCAACGGCAGGCAAGATGTCGGTGAAACCGAGGTGGACCGCGGCGGCCCGTGTGCTATCTATGATCCTCCGATTGTGACGGATGTCGCCATCAGTCCGATCCAAGTCGTTCAAGGCGACGAGGTGACCCTCACGGTGGAGGGCAGCGGGTTTGGCACAAATCCTGGACCCACGACGGGGTTGCTGGAGCTGCTACCCAACGCGGACGTGTTTCTCCAACCCCATAACACCGCCCAGCTCCATGGCACGGTCGAGGGCCACTGGCGCCGGACAGAGTGGACAGATACGAGGATCAGCTTTGTGATCGACCCTGCGGTCACGCGGACCTGGGTACCAGGAAACTACCGCCTCGGGATGCGCGTCATCCGGAACGAGCACCCAAGCAATGTGTATCTGCTGCCACTCACCATCCAAGCGCTAGCGCTCATGAGGCTCCGTGACGTTTGGAGCATGCCCCTTTCCATCATCCAAGGACAAGGGGTCACCATCAGCCTCTTAGGGGACTCGCTTGGCGCTGCGCCAGGCCGGGTGGAGATCCTGGATGCCACCCAACAGGTTTTCTTCAGCACCAGTGCGTCGATGCGCGAGCCATGGAAATGGGACTTGCTCTGGAACCCTAATGGCACCCACATTAGTCTATATCTCTACCCCTCCAGCACCCGTTCCCTACAGCCTGGGGATCACCGCCTGATCTTCCGGGTGGTTCGCCAACAAGATGGGTACCAAGCCGAGAAGGAAACATTGGTCACAGTCCTTCCGCCCGGTGTGAACCGCGCCCAGTACATTGGACCATCTGCGCCGGTCACCGCCTCGTTGCCGGCTCGCACCCAGCTCTCGGTTCCGATCCGTATGCGCAACACCGGCTCGACGACCTGGACGAGGGCCGCGGGCTACCAGTTGGGCTCCCAGGCGCCGCAGGACAACCAGCTCTGGGGCGTAAAGCGGGTGGATGTCCCGGGGCCCATATTCCCTCATGGTGAGGTTGACGTCACCGTCCCCCTCACTGCGCCGGAGGACCCGGGGACGTATGCCTTCCAGTGGCAGATGGTCCAGGAGGGGGGGGAGTGGTTTGGCGACAAAGTCCCTGCGGAGCCGCTCATGATCACCGTGACCGGCTCGCTAGCCCCGCGCTTGGATCGCATCGAGCCCGAGTGGCTCACGGTGGATCGCCAGGCGACCCTCACGTTTACGGGCGAGCACTTCCAACCCCGCGCCATCATCGTCTACAAGCGCCCAGCAGATCCAGACAGTGCCGCCACCCCGGTGCCGGCGGCTGTCCTCACAGTCCCGCAGGAGGGCAGACAGCTCGCCCTCACCTGGACGCCCAGGACGTCCGGGACCTACGAGGTCGCCGTCCAAAACCCCGATGGCGGCGTCTCCGAGCGTCGACAGGTGACGGTGGCGGCTCCGGCGCCTCCCCCGGACCTGACGGCGAGCGTGGCACTCACAGCCCCGAATCCCCTCCCAGGCAGCCAGGTCAGCGTGACCGCTCTGATCCACAATCGCGCCCCAGGCCCGGCGGCCGCTTCCACGGCGAGCGTGTCCTTCAGCGGACCCGGGATCGGCCCTGAGCCGCTGAGCTTCCCGGTGAGTCCGCTGGAGGGCCAGGCCGGCAGTCCGCCCCAGACCCGGAGCTTCACGCTCTCGCAGCCCGGCGCCTACAGCGTCAAGGTCTTTCCTTTGTCTGCAAGAACCCCGACACGGGGGTCCTCCTCCTCAGCGGCAGCCTCCCGCCCGCACCCCCCCTCGTCAGCTACCCGGATCAGCCCACCACCTGCGTGATCACCGTCCAGAACGGCCCCCACACCGCCTCCTGCTCCGCGAGCTTCACCGTGCCCTGACCTTCCCCGCGATCGGTCTCGCCTCCTCGCCCCCGTCCTCTCTGGTGCGCCCTCTGCGGAAGCCCGCTCGCCTGTTGATGGCCAGTGTGAGGACGCGCGTGTTCCGGTTGACCTCTGAATCGGGAGGTGGCTACAATGTTTCTGGCACCCACAGGCGAGCGTCATGTTATACTTGTAGATGGCCAAGGAGTCAGCGGCGTTTCCTCAGTACATTCGCGACCACGAAGGGCACCTCTGGGAGCTGCACCGCGATGTCTGGTGGCATGTGCAGCGTAGGCATCCAGAGGTGATCCCGTACCTGGATGCAATCGAGGCGACACTCCGCAATCCGGATGAGATTCGCCGCAGCCGCAAACGGCATGAGACGCTGTTGTACTACCGGCAATTCGAGCGCCTGCGGATCTTCAGGCGGATAGTCAGCCAGTGGTATCTGTGTGTGGTCGTGGACCAGCAAGATCGGGTGGTGAAGACCGCGTATGTGACGGCCAAGATCAAACAGGGAGAGCCGCTGTGGAAAAAGGCTTGACGTTTGAGTACGATGAGCACGCCGATGTCCTCTACATCTCCGTGGGGGCTCCAAAGCCGGCGATCTCCGAAGAAGTGGATGACGGGGTTATCTTTCGCCGGGATCCCGCCACCCGCAAGCTCACTGGCCTGACGATCATCGATTTCCGCACGACCTTCCTGAAAGCCCCCAAGCGCCTCCCCGTCACGCTGCAAGCCTCCTGAGGTGAGTGACATGAAATTACACGTCGTCATCGAACGTGACGAGACGGGCTACTACGTCGCGGAAATTCCCCGCGCTTCCCGCTCCTGTCCCCAACACCGCGAACTGGGTGTCGGCCTCCTCAAGAAACTCATCAAGCACGCTCAGCTCACTGTAGACGAATTTAACGACCTGTAAACGCTCCTTCGTTCTTCCTCGTTCTTCCACCTGGGCGATGATCGTCCAACATGCCGCGGGCAATCGCGCGGACTAGTCCGTCACCATCTGGGTGGCGAATTGATCCGCTCCGACGACCGGCCCGACCAGGGTGGTTTTTTGAGAGGCCGATCAGGCATACTTATGGGGTAGGGACAACCGAAAAGTGGGCAAACTCTTTCCGCCATCCGCCAACGTTCTTTGGCGGAGCGGACCCGCCACGCATGGTGGCGGGCGAAAGGGGAGGACGCAAAGCCACGGGTCCTCGTGAGTTCGTAATGAACAACGAACACACAGGGCAGCCGGGTTGCCGGTCGAGTCCCGCCGTTGGCGGGACGAGATCCCGAGGCCGAGAAGCCGAGGGATGGTGCGTCAGGCACGAGCCTCCTTTCGCAGGCTCGTGTTTTTTCTATGGGAGGGGACGGCGATGAAACACCGTCAAGCGCGCGGCACGGCGATGCTCCTCTCGTTAGGCGTCATCGTCGTGTTGACAGTGGTCGGGTCCGCCATGTTGCTCCGGAGCCTGAGCGAGAGCCAGTTGGGGCGTCGGAGCGCGGCGCGGCAGGGCGCCTTCTTCCTTGCTGAAGCCGGCGTCGATCAAGCCCTCCTGAACCTCCGGACCCCCACGGATCTTGCCGATGACGTCACCACGTCCACCTTACCGACGGGAACATTTCAGCTCGACCCCCCGCAGTCGCTCGGGAATCTGCAGTGGAAGGTCACGTCGCACGGGTTCAGCGCGGAGAACCCGAGCGAGGGGCATACCATTGAAGCGGTCTTCCAGCTCAGTCCGCAGTCGGTCTTTCAGTTCAGCTTGTTCGGGGATCAGTCGGTGAACGTCAGCGGGCATGCGCAGACGGACAGCTATGATTCAAGGCTCGGACCCTACGAAGACGATCCTGGTCCGGAATACAACAAATCGCAGGATGGAGACGTCGGCACGAATGCGACCACGTCCGGCGGGATCAGCGTGGGCGGCAGCATCTTTATTGAAGGGCAGTTGTCGGTCGGGCCCGATGTGGCGACGCCCGAATCGGTGGTGACCGGCTACAACCCCGCCTTTATCACGGGGGATCCGAAAGTGGTGTCGCGTTCCAACCCCTTTCCCATGGCGCCGGTCACCGTGCCGTCAGGGCTGACCTGCAGCGATTTCACCGTCACGGGGAGCACGACGGTGGCCCTGTCGCCCACCGGCGGGCCGCTTGGGAACGGGACCTACTGTTACCGCGACCTCACGATCCAGGGAAACGGAACGCTGACCACGACCGGTTCCGTGACGGTGTACCTGACGGGCCAAATGACCGCCCAGGGCAACTCGATCGTCGGTGCGCCGTCCGACCCCAAACAGATGCTCATCCTCATGAGCCCGACCTCATCAGGGACGCTGGAGAGCGGAACCCTCACCGGCTCGACCAAATTTTACGGGGCCATCTATGGGCCGGAGGCGACGGTGAACATCACCGGCGATGCCGAGATCTTCGGCTCCGTGATCATCAAGCAGGCCAACGTGAGCGGGAGCGCCGAGATCCACTACGATCACGCATTGACCGACCAGACGCAGGTTTCAAACCTGTACGAGACGAAGCTCGTCTCGTGGCGGGAGAATTGACGAGATGATGAACCAACGAGGGCTCGTGATGGCGCTCTCCCTCGCGGTGGTGGTCGTCCTGACCACCCTCGGGGCCTCGTTCTTGAATCGGAGCCTCAGCGAAGACCGCCTCGGCCGGAGGACCGTCGATCGGCAGGTGGCCTTCTATCTGGCCGAGGCCGGGGTGGATCGAGCGATTGCCGAGCTCAGGAACAATCCCGCGTGGAGCGGGGTGAGCTATACGCCGATGACGGGCGTCGCGGGCGGTTATGAGGTGACGGTCGCCGCCTTGAGCCCGGCGCTCAAGCGACTGACCAGCACCGGTCACGTCCCGTCCAATATCCCCACGGCTGCCGGCTATCAGCCATGGCGACTTGAGACGGTCGTTGAGGTCGTCACGCCGTCCGTCTTTCAGTTCTCCGTGTTCGGCGCCGAGCGCGTGAGGATGAAGGTCAACGATGAGGATGACGACGGCGACAACGATGAGAATGAGCGCCCGGATGCTCACGTGCTGATCGATAGTTATGACTCCAGCGTTGGAACGTACCTGTCCCAAACGCCCGGTCAACAGGGTGATGTGGGCACGAATCACATCGAGGACGATGCCATCCGCTTGAAAGCGAATACCGGCGAGGGGTCGATCACGGTTCACGGTCAGGTGAAGGTCGGCCCCAATCTGCCGGATCCCGCCACGGCCGTGGAGATCACCGGCACGGTCACCATCACCGGCAATCCCCCGATCGTGTCCCAGGCACAGGCCCTCTCGCTGCCGGCGGTGACGATCCCGTCGCCCTGCTCAGGCGGAGGGGACATGAAGCTGAAGGGCGGGGAGGCGCTCACCCTCTTCCAGAGCGCAAGCCCCTATTGCTACACGAAGCTCGATCTCAAAGACCAGTCCTCCATCATCGTTCAGGGCAACGTCGTGATCTACACGGGTGAGTTCACCGTCAAGCAGGATGCGCAGGTCAACGCGGCAGGCCGGCCGACCCAGTTGATCATTCAGGTGACGTCAAACAAGAACGTGAAGCTGCAGGATGGGGCCCGCGTGGTTGCCGGGATCTACGCCCCTCAGTCCAAGGCCAAGGTGAAGGACGACGTGGTCCTCTATGGTTCCCTCGTGGCAGCACGGATCAAGGTGAAACACGGCGCCGCCCTTCACTATGACGAAGCCCTCGCCAGCGTCGGTCCGAGCAGCGGGAGCGCCGAGGCCCGTCTTCGTTCCTGGCGCGAGCCTTAGAACCCCGCCGCCATGTCCGCGCCGGTCCGTTCGCGTGGCCTCACGCTGATGGAGCTCCTCATCGGGGCGCTGCTCCTCGCCGTCGGTATCGTGACCCTCCTCGAGACGTTCGTCCGGCAGCAGACCCTCAACGAGCATGCCCGCAATCTCTCCTGGGCGATGAATGACGCGACCCGAGTGATGGAGGAGATCCGGCAGCAGAATAGCGGCGACGCCTGCGCGGTCCCAAGCCTGACCCCGCCGGCCGGCTTCGCGTCATGGAACGCATGGCTTGCCGACGCCTCGGTCAACGGCGGGGGCGGCAAGAGCGTGCAGCCCAACCCCGCGACCGAAGAGCTCATCGTCCCATCGGGGAGCGGCACCGACCCGATCAGCCTGACCGTGGCCGTCTGCTGGCGCCACCGGGGGCGCGTCATCGGCGAGTGCCGGTGGGATGGGGCGCAGCTTGTCCCGAACGACGCGGATGGCAACGGCGTCATCACGTCACCCGCAGCGCTCTCGACGCTGCTGACCTGCCGCCGATGATCCCCCCTCGCCCCGCGCCCCTCGCCCCGCGCCCCCGAGTCGTCTGCGGCATGACCCTCCTGGAGGTATTGGTAACGCTTCTTATCCTCAGCGTTATCGTGGGGGCCGTGTTCACAAGCCGCATTCTGACCCAGCGCCTCTATCTCACCACCGAGGCCTATGTCCACGTCCAGCAGGAGGCGCGATCGGCCTTCGACACCATGGTGCGGGAGCTCCGGCAGGCTCGGGCGAGCACCCTCGCCGCCGGCGCCGCCTGCACGTTCCAGGTCGCCCTCGGCTACGCCCTGCCGGCGCCGTGTCCGGCCAACGGGATCTGCTGGGGCGCCCGGGACGAGGCTGGGGCCACCCAGTCCGGCTGGAAGCTTCGCTACCAGCTCGCCGGCGCCCAACTCGTCCGCGACATCCTCAACGCGGCCGACCAGCCCCAGCCTGGCCGCCGCGTCCTCGCCAACGACGTCAGCCTCCTTTCATTCAGCGATGTCGGCGGCACCGTCACCATCCAGCTCCAGGTCCGGGAGACCTCCGCGCAGCTCCCCGGCGGGTCGATGAGCACGCCAGGGACCCTGACGACGCGGGTGCGGTTGCGCAACTCTTAACTCCCACCTCCAAACCCTTGACGCGCGCGAGCTCCTCCGCTACGCTATCCGCATGACGCTGGCCGGCAAGCGTGTCGCCATCCTCGTGGAGGATCTCTACCAAGACCAAGAGGTCTGGTACCCGTACTATCGGTTGAAAGAGGCCGGGGCCGACATCGTCGTGGTCGGGACAGGCAAACGGGCCTACACGAGCAAACACGGCTACCCCATCGACGCCGACACGGCGGCCGAGCAGGCCTCGGCCGGTGAGTTCGATGGGGTGGTCATCCCGGGCGGCTACGCGCCCGACCTCCTGCGCCGCGACCCCGCGGTGATTCAATTCGTGAAGGAGGCGCACCGGCAGGGCAGGGTGATCGGCGCGATCTGCCATGCCGGATGGGTGCTGTGCTCGGCTGATGTGTTGCGCGGCAAGACGGTGACGTGCTTCTCCGCCATCAAGGACGACGTCGTGAACGCCGGCGCCACCTACGTCGATCGAGAGGTCGTTCGTGACGGCAACCTGATCACCTCCCGCAAGCCGGACGACCTCCCGGCCTTCATGCGCGCCATCCTCGACGCCCTGCAGGGCGGATCGACCAGGACCCCCGATGGGCTCGCGCGGACCGCGAAACCCTCCGCTCCTCGGTAACGTTCGACCCCAGGCGACCGCCTTCGACATCACGGAGCATCCAGCATCGTTTCGCTAAAATTTGACAGGATTAGTAGGGTATCGTATCCTATGAGTGAGGAGGAAATACCCAGCCTGCCGAATCAGCGATGAAGTTATCCACTCGATCGACGTACGGCATGCGGGCGCTCGTGGAGCTTGCGCTCACCTCGGGCCGCGGGCCGGTGTCCGCCGCCCTCATCGCCAAGCGTCAGAACCTCTCTGTGGCGTACCTTGAGCAGCTGCTCCACCGCCTCAAGCGGCAGGGGCTCGTCAGCAGTTTCCGCGGCCCGCAGGGCGGCTACGTGCTCGCGAAGGACCCCCGCCAGATCACGATGGCGGAGGTGGTCCGCATCCTTGACGGGACGAACAGCGCTTGGAACGGCGCTGACCTGGGGGCCGTTCCAAAGGATCGGCGTGGGTCGGGGCCTCGCGCGCGGGCCAGGGAGGGTTCAGCCAAAGAGGTCCATCGGCATGCCCAACGGATCGCCCGGGCGGTGTGGCGATGCGTCCACGAGCGGCTGACGCAATCGTTGAGCGCGGTGACGCTCCAGGATCTCTGCGAGGAGGTTCGAGCTGAAGCGGGCGAGCCGCTGGATCACCGGTATGTCTTTCACATCTGACGGAGGATGACGAAGGGTCAGCTACGAACGACGTTCCTGCGTCGGTTGAAGCAGCAGAAGGAGGACGAACGGCGTCGAAGAAGTGAAGCGATTCGGCGGAAGGTGTTTCGCCTGCCGGCGTTTCGCAGGGCCAAGACGGTGTGCTGTTACGTGGCCCTGCCGTATGAAGTGCAGACGTGGCGGATGATTGAGGAGATGCTCTTGAAAGGGAAACGGGTGGTCGTGCCGGTGACGCACGCGCGGACAACACGGCTCCAGCTCGCTGAGGTGCGCTCTCCCGCCGCCGAACTTGCCCCCGGGCGGTTCGGGGTGTGGGAGCCGTCGCCTCCGGTGAGGCGGCCGGTGCCGGTGCGCGACGTCGACCTCTTGCTCGTGCCCGGCATCGCGTTTGATCGATGCGGACACCGGTTGGGTCACGGGCACGGCTACTTCGACCGGTTCCTCGCGCGTGTCCCGAAGACCACCCCAACGGTGGGTCTTGCCTTTCGGTTTCAAGTCCTCGACCACCTGCCGACGACTGCCCACGATCGCGCCGTCCAAGCGATCCTGACCGCATAAAAAATCTGCGTCAGCAGATTTTTTATTTCGCAGTACCCAGAACTTTTGCTCCGCAAAATGTATGCGGAAACAACATGGATGAGGTGAGAAGACCATGGCATGGGTGATCGTCAGTCTCGTGGTGATTGCGGGGGCCGCCTTCGGCGGCGGGTATTGGCTGCGGGTGCTCCTCAGCCGCAAGGCGCTGACCAGCGCTGAGCACAAGTCGAAGCAACTTCTTGAAGAGGCCGGCCGTCAGGCGGAGGCCATGGCCAAGCAGGCCCAGTTGGAGGCCAAGGAGCACCTCCACGCGTTGCGTCAGGAGTTTGAGGAGAAAACGAAAGATCGGCGGAATGAGCTCTCCCAACTGGAGAAACGGCTCCACCAGCGGGAAGAGCTCCTGGACCGCAAGCTCGATCTCCTGGACCGGAAAGAGAAGGATCTCATCGAGCGCGACCGGCAGCTTGCCGGACGCGAGCAAACGTTGAAGGCCAAAGACGAGCAGCTCGCTCAGCTGATCGCTGAGGAGAAAGAGAAGCTCAAGACGATCGCTGGGCTCGGCACGGAGGAGGCCAAGCAGCTGCTCCTCTTTCGGCTGGAGCAGGATTGCCGCTCAGAGGTCGGGATGGTCGTCAAGCGCATCGAAGAGGAAACGAAGCGGGATGCTCAGATGCTCTCCAGACGGATCCTCCTTGAGACGATGCAGCGCTGCGCGGCGGAGTTCACCGTCGAATCGACCACCGCGGTGGTCCAGTTGCCCAACGAGGACATGAAGGGCCGCATCATCGGCCGCGAAGGCCGCAACATCAAGGCGTTCGAGCTTGCCACCGGCGTCGACCTCATTGTGGACGACACCCCGGATGTCGTGACGCTCTCCTCCTTTGACATGGTGCGCCGGGAGATCGCCCGGCAGGCGCTGGAGCGGCTCATGTCCGATGGGCGCATCCATCCGGCTCGCATCGAAGAGCTCGTGGAAAAGGTCAAGAAGGAGTTCCAGCAGCACCTCATTCAAGAGGGGGAGAAGGCGATCAGTGAGTTGGGCGCCCATGGGGTCAACCACGAGCTCGTGAAGCTCATCGGGCGGCTCCGCTACCGGACGAGTTACGGCCAGAACGTGCTCGTGCACTTGAAGGAGACCGGCTACCTCTGCGGGATGATTGCGGCGGAGCTCGGGCTTGACCAGCGCCTCGCCCGTCGCTGCGGGCTCCTCCATGATGTCGGGAAGGCAGTGAGCCACGAGGTGGAGGGTCCGCACGCCATCATCGGCGCGGAGCTCGCCAAGAAGTACGGCGAGTCGCCTGAGGTGGTCCACGCCATCGAGGCGCATCACGAGGACGTGGCGCCCCAGACCCTCTATGCGGTGCTGACCATCATCGCGGATTCCATCAGCGGCTCGCGGCCCGCCATCCAGGCGGGCCGTGAAGTGCGCGTGATCGTCCAGCCGGAGCGGGTGACCGACCTTGAAGCGATTGCCCTCTCGCGGGAGATCAAGCGGAAGGTCGAAGGCTCCATCGAGTTTCCCGGGCAGATCAAGATCACCGTCATCCGCGAGACCCGCTCCATCGAGTATGCCCGTTAATCCAGTGGCGAGTGGAGAGTGATGAGTGGTGAGCGAATGCCGCATGTGCTCGTCACTCGCCACTGGTCACTCACCACTAGACGGTAGGATGAAGATTTTATTGATTGGGGACATTGTCGGACGGCCGGGCCGCGTGATCGTTGAGCGCGAGCTCCTCCGCTTGCGCGAGGAGTCCCGCGTTGACTTGGTCGTCACAAACTGTGAAAATGCTGCGGGGGGCTCGGGGATTACGCCGGGCATCGCCGATGAGCTCTTCCGCGCCGGCGTGGACATCCTCACGTCCGGGAACCACGTCTGGAAGAAGCGTGAGGCCTTCGAGCTCCTCAAACTCGACCATCGCGTCATCCGTCCGGCGAACTACCCCGATGGGGCGCCCGGCACCGGCTCCACGATCGTCGAGACGCTCTCAGGCCAGAAGGTGGGCGTCCTGAACGTCATGGGC
>JACPSR010000058.1 GCA_016193175.1 Candidatus Omnitrophota bacterium
CCCGATCGTCTGCGGCGGCGTCCAGTCGGTGATCGTCATCGTGTCCGCCGTCATGCTGAAGTTGTCCTTGATCGTGTTGCACGGGTTGGGGAAGCTCACCCCATCGGCCGCGTAGCAGATGTCGACTGAGGCGATGTTGCCGAAGCGCTGCCACTTGATGTCGGTGCCCGCGACCCCGGCGGTGTAGTCCGGGATCGCCTCTGAGCCGGGCTTCAGGGCGGTGAGCGAGCCCTTGGTCCGGAAGGCGTCGCTGTTGACACTCAACCCATAGGCATGATCCGCATCCACGACCTTGATCCTCGCCGTGGGGCCTAAGGGCGTCGTCGCCTTGATGTACCAGGCGTAGCTGCCGTCGTTCGGGGTCGTGGCGAACTCGTACTCGGTCCCCACGGCCCCGCCGTCGTAGGTGTTCGCGGTCAGGTCGGTCGTGAAGTTCGTCCCATCCGCGGCGTAGAGGATCTGGGCGTTGCTGAAGGTGCCGGTGGAGGTCCAGGTCAGCGTCTGGGTCGTGCCGGCATCCCAGGTATCGAAGACCGTCCCTTCGGGGTTGGTGACCTTGGTCTTGGTCGTCAGGGTGAAGGGCGCAGCGGACTGCCCGGTAGCGAAGGCGTTGTTCGGGTCGGTCAGCCGCAGGAGCGCGGCGACGTTGGAGAACGTGGTCGCCGTGGGGGTCCAGACATAGGTCCCATCGTTGGTGATGATGCCATCGTTATCCGGAGCACCCGGGCCTTCCAGGACGGTCTCGTTGAGGTTCGCCCAGTCGGTGCCGTTGTTGAGCGAGTACTCGACTTTGACGTTGGGGATGGCGGTGCCGGTGCGGGTCCAGGTGAGGGTCGCGGCCTGGTTGGCGATGAACGTCCCGGCCGGGGTGTCGCTGTCGCTGTCGGCCAGGGCGACGTTGCTGAAGCCCCCGGCGATCTTGATCGGCCCGTAGATCACGACCGTATCGGCCGGCCGCGTCACATCCCGGATGCGCAGGTAGGCGGTGTTCGTGACGTGGTCGAGGGGTCCGCTGATGCCGGCGGCCGCGGTCTCATCCCAGGCCAGCCCCGCCACCCCGTCGCCCGCGGCGGTGCTCAAGGGGTAGAGCGGGATCGTGTTGCTGTCGGCCTGGAAGAGGTTGTCGTTCAGATCGACGGCCAGCTCCACCGAGTAGTCGCCTCCCCCGGGCAGCACCCCGGTCTTGGTCCACTTGGTCAGGGTGGCGACATCGTTGATGAAGACGTTGTCGTTCGGGAACTTCTGGGCCGGGGGCACGGTGAGCTTGCCCCGGGTCTGGAAGGGCGCGGAGTCGAGGTAGACGTAGTCGTTGAAGGCCGGATCGTCATCCCGCACCCGGATGATCACATTCGAGGTGCTGATCGTGGTCGGCACGGTCAGGCCGGTGGTGGTCTTGGTCCCGGCCGAGTCCCCGGTCGCGGGTCCTGAGGCGATGGCATCCCCGCCGGTCAGCAGCGTGAAGGCCCCGCCATCCAGGCTGTAGAGGAGATCGACGAAGTCCAGCTCGCTGGAGCCCTCGGCCCACTGGACCTCATGGTTCGTCTCCCCGGTGCGCCAGATGCCGGTGTCGCCCGGACTCGGCACGACCGTCACACTCGTAATCTTCGGGTAGATCGCGAAGGCCCCGGAGGTGTTGGTGACCTGGGCTCCACTGACCTGGGTGATCCGTAGCACCGCGGCGGTCGTCTTGTAGTCGGCGATCTTCCCACCTGGGGTCCAGCCACTGACCGCCCAGCGCGGTTGGCCGGATCGGTGATCTCCACATACGCGGCCGCCCCGGCCCCATCCGGATCCAGCTCAATCTTCACTAAGCCCATCTGGCCCTGCGCGGCCCAGGTGACACTCTTATCCGTATCGCCCACCCGCCAGACCCCGGCCTGGCCGGCCGCCGGCGGGGTGTTCACGGTGAGCTGACCGGTGACCGTCAAGGCGGCCGAGCCGGCGGTCATGACCAGCGGGAAGTCCGTGGCGGCATCGAAGACCTTGACCTTCAGGGCCGCCGGCGGCCCGGTGAGGATGGAGCCCGTCGGGTAGGTATCGACCAGCGTCCAGGTGTACTGGCCCTTGCCACGGGGATCCGGGTTGGCCGGGTTGAAGGCCACGACGTTGTCCGCCTGGGTCGAGGCGGTGATCGTGAACTCATCCGTGCCCCCGGTGAAGTTGCCGGACTTGCTCCCGAGGATCTTCACGTTGGCCACGTTGCCCTGGTTGATGTCCCAGGTGATGTTCCGGGTCTCCCCAATCGCCCAGGTCGTGCTCGTCAGGGGGGCGGTGAGGCTCAGCTTGCCGCCGACCTTGAAGGCCGGGCTGATGACCGAGACCGTGTCGTCACTCGCATCGACGATCTTGATCTTGTAGCCGGTCCCGATCGTCTGCGGCGGCGTCCAGTCGGTGATCGTCATCGTGTCCGCCGTCATGCTGAAGTTGTCCTTGATCGTGTTGCACGGGTTGGGGAAGCTCACCCCATCGGCCGCGTAGCAGATGTCGACTGAGGCGATGTTGCC
>JACPSR010000080.1 GCA_016193175.1 Candidatus Omnitrophota bacterium
GGCGGCAAACCCAAGGCGAGAGGCCACTTCGTCCACAGGCCCGATGTCTTTGCGCACCTCGACGCCGACGGAGTTCAGGGTCGCCACGCCGCACGAGTCGTAGCCCCGGTATTCCAGCCTGCTGAGGCTCTGCGCCAGGAGGGGCGCAATCCCATCTTTACCTACGATGCCGACGATACCGCACATAAAGTTCTCCTCGATAAAGAGCTCATAGGCGTCCCCGCCTTGATGGGTGCCGAAGCGGCCGTCGTCGTGCCTGCCCACTTCCGGCGCCGGCTCGGCGCGGCGACGTCTCCCAGACGGGCCGGGCCAGACCTAAGCCGAGCCGCGCCAAGCCGAGAAAAAGGCCGGCGTTCAGAACCAAAAAATAGCGAGCGGCGAAAGACAGGACCCCGAGGACGGGCACCCGGCGCAAGAACGCGGCGCCCAGCCCCAGGGCGTAGAAAAGGAGCTGGCCGAGAAAGAGCAGATCGAAGAGGAGATCGCCGAGCAGCAAGACATTGCCCGCGAAGCCGGCCAGCATGAACCAGGGCCCGAGCCAGCGCAGCACCTTGTGCGAAAAGTAGGCGAGGGCCACCGTTCCCTGCCAGGGAAGAAGGAGCCGCCACGTCCACTTCATGGCCTGAAAGTTCCCCGCGCCGATGCGCACGTGGCGGCGAAATTCGTCCCGAACCTGCTCGGGCGATCTCTCCCAGGCCCGCGCCGAGGGGACGAAGAAAATTTTTCCGCCGTGGCGCAGACGGATGAGCATGGGAATGAGGAAATCGTCTACGATGGCCTCTTTCGGGAGCGGCTGGTACTGCCCTCTGCGAAAGGCGTAGATGGCCCCGTTGGCGCCGAGAACGGCGCCAAAGCGCGATTCCAGCCCCTTGATCCAGGTCTCGAATCGCCAGTAGGCCCCGTCGAGATTTCCCGAAGAAGCCGGCGAATGAAGCTCCAGCCGTCCGACCACCGCGCATGCGGCCGGGTGGCGCCGAAGCGCCCTGACCAGCTCTCGAACGGCGTCGGGGTAGAAAAAGGTGTTGGCATCGGTCAGCACCACAATTTGCGCCCGCGCCAGACGCACGAGATCGTTCAAGACGCTGGCCTTTCCCCGGCGCTTCTCGAAGGCGGCGAGTCGGACCTTTTGCGCCTGGTAAGTTCCGACGATCTCGCAGGTCCGGTCGGCGGAGCCGTCGGAGCCCACCAGGATCTCGACACGCTCGCGCGGGTAATCCAGAGCGAGAAGGTTTTCCAGACGCTCGCCTATGACCTGCTCTTCGTTATAGGCGGAGATGAGGATGCTGATATCGGGCCACTCTTGAGGCTCGGCTTCCCGGTTTCCAGCCGGGCGCTGCGCGAGGCTCAGCAGCCACAGCAGGGCGGGATATCCCGCGTAGGTATAGAACAACAGTCCGAAGGAGGTAAGAGTGATAGCGATCAGGAGAGTCTCTCTTTCCATGGCGTCACCTCGTCTTCTCGGCAAGGACCATCACGTTGTACGAAAGGCGGCCGAAGCTGAGGCGGAAGTCCCAATTGAGCAGCCGGTACAGCCAGCGCAGCATCCGGGGACTGTTCCACAGGCGGGCAACGACCGAGATGGAGGCGGCCGCCACGGGGTAAAGCAAAAACCCTCCGCGATGGACCGCGCGAATGGTAAGGTCCCGCCCGAAGAGCGCAGAGAGCTCTTCCAGGCGATAATGCCGGTGGCGCTCCAGGTTGTCCGTGAATTGGCCGCTCTCAAACCGCGCCAGCCGCGCCGCCCTATCGTATACTCGAGGGAATCGCCGCTGCGCGCCTTTCCTCAGGTTATAGGGATCGAGGAAGGCGAAGAGGCCGGCGTGGGGAGTCGACAGAATGAGTGTTCCGCCGGGCTTGAGCACCCGCCGGATCTCGGCTATGGCGGCCAGATCCGAGCCTGTGTGCTCGATCACCTCGAGCATCACCACCGTGTCAAAGGCGTCATCGGCAAAAGGGAGACGCTCGACATCGCCGCAAACATAGGGGATGGCCGGGTGCCTGGAGCGCGCTCCTTGAAGGGCCGAGAGGTTGATCTCAAACCCGACCAGCTGCTCGGATTTTCCGCGGTAGTGGCGGGTGAGATAGCCGCTCGAACAGCCCACCTCGAGCAGCCGCTCTCCGGCGGGAAGCCATTCGCCGGCAAGGCGGGCCTGGCCGGAGCCGAGCTCTTCCATAACTTGCTCGCCGAGGATCATTGCCGTTCTTTGCCTCCTGGAATTTGAATGCGCGCCGGAAGCGCTATCGCCGATGGCGCTGAGAGAGCTGATTCCGGCCCGGCCTTTGAGCGCCTGCCGCCGCAGCTTGAGAAAGCGCGGTCATATTGGCGCCCAAATCCCTTCCGTCCGTGCCGGCCTTTTTCGACGGGCTGGATTCGGCCAGGCGGTGGTCTCCGGCGGCGCGATTGACGAAGCCCACTTTATCGAGGGAAGCGGGGAAAAAATTGTCGCGCGGGTAATAGGCGCCGCTGCCGCCGGCAATGACATTTTTCTGGATGTTGCGGTAGACGAATCCCGTGTGCGGCGCGCCATCGGCCATAATGATGCTCCCGTCCTGCAGCCCCGTATTGTGGTCGATCATCACCTCCGCCGTCCCGTTGAGCATCTGAAACAAAATCCCGCTCCCGCCCCACTTCGCGCCGCTGATGTCCTCAAAGAGATTGTCCCGGATTAAAATCCGCTTCGCCTGCTGGCTTGGTTGGAGGTTGTCCTGCCCCAAAAGGTTCACTCCGGAGGCGCTGTGGCGCACGATGTTCCTGCGAAACGTGACATCCTCCACCACCGCCCACGGCGCGCCTCCGTTCTGGTTGCGCACGGTGAAAACGACGGCAAAACCGGGCTGGGCATGCCCCCAGTTGTTCTCAAACAGGTTTTCCTCGACCAAGACCCGGCGGGCGTTCTTGAGCTCGAAGAGATTCTTTACCGTCCACGGCATCCTCGCATAGCTCGGATCCCCGATCTTCCACGACAGCGGCTTGGTGAAGTGGTTGCCTCGAATCTCGATGTCCGAGGGCACCAGCCCCGCGACCGTAGGATCGCCTCCGCCGCCGAACATCACGTTTTCCCCCGCCCCTTCGAGATAGTTGTTGACGATCTTGAACGGACCGGGGCCGTTCCAGCCGAGGATCGCCTGCGCCTCCGCCCCGACCTCCTTGAAATCGGAGAGATAGGAATCGATGACGGCCAGGGACTTGCCGTTCAGCGCGATCCCCCGTCTCCCGCCCGCCACCGCGTCGCCGTGAATGTAGCAGCGGTCGAAAATGATGTGCTGCGGAAACTGATCTTCCGATCTCTCATTGGCGCCGAGCATCGCGAGGTTGTAGACGAACACGCCCTTCCTGGGCAGAATTTCGATGCCGATGAAGCGAAAGTGGTGCGCGCCGGGCGCGGTGGTGACCGCCCCTGCGGCGCCGCGGCCTACGACGATCTTCGGCATCACCCTGGCGTGAGACGGATCGACCCGCGTCCCCGGAGGCGGAAGGCTGCTGTCGGGCGCGCTGGTCCGGATGGTGATCCATTCCGAGCCGGGCTTCTTAGGCAGGGTAAAGGGACCGACGAAAGTCGCGCCCGCTTCGAGCCGGATCACGTCCCCGGGCTGCGCCTTGTAGAGGGCCGTCTGAAAATCGTCTCCTTCCCGGACCAGGAACGTCCGGCCGCCCGCGGGACGATAGGCGGTGTCGATGGTGGCGCGCGGCA
>JACPSR010000059.1 GCA_016193175.1 Candidatus Omnitrophota bacterium
ACGCCAGCGGATTGACACGCTCATCTTAGGCTGCACGCACTACCCGCTCCTGGCCGAGACGATTCAATCGGTCCTGGGCAAGGACACCGTCCTCATCGATTCGGCGAAACAAACGGTGGCTGAGGTGCGGGGGGTCCTGATGGGAGCCGATACGTTGCGCGACCAACGGGTCCGTCCCCGCCACCGGTTCTTCGTGACCGATGAGCCCGCGCACTTCAGCCGCATCAGCCATCGGTTCCTCGGCCGGGTGATCGGGCCGGTTGAGCGGGCGAGCCTCCACGGATGATCCCCCCACCTGTCTTCGGCTCCGCCGCCGGCGGAGCCGTAACCTGTCGGACGCCTCTTGGGCCCCGCCGCTGGCGGGGCAGACAGGTGGGGGGATGACGCCGCAACGCCCTGACGGTCGGGCGTTCAATCAACTGCGGCGCGTGGTCCTCCGCCGTGGGGTCATGAAGTTCGCCGAGGCCTCCTGCCTCGTGGAGTGGGGGGACACGAAGGTGGTGTGCACGGCCACCATCGACGACAAGGTCCCGCCGTTTTTACGCAACAGCGGGACGGGATGGGTCACGGCGGAGTACGGCATGCTGCCGCGGTCCAGCCACCAGCGCATCGAGCGGGAAGCGGCGCGCGGGAGGCTGGGGGGTCGGACGCAGGAGATCCAGCGGCTCATCGGGCGCAGCCTCCGAGCGGTCGTGGACTTGGCGCAGTTGGGGGAGCGCAGCGTGATCATCGATTGCGACGTCATTCAGGCGGACGGGGGGACCCGGTGCGCCAGCATCACCGGCGGCTTCGTGGCGCTGGTGGAGGCGCTCCGGCATCTGCGCACGCAGCGCGTTCTGCCCGCGCTGCCGGTGCGGGATTTCGTCGCCGCGACGAGCGTCGGCCTCGTGAGCGGCCGGCCGGTTCTCGATCTCAGCTATGCGGAGGACGCCATCGCGGATGTGGACATGAACGTCGTCCTGACCGGCCGCGGCAGGTTTGTGGAAGTGCAGGGCACCGCCGAACGGACCCCCTTCCGGCCAAGCGATCTGCATCGCCTCCTGCGTCTTGCGGGTGACGGCATCGACCACCTCCTGGGCGCGCAGCGCAGCGCCCTCGGCACCTCCTCCGTCCGCGACCTCTGACCGTTAAGACGAAACCCGTAACCCGTAACCAGAAGACGAAACCCGTAACCCGTAACCAGAGAGGTGTTCTGGTGGCTGGTCTCTGGTAACCGGTAACGTGTTTTCGACATGTTGGATCTTGTCATCGCGACCCGCAACCGTCACAAGGCGAAGGAGCTGGCGGGCCTCTTGTCGGTCCGAGGGATCCGGTGGCACTCCTTGGCGGAGTTTCCTGAGGCGCCTCTGGTGAAAGAGACCGGGCGGACGTTTGGCGCCAACGCGATCAAGAAAGCGCAAGCGATGGCGCGAGCCACCGGCCTGTTGACCTTGGCCGATGACTCAGGGCTCGAGGTGGACGCGCTGGGCGGCCGGCCGGGTGTTCGATCCGCACGCTTCGCCGGGAGGCAGGTGAGCGCTCAGGACAATAACGAGAAGCTGCTGCGCATGCTCGACGGCCTCGCACCAGAGAAACGGAGCGCGCGCTACCGCTGCTCGCTGGCGCTGGCAGGACCCTCAGGGGTGATCGCGTTCACCCAGGGCACGTGGCGTGGCCGCATCGCCGAGCGACCGCAGGGACATCTCGGCTTTGGATACGACCCGATCTTCTTCGTGCCTCGCTTTGGAAAGACGGTGGGCCAGCTGCCAGCTTCGACAAAACAGCGGTTCAGCCATCGAGCGATAGCGGCTCGCCAGATGCGCGCAATGCTCAAGCGGCTCGTCGCTACGGGGCGGGTTTCCCGACGGTGTCCAGCAACTGTTGGATCAGGTCGCCGGGGCCCGGGCTTGATTGTCTGAAGATCTCCTGGACGGTGAGCTCGAAGCGGTAGTCAGGGTGGTCCAGCGTGCCGGTGAGCCGGTGTCGGCCGATCAAGCGGCGGAATCGCTCGAGTTGCCCGGCGGCTTTCAGGACGGTGCCGGCCAGCGTTGAGGTCGTGGGCGCCTTCAGCACGACCCCTTCAGAGAGCTCCGGTTCGATGACGAAGTCCAGCGTGCGATCGAGGCCGACGCTCCCCTTCGCATAGACCGCCACCGGTTCAGTGCCCGCCGTTCCCGCCAGACGCAGGTCCTCCGTGTGAAACCGCTCCTGCGAGAGCCGCCACTGCAATGACGCTTGCGTGATCTGTGCCCGCCGCAGGGCCTCCAGCCCGAGCCGGTCGGACAGGACGCCGAACAGTCCGCGGAAGAGCGTATCGAGCAGCGGCACATCCCCGAGCCGTTCCCCGGACGCGTTGAGCCAGCCCTCGCCCCGCCACGTGGGACGCTGCTCCCAGATCCCGGAGAAGGCCGCGTGGGCTGAGGCGCTCCCCGTCACCGAGCGAGAGCGCCACGCCGGGATCGCACGGGCAAGCCGAGCCAGTTGCAGCCCCACCACGTCAGCTTGGAGGATGACGGTGGTGGGCTGCGTGTGCGAGCGGTGCTTGACGATCAACTCGCCCCAACACTTTCCCTCTGCGCAGAGTCCGGACGGGATGCGCACTCGCAGCAGCCCGCCGCTCTGCTCCAGCGTGGCGTTGAGGCGTTCCAGGGGGACGTCGCGGACCTTCAACTGGTCCAGGCGGAGTCGGCTTTGGATGGTCGCCGCAGGCCAGTCTGAGAACCGCCCCTCGAATGTCGCCTCGATCGTGGCAAGCCCTTCCAGGTTCCAGGCATCAAGCTGTGGCAACGGAAGGAAGGGGAGGCGCCTCAGCTCGGAGAGCTCGATGGTTCCTGAAAGATCCACAGTACTTGGGTGATCAGGCGCTCGGCCCACCCGCCCGCGGATGGACACCTGAGTCTTCTCGAGCGCAAGGCGTCCCTCGTCGATCGTCACCGTCTCCGGCGTCACGCGGCTCGTGAGCGAGAGCCGCCCTTGGGGGAATCCCACCGTCGCCGTGAGGCGTGTGGTCTTCTCAAACGGAGCGACGGTGGCGCTCAGCGTCAGCGGCTCACCGTTGAGCGTCAACGTTGCCTCGGAGACGGTGATTCGGTCCTCGGCCAGGCGCACCCATCCGGTGACGCGCTCCAGCGCGGCCGTGGGTGCTGTAAGCTGAGCGGCCGCCTCGCGCAGCTCGACCTCGCCGGTGGCGCGCGGAGCCGCAGACGATCCGCTGATCTCGAGATCAAGCGCAGCAGCCCCTCCTACTACGTGCACCGGGCTCTTCGGAGGAAGCCAGGGGGTCGCCGCCTCGAGGGGCAGCGTTCCGCTTAAATGCAGTTGGAGCCCCACGGGGTCCTTCACGTCCATCTCGCCGGACAGGGTCACTGCGCCGTCCATGAGCCGGCCTGTGAGCTGGTCAATGGAGAGGGTGTGCGTGGAGAGATCGTAGCGCATGCGGCCGGTGATGCCGGTGAGCGGTTGGATGAGTTTTGCTCCGGCCAGCGTGGCGTCGCGCAACTCGGCGCGCGCGAGGCAATCCAGCAGCAGAGACGGCTGGAGCGGGCCGCGGCAGACCGCCTCAACGTCAGCGGTTCCTTCCGGCTGCCAGGCGCGGTTGAACGTGGGGAACGCTGCGGCAAGCGGGGCGAGGTTCGCGCGCGACGTGAGCAGGACCTCGAACGACGGCATCGCTCCCGCCGTCATCGTCCCTCGCAAGGCCCACAAGGAGCCAAGGCACATGCCCGTGAGCTGCCGGATCTCGAGGTGCTCCTCTGTGAGATACCCGACCCCTTCGAGCCGGCTGATGACTCCCACGGGCAGCCCCTCCAGGGTGGCCTGGTGAAGGGTGACATCGCCCTGAACAATCCAGCGGCCACCCTCGACCGATGGAGGAATCGCCGTGCCGTCCACCACCAGATCGCCGCTCAACCGCCATGAGGACGTCTCCCACACCAGGTGCGTTCCCTCCACCCGGCCTGCGATGGCGGCTCGGCGATGGGGTGAGCGGCTGAGGTGGAACTGGAGGCGCAGGATCCCATCCTGAAGAGAGGGAGGAATCCATCGAGTCAGGGGCGTGGCCACCGAGCGCAGGGGAATCTCGGTCGTTTGGACGTCAAGGTCAAGCGATCGCTCGCGGAGGTGGTACTGACCGGCGACCGTGAGGATGGTCTGGGCTGGCCGCTCGATGGAGGAACGGCTGCGAAACACAAGACGCCTCTGGAAGAAGAAGGGCAGCCAGTCCACCTGGACCTGCACGGCGGGCGACGCATACCACACGTCCTGCGTGGCGCGGTCGACAACCTGCACGTCGTCGAGCAGGAAGCCGTGGAGCGGACGGTAGCGCATCGCGCCAATCGACACCTCCACCGGCCCCTGCCGTTCCAGCTCCTGGATGACAAGCGCCTTGCCCCTCGTCGGCAGCCAAGAGGAGAGGATGATCCACAGGGTCAGGCTGCTCACGAGCACCATCGCTCCTGCGAGCAGGATACCGATGAGCAGGAACCGTATGAATTTCGCTTTGCGAAATGTCTTCATGCGCGGCATCATTATAGTATACAAACGCCCGGCGCTTGTATCCGGTCGCGTCGGCGCTCGTTATGTTACACTAGTACCGTCAACACCCCTTCCCAGTGGCTGAGTGCTGTTTGCTTCCGCCAAAGTTCTTGGCGGATCCGCCAATCGATGTGGCGGAGATCGCTGTGTGCTGAATTCGGGGAGTGGCTCAGTTTGGTAGAGCGCTTGCTTTGGGAGCAAGAGGTCCTGGGTTCAAATCCCAGCTCCCCGACCATCGAGGAATGTGTGTGCGGGGCCGCTCCGACTCTTCCTTTAAGGAAAAGGATGGTCGTAGGAAGGGAAAATACCGTTTTCCCTTCCTACCAGGGCGTAAGTGACCATGGTTTTCCTCGTTCCAATAAGGAAAGGGAGACGAGGGACCCCGCATGCTTCGCTTGGCGAAGCTAAGCGGTGGGGGGCGAGAGGAGGGGAAAACTGCGTTTTCCTCTCCTATGGAGGAGCGAGGACGAAGTCCGAGCGACGACGCGCCCGTAGCTCAACAGGAAGAGCAGCACCCTTCTAAGGTGAAGGTTGGCCGTTCGACTCGGCCCGGGCGCGTTTCCTCACGCATGATCCCTTGCAGAATCGGATGAGACGGCCTCCCTCTCTGCTGCGCGGGTTCCTCCTCCTCGTGCTGCTCTTTCTCGTGGGCGAGTACGTCGCCCTCACGCACCTTGCCCCGCGCTACGTCCTTCAGGCCGTTCAGCACGCAGCCGGGGGGGAAATCGTCGCGGCGCAGGCGCGCCTCTCGTTTCCATTGACGACGACCCTACAGGGGCTGCGGCTCGTCAACAACACGCCGCAATCCGCCCTGACCATCCAACGGGCGGCCATCTGGCCGCGGTGGCTTTCGCTCCCTTCGAGGACGCTGTGGCTGGATGCGGTCGAGCTTGACCGGCCGATCCTGCGGCTGACGCGAACCCATGACGGCACGTTCCTCTGGCCCAACATTCCTCAGGCGGTCACGACCGGGACCATTCGTCCGCGGTGGGGATTTCCCTCGACGACGAGGGCGACGCCGGTTCCCGCCTCCTGGCAGGTCCGCATCGATTCCATCAAGGTGGTGGACGGGGTCATCGAGCTGGTGGACGAGAAGTCGGCGAGTCCGTTCCACGGCGTGCTCGATCATCTCTCCTTGATCGCGGGGCCTCTCACCGTTCCGCTGGGCGGCTCCCCGCAACTCAGCTTCGCGATTCGCGGGCAGGCCGTCGGCCATGGCGGACATGCCGCGCCCTTCTACTGTTCGGGTTGGCTGAATGTGACCACGAAAGACCTCCAAGCCACCTGCAGGCTTGAGCCGCTCGCCCTTGCCGCGTTTGAGCCGTACTACCAGGGCTCTCCCGAGGTGCGGGTCTACGCCATGACGTTGGCCTCGACGAGCCACTGGATGGTTCGCGCCAACACCCTGAGCGGCCGCATCCAGTTGGAACTCGGCCGCCTGGGCGAAGGCGACCTCTCCATCCGCGGCAGGACCGTCCTCGATGTCAAGCACATCGCGGGCGGCCCCACGCCGCGGCTCAGCGGAGAGATCACCCTGGCCGGCCCGCTCGATGATCCACGCCGATGGCGCGCGGAGTTTTCGCCGGGCGACGATCAGATGCAGCAATTGGTCACGCGGCTCTTGGACCACGGCATCCAGATGATCAAGATCCTCTTGTGGGGCGGCGAGATGCGCATCAGCCTGGTTCCCGCGAGCAAGGAGGCGATGGCGAACATCGAGGCGGCGAGCAAGGAGATCCAGGAGGCCCTTGAGATCCTCGCCGTTCCTCTTCCCGAAGAAGCCCCGTTCGTGCCACCCGCGGGGGAACCACCTTCGGGTCCCGCGGCACCCGAGCCCACGCCGGAGTCGCCCGCGGCGTCTCCACCTGCTCCCTCCGTGCTGCCTGAACTGCAGGCTTCGAGCCCCTCGTCCTCGCCAGCCGGCGCGCAGCCGCAGGGATTGGCTCCCACCAGCCCTGCCAATACCCCCTAGGGTACGGCGTCTTGATTCCTAGGAAAATTCTGGCTATACTATAGCCAGAATGCGGCACGAAATCATGTTCGCGCCCGAAGCAGTCCGCGATGTGCGGAACGTGAAGGCCCATCTCCAAGCGGCCGTGCGGGACGCGATAGAGACGTGCTTGCGCCATGCGCCGACCCATGTCAGCAAGAGCCGCGTGAAACGGCTGAGAGGCCTGTCTCGACCGCAGTTTCGCTTGCGCGTGGGAGAGGTCCGAGTGTTCTACGACGTCAGAGGATCCACAGTAGAAATTCTGGCGGTGATCACCAAGTCGGAGGCCGCAGGGTGGTTGAAACGGGAGGGGATGAACGGATGAAACACATTGCCCTGTCGTCCATCAAAGACGATTTGTCGAAGTATCTGCGCTTGGCCGAACACGATCAGATCGTCATCACGCGGCACGGCAAGCCTGCCGGTATTCTCATCGGGTTCACATCGGAAGACGATTGGTTCGAGTACCGGCTCGAACATGATCCGCGTTTTCTCCGTCGCGTCGAAGGAGCCCG
>JACPSR010000007.1 GCA_016193175.1 Candidatus Omnitrophota bacterium
CGTACGGATACTGGGTGTTGGTCGCTCGAAACCGGAGCGCCTCGTCTCCGATCAACAAGAGCGCATCCGCTTCCGAGCGCTGCCCGCGCTGATACAAGGCCGGGAGGACCCCGTAGCGGCGTTCCAGGAGCAGCTGAAGGAGGACGGCGCTCGTCGAGGTCTCTTCCGTGATGGAGATCATGCTCCCATCAAGCTGACGGATCGGCCGTCGGGAGAAGAGGAGCACGCTGCGCCCGCGTCCCCGCACGGCAATCCCGAAATGGCCGATTCGCTCGAACGTGTCGCGGAGCCGAACGTAGTCGACGAGCGGCACGAGGCCCGCCATGATGTCTCCGGCGGCGGCCTGGATCCCCAGCTCCCGCGGGACGCAATCCACGAGTTCGTACCGCCTCCCTAACGAGAGCCCGCGGAAAAACGGGACGCTGTTAAGATACGGTACTCTCGCAACGCACGCGGTCGTCGTGGATTTTGACGGTGTGGTAGAGGGCATCGCGCTCCACCGGGGTGCACCCGGCTTCTCGAATCAGCTCCGCCAGACGCTCCCGCGTCAGGCTCACCGGGGATGCCGCATCGGCTGCGTGCATGATGCGCTCTTCCCCAATGGTGCCGTCGATGTCATCGGCCCCGAAGTGAAGCGCGACCGATGCGATCTCTTCGCCCATGGTGACCCAGTACGCCTTGATGTGGAGGATGTTGTCCAAGAAGATTCTCGCAATGGCGATCGTCTTGAGATCCTCGATCGCCGAGGCGGATCGCGCGACGACCTGGGTCTTGCCCGGCTGGTAGGCGAGCGGGATAAAGCTCATGAACCCGCGCGTCTCCTCCTGGAGCTCGCGCAGCTTCAGCATGTGGTCCACCCGCTCCGCGTGCGTCTCCATGTGGCCGTAGAGGAGTGTGGCGTTCGTGGGGATCCCCAACCGGTGCGCGGTCCGGTGAATCTCAAGCCACCGGGGTGAGCCGATCTTGAAGGGGAAGAGGCTCTTTCGCACCCGCTCCGAAAACACCTCCGCCCCGCCGCCGGGGAGCGCCGCGAGGCCCACCGCCTGAAACCGGCGCAGCACCTCTTCGACGCTGAGCCGGAACTTCTTGGAAAAGTAATCGATCTCCACAGCCGTCCAGGCCTTGATCTGAATCTGCGGGAAGCGGGACTGAATCGCCCGGAACATCTCCACGTAGTAATCCCATGTCCAGTCTGGATGCAGGCCGCCGACGATATGGACCTCGCGCAGCTCATCACTGCACCGCTCCAGGATCTCCTGGATCGTCATCTCATACGCGTTGGCCCGCCCGCGCTTCGTCGCAAAATCGCAGAACCGGCAGGAGAGGACGCACACGTTCGTGGGGTTGATCTGCCGGTTGATGACAAAGTGGACGCGGTCGTCCCAGCGCGCGCGCTTCACCTGATCGGCCAGGCGGCCGAGACGGATCACGTCGCGTGCCTCAAAGAGCCCCAGCGCGTCGTCGCGGGTCAGCCGCTCGTTGTTGTGGACTTTCTGCGCTACGTCGTCCAGTAGTGTCGCCATCGGGAGTCCACGCGCTTGACGATTGCGGGGTCCATGACAATCGGTTCGGGGTAGCCGCTTTTGAACGTCGCGTCAATCCCCAGCGGGCCGCGGCACACCGGCCAGGCGCCGTGGAGCTCGGCGGAGCCGAATACGACGTCTCGTGCGGGGTCAAACCGCGTGAAGATGCCCCACAGGAAACTCTCGCGGTCGTCGAGGTCCACATCAGGGCTGACCGCCGCCACGAGTCTCACCCCGGAAAGCACCGGGGCCCGCACCAGGGCCTCCACGATCTCCCGCCCCGCCCCCTCCACCTGCACCACCAGCAACGCGCCCTCAAGGCAACGCGAGCCGCGGATCCTGGAATGGAGCGAGGTGACCTGGGATTCGCCGATTTGAACCTGGGGGAACGCCGTCGCCGCTCCGCTCCGGGTGGCATCGAGCACCATCTTGCTCCCCAGGTTGAGGGTGAAACTGGTGAAATCCAGCGTATCAAAAGGCACGCCGGGAAGCAAGAGGAAGTCGCTCGACGGGTCGAAGTGCGCTGCGATCGCCCGCAGCACCGCCTCGAAGTCGCGCGCATCCACGTCCGCGTCGACCAGAACCAGGCATTTCGTCAGCGCCATCTGCCCGGTCCCCAAGAGGCCGAGTGCGGTCTTCATCCCTTCCTTGCCAAAGCGCACCGCGACCGAGGCGACCGCCAGGCTGTGGAAGCCAGCTTCGTAGTAGGCCCACAGGTCCCGAAGCTCCGGATGGATGAGGCGGATCATGGGGAGGAGCATCTCCTGGACCGCGTTGCCGATGTATTTGTCCTCCTGCGGGGGTTTGCCCACGACGGCGGAGAGGTAAATCGGAGAAACACGGCACGTCATCGCCTGCACCCACAGCACGGGAAACGGCGCCGGATGCGAGTAGTGGCCGAAGTGATCGCCGAAGGGACCTTCCGGAAAGCGCTCATCGGGCGGGACAAACCCCTCGAGCACGATCTCGGCATCCGCCGGGACCACGGTCGCTCCCGTCTTGCCAAGCGCAAGCGGCACGCGCCGCCCGCTCAGGAACCCGGCGAAGACCAGCTCATCAATCCCTTCAGGGAGCGGGGCCACCGACGCAATGTAGAGGATCGGATCGCTCCCGATGATGACAGAAACGGCGAGCGCTTTTCCCCTCCTCTCCGCCTTCCAGTAGTGGAACCCGCCCCCTTTTTGGATCTGCCAGTGCATGATGACCTGATCCTGGCCGATCACCTGCATCCGGTAGATGCCGAGGTTGCGCACGTCGGTCTGTGGATCGTGCGTCAGGACCATCCCGCAGGTAATGAACCGCCCGGCATCTCTGGGCCAGCACTTCATGATCGGCAGTCGCGAGAGGTCCGGGGCCTCTTCGATTTCCTGGCAGGCGGCGCGCCGGACCCGTCTAGGCGGCATCGACAGGATGCGCCCGACGGTGCGCCACTCCTCGAGGAGCCGCTTGGGCCTCGGCGGCATCGCCGCCTCGATGAGCCGTTTCAGCTCAGCGCCGACTTCTTGTGGGTGGCGACCAAGCGCAAGCTCGATGCGCCGCTCGCTCCCCAAGATATTGATCGCCAATGGAAATGAGGAGCCCTTGACGTTCTCAAAGAGCAGCGCCGGCCCCTGCTCCTTGACGACGCGGGTCGCGATCTCCGTGATCTCCAACTCCGGATCGACCTCGACGCGCACCCGCGCGAGCTGGCGTTCTCGTTCGAGCGTGGCGAGAAACGATTGAAGATCAGCCATAAGGTTCAGCGTACAGCGTACAGCGTGCAGCGTGCAGCGTATAGAGAAACGTCGGGGACCCCTTTACTGTGAGGGATGGAGCATACGATAGAGCATACGTCCAACTTCCTTGAGAAGACCTTCGATCACTTCATTCCTCTTACAATAGCCAAGGTCGATTGACAAAGAGCATTGCGTCTCGAGTTCACAAAGTGAGCCGTAGGCAATGGATAGGAAGTGTCGATACTCTTTCGTAGATTGTCTGCCATAGCCTTCAGCAATGTTTGAAGGGATGGCAACCGCCGCCCTTCTCATTTGTTGAACAAGTCCGTATGTCTCGTCCGGGGGAAAACGTTTCGTGATCTCATAGACCTCCCTGGCCGACTGGTACGCCTTCTGCCACACGATGAGGTCTTTAAAGCTGTTCGTTTTCACGGAGTTCCCATGCGCTCTACACGAAACGTGTTCGTTTTGGTTTGTCTATCCGCTGAACGCTATACGCTGAACGCTGATTACTCGAGCGCTTCCGGCTTCCACGCGAGGGCGGTTTCGAATCCGAGCAGGCTGAGGACCTTGCCGTTGAACTGCTCCACCATCTCCTCGATCGTCTGCGGGCGGTGGTAGAAGGGTGGCGAGATCGGCATGACGATCGCGCCGGCAAGCGAGAGCCTGTGCGCCTGCTCGAGCGCGATCGTCGAAAGCGGCGTCTCGCGGAGGCCGATGATGAGCCTGCGCCGCTCCTTGAGCGCCACCTGGGCCGTCCTCGTGAGGAGCGTATCGCCAAGCCCGCACGCGATCTTCGCCATCGTCGAGATCGAACACGGCAGGATGACGAGCGCATCAAAGGGATTGGAACCTGACGAAAACGGCGCCGCAAGGTCCTCGTCGGAGAAGCTCTTCTTCACGTGCTCGGCGAGGTGGTGCTCCGTGAGCCCGGTTTCCTCCTTCAAAACGTACCGCCCCCACCTCGTCAGGATCAGGTACTTCTCCCCCGGGCAGCGCCGCAGGAAGTCGACGCCGAAGATGGCGCCCGAAGCGCCTGTCATCCCGACGATGATGCGCATGGAAGCACCTCCCTTAGCACACCCCGCCACAGAGCATGGCGGGTCCGCCACGCCGTGTGGCGGAAGCAGCTAGCACACAGCACACAGAAACTTGGCTCGATCGCTCGACGGTAGTAGGCAGTAAGCAAAAACAGAACCGAACCTGCTCTTCCCAAAGGCCATTGCAATACACCAAGCTATGGTGCATCCTGGTGGCGTATCAGGAAACTCGAATGCGACTATCCGTCTCACGAAAAGCAACCAAGCGCACCCTGATCCAAAAACAACGGAGGACAAAGACCATCCGCCATGCGGGCGCGTTTCGTTTAACGCTCACGCGCAAGTCCTTGAGGCGGTTGCGCCACCGAGATTGACACCCTATGCCGCCACGCTCGCATACCGTGGGAGCACTCGTCTGCGGTGCACCATCGTTTGCGTATCGCTCACTGGCTCAAATGCCGGACGCCACGAAGCCAAACACGACGAAGCCCAAGATGCCGTTGAGTTGGAAAAAAGCAAACTCGGGGCGGCGCTCGGCGACGGCGTGCTGCCAAATGAACAGGGCGCCGATGGCGGCGAGCCAGGCAAGTGTGACGAAGCCGGTGTGAAGCTGGGTGCGCCAGAGCATCCAGAGCGAGAGAAACGCGACGGCGTGCAGGATGGCGGCGATCCGGAGGGCCTGGTGCTTACCCAGTCGTGCCGGAAGCGAGCGGATCCCGAACTCCCGGTCAAACGCCTCGTCCATCGTCGCGTAGATGATGTCGAAGCCGCTCACCCACAATACCGAAAAGAGCCACAGCCAGGCGATTTCCCCGATTCCGGCAAGTGACTTCGACGCTGCGATCCAGCCTCCAAGTGGCGCCATGGACCAAGCGAGTCCTAGCCCAAGGTGCGAGAGCGAGGTGAAGCGCTTGAGGTACGGGTACACGACGAAGAGCGCAACCGGAATCGGCGAGAGCTGCACGCAGATCGGCGCGATGGCCCAGGCGCTCGCCACGTAGAGCAGCCCGGCGAGCGCCACGATGCCCCAGGCCTCTCCTCGTTGCATCGCCCCACGCGGCAACTCTCGCTGTTTCGTGCGCGGGTTCTTCGCGTCGATCTCCGCGTCGATGAGCCGGTTCAACCCCATCGCCACGATCCGCCCTCCAACGGCGGCGAACAGGATCAGCGCGGCAAGGCGCGCGTTCAACGCCGCGCGGGGATGCATCAGCGCCCCCGCGAAGATGAGCGGCAACGAGAAGACCGTGTGCTCAAGCTTGACGAAACCCGCGTAGACGCTGAACCGGTTGGGTCGATTGGCTGGTTGGCCGGTTAAGCCGGTTGGTTGTATTTGCGTAGGATCGTTCATCAGGAGAGTCATCGCAACAAACTGAACCGATCTACAGCAGAAAAGGCAGGACGAACGGAGCAACGGTCTTGGCGATGGAGACCCCGGAGGCCAACAGCTCCAGCGTGCCGTGCGTGACAAGGCCGACGCCGCTCACAAGGCCCGTCACAGCGCCCGCGATCGTCCCGATGATCGGCGGGCCGTTGAATGTCCCGGCCAGCGTGGAAAGGGGAAGCTGGAGGACGCCGCCGATGATCTTGCCCACGCCACGGATGAGGTCCGCCTCCGCCGGCGGCGAAACGCCCAACAGTATACTGGCGACGATAGGAAGTAGAACGACCAGCCAGCGGCGCTCCATCATCCACCTAGTCTTTGACGGATGTCCCGTATTCTGCATCCATCATCCATCACCAATCACCCATCATCAAGTCTCAGCCGCCGTAGTGCCATCCGGTATCCGTCAGCGTCAGCGCCGGCTCATCCTTATGCACCCCGGCCTCCACGACCTCTCCGATCACGACGGCATGGTCGCCGTGTTCATTGGCGATCTCGCGGACTTCGCACTCCACGTAGGCGATCGCCTCCTCCAGCACAGGGACCCCGGTCCTGCCGAGGCGATAGCGGACTTCCTTGAGCTTCTCTCCAACCACCGTGGCGGGCTTGACGAAGTGCTCGGCGACCGGCTTCTGATCCTTGCCGAGGAGATTGACCGAAAACACCCGGTCGCGCTTGATCATCTCGAAGGAGTGCGAATCCTTCTTGATGCCAAGCGCCACGAGCGGCGGCGTGAACGAGACTTGGGTAAGCCAGGTCGCGGTGAACGCGTTGAGCTCTCGGTCCTGCTTCACGCCGACGACGTAGACCCCGTGCGGGATCTTGCGCAGCGCGATCTTTTTGGCCTGCAGATCCATCATCAGACTCCAGACTTCAGACAACAGACCTCAGGCTGGTCGGATGCATTGCTTGAGTCTTGGGCCTTGTGGCCTGTGTCCGACTGATGTCTGAAGTCTGAGGTCTGAGAGTGCTCATCCGAGGTGCGCCTTCAGAAATGCCAGCGTTTTTTGCCAGGCGGCCTTGGCGTCCGGCGCGCGGTAGACGTCGGGGCGCGTATCGTTGAAGAACGCGTGGTTGGCCTCTGGATAGATGTGCACGGCTCCCGGCTTGCCAAACTGCCTCAGGCCCTGCTGGAGCCGCTCGACCTCCTGCTTCGTCACCCAGCCGTCCTTCGCCCCGTAATGGTACAGCACCGGGCAGAGAAGGTAGTCGAACGTTTCGAGGGGAGGGACTTTTCCGTAGAACACGACCGCCGCCTTCAGATCGGAGTTGTGGCATGCCTGCGTCAGGGCGATGGTCCCGCCCATGCAAAAGCCGACGATCCCGATGCGAAGGGGATCGACGCATGGCTGCCGTCTGAGGTAGCCCGTCGCCGCATTGAGGTCGCGCAGCGTCGCCTGTGAGGAGAGCGCGTTCATCAAGCCGGCCGCCTCGTTGGGGTCCTTCGTCACCTTGGATCCCAGGCGGGAGTAGAGATCGGGGGCAAACGCGACGTAGCCCTCATCGGCGAACCGCCGGGCGATGTCCTTGATGTGATCGTTCAGCCCCCACCACTCGTGGATGACGAGGACGGCGGGCGAGCCGGCTATCGCGCGAGGCGGCTCGACCTGGAAGGCCCGGATGGTGAACTGGTCGCTCGTAAAGTGCACCATCTCCGAAGCCATTTTCTGTGCTTCTGTGGCGCTTCTGTGGTTCTGTGGTGTGAACGTCATGGGGGTGTTCCAAAATCCTTCGCGATCTCCGGCATGGGCTTGGCGACGCAGGTAAAGATCGGCGTGTCGCGCAGGGTGTAGCGGCTGCCCTGGCTCTCGCGAAGCTCCATGACGAGATCCAGGAAATCCTGGGGCGTGTCTGACTCGAACGCGACGACGAACTCCTGGTCGTCGAGCCCGAAGGAGTACGTCGTGTGGAGCCTGACCGACGGATACTTGCTCCCGATGCGGATGTGCTCGTCCATCATCCCCTGGCGTTGCTCCATCGGCAGCAGGTACCAGTCGCGCGTTTTGACGAAGGGGTAGACGAAGAGATACTTGGAGTTGGCCGGCCGGATGAATCGGCGCTGATCCTGGTGCTCAGGATCCAGCTTGTCCACGTAGGTGGAGCGCTTCGTCACGGAGAGATAGGCGTATGGCATCGAAAGGTAGCCCGCCAGCTCCGTCCGGCGGACGGCCCCGGACATCTCCTGGAGCTGATCGAGCGAGGTGCCGACGCGCCAGATGAGAAAATCCGTGTCCGCCTTCATCCCGACGAGCGAGTAGGTCAGCACCATGAGCCGCTTGGCGTACGTGTTGACGACCCCGCAGAGCTCATCCGCTTGCTTGCGCTTCGTGGCACCAGGCAGCCTCCGCCACGCCGGGTCCACTCTGTAGAACGAGAACCCGACCACCTGCCGCCCCTGCGCTGATGCCGTCGTTGCCTGCGGCTGCGTCTCAACCCGAGTTGTCGTCGTCATAAGAATCCTGCCTCTGTCTGCTTATCGCTTACTGCCGTCGAGCCGTCGAGCCGCCCTTAAATCAGCCTCTGATACTCCGCCACAGGCGTCTTCCACACCGCGACGCCGCAGAAACGGTCGCCCTCGGGACAGATCGGGCTCACCCGCGCCTGCGCCCGCGGCCAGCACGGCGCCTGGATGTACTTGCCGATCTCCGGAAACCGTGCGCTCACCTGGAGGACCTCGTCGCGGCAGGCGGCCCAGATCTCTTCCTGCGCCGTGTAGCACAGGCGCTGGACCCACTTGTGGTGGAAGTGCAAGAGATCGCCCGATTCCTCGAACCGGATCGGGAACGCGTTGGGCAAAAGATACAGGGCGTGCTCCTCGGGCACGCCGAGATTCAAGAGCTGGTCGATCGCGGTCCAGGTGCGCGCCATGATTCGCCGGTACTCGGCCTCGGCCTCGGGGCTCGCCGCGATGAGCGGCGGGAGGATGTAGTCGGGTTTCCCGCTCACGAAGTGGCAGGCGAGGATCGGCCGGGAGCCTGGCACCATCCGGTGGCGCTGGTCCTGCGAGTCCGCCGTGTGCGAGAGCTTCTTCTTGAAGGTGAAGTGCGGATGCACCATCGCCCGCGAAAGCTTGCTCATCGTCGTGAGCGTCAATGAGTCGGCCAGATACCGGTTGCGCGCGGGATCAAGGACGAGCGCGATCGCCTCCGAATCGGCAAGCTGGTCCCTCGTCAGCCCCAGCATGGAGCGCACCGCCTGCGCCAACGTCGCCTCGGCGCCGACCTTGTAATCCGCCAGCTTCGAGGTCAGCCCCCCGAGCGGATTGGCTCCTCCGCCATCGCCATGAACTGCGGATCGACCCTGGATACCTCCTCCACCATCCGCTGGACTACGAGGCGCTGCTCAAGGGGCACGTCAAACTGCTGGCAGAGCCGCCAGTAGCGGTGCAGGGTCAGGCCGCTGATCGTATGGTAGAGATGGGCATGCGTGGCCACCGGCAGGACGTAGCGCGCGATTTCCTGGCACCGTTTCTTGACGGCGCTGGCCCAGCGTTTCTCATCAGGGTCGCGCGAGGGAAAAATCCGGCGATACTCTCTGACCACCGTCGGCTCAACGAGCTCGATGAGGCGGTGGTAGGCGTCCATCTGCTCGTGGACCGTCTGGCGATAGACGTCGCGGGCACGCTCCTCGAGCGGCGGGACGGTGAAGTGCTCCGGCTTGACCTCGACGTAGCGTTGAGACACTTGCTCACTGTTATGAACGATAAACCCGTTCGCGACAAAATTGTGATAGGGAGCTTCCATGACGAGATCGTAGGTCTCGGTTTCCCCATCCGGCTCGATCGACACGATGCGATCAATGGTTACCCGCATAATGCTTCGATGGGGACTCTCAGCGGCTTTATGGCACAGGGAGCAAAGGACGATAATGTTCTCGCGCGAATTGTCATAGATATCTTTGTTAATATGGTGGCGTTCAATGCGCCGGTCAGCCTTCGTCGCGCTACATACTTCGCACCTATTGGCGACATACCATAATCGTGCTCGATCCCGTGGATTCCGAGCCGCTTGACCCTTCCAGTTGCTATTGAGAGGCCCCTGCCCATTCCGCGGGGGTCGGTGTCCAACTGTCCTCGCCCACTCGGACACGCGTTTCAATGGCTCATAGGTCTCTTTGGTTTTGCCCTTGTTGTGTGGGGACACACCCCGAGTCCAACTCCCAGTCGGTTTTTGCAGCTTGTGTCGCCTGATCCAGGTACGAATCGTATCTGAGCTCGTGTGAGCAAGGACAGCCATGGCTCTATGAGATAGACCTTCGTCGTAATAGTGTTGCTTCAGCCAGGCCCGGTCTTTGTAGACCCGTACTCCGTTCACTAAAATCATGTGACCCACAGAGAGCTCATGGAGCCTTACCCAGGACTGGTCTTCCTGCATAAAACGATGTTGGCTCGTCGCGCGAATGGTGTAACCGAGCGCCGTTGTGACCTTGAAGACCTGCTGCCGCCCGGTCGCCAGCACATCCTTGATGTGATTCGGCACCAGATTTCCTTCATCATCAACGCTTCGAATGTGCATCTTTTCCACATACATATGCTTGTTAGAACTGTGGAGCCGCTGGTAGAGCTCAGCGATGGTCCACGGTGCCTTATTGGCTACATGGAAATGCGGGATCTCCGTCTCCCCTGCAAGACAGTTATAAAACGGATGTGCGTGCAGGAACGACCAGAGGAACTGCCGCGAGACTTTCTCGAGGACGAACTGGAACGTCGGATGCTGGATCGTCGTGTGGTGGCCCGCCTTGTAGATGCTCTCGGCGATCCGGTCGCGCTGCTCCCGAGATTTTTCGTCCCTGCCGACGTCCTCTGACGAGATGACCTTTGAGGAGTAGCAGGTCCGGGCTGTGGCGATCGCTAGGTTGTACGGCTCCTGGAAGTAATGCTCGAGCCGGACAACCGGCTCAGGCGTGATGGTCGCGAGGGACGTCTCAGGCATGGGGATGGAAGGTGCGTCTATCTTACGCGGTTCAGTGCGGCTTTTCAACGACCCGATGTCGTACGTCGAACACGCATTGGAGTCAAAATCCGAGGGCGCTTCGGAGATGTTGGTGAACCTTCTGCAAATCCAGCCTCGCGAGGATACCCAATCTGCGCGTGATCAGGTCGGTCTTGATGGTACGAATGATGCCTGTGACGACAGAAGGAAACAGCAGCCCCGCGGTTTTCCACTGCTCGAGTTTCGTGTCTCCGAAGAGCAGCCGCCGCACGTTGCTGGTAATGGCCGCCACGATGAGTTCCTTGCGGCTGGCATGGTACGGCGGGCTGCTGATGATGAGCGCCGGTCGTTTCTTCGAACCATGTCCCTCGGAAAATCCGAACTCTACCAGGACGATCTCGCCTCGGTTATAGCCGGTCATACGCGGCGTCCCGCTCATTCTCCCACAGGGCCTTGAGCACCGGGTC
>JACPSR010000008.1 GCA_016193175.1 Candidatus Omnitrophota bacterium
CACGTGGGGCGGGTGCGGGCCATGGTGGACGATCGCGGTCATCGGATCAAGGAGGCCGGCCCGGCGAAGCCCGTCGAAGTGCTGGGGCTCCCCGAGGTGCCGCAGGCCGGGGATCGGTTCCTCATCCTTGCCGACGAGAAAGTCGCCAGGCAACTGGCCGAGCAGCGCGCGGAGCGTCGGGATCAGCAAGCGATCCTGCATCCCAAGCGCATCACGCTGGAGGAGCTCCACCAGCGCATCGCCGAGGGTAAGCTGAAGGAGCTGCGGCTCATCCTCAAGGCGGACGTCCAGGGCTCCCTGGAAGCCATCGTGCAGAGCCTGGAGAAGCTGGACATTGAAAAGGAGGAGGTCCAGTTCAAGATCCTCCACATGGGGGTCGGCGACATCAACGAGTCGGACATCATCCTCGCCGCCGCGTCGGATGCCATCGTGGTCGGCTTCCATGTGGGGATCGAGCCGAAGGTCCAGGTGCTCGCGGCGACCGAGGGGGTCGATCTCCACATCTACCAGATCATCTACGAGTTGGTGGGCGCGATCAAAGCCGCCATTGAGGGGTTGCTGGAGCCGACGATTGAGGAGACGTTCATTGGCCGCGCCGAAGTACGCAAGCTCTTCCAGGTCGCGAAGTCCGGCGTCGTCGCCGGCTGCCTGGTCACGAAGGGGACGATCCGTCGCGACTGCGCCATTCGAGTCGTGCGGGGGCGCGAGCGCATCGCCGAAACACGGATCGCCAACCTCAAGCGGGTGAAAGACGACGCCCGTGAGGTCCAAGAAGGGGTGGAGTGCGGGATCCTCCTGGAAGGGAGCGCGACCCCACAGGTCGGGGACCTCATCGAGGCCTGGGAACTGACGAAGGTCGCCCGGAAGCTCGCTTGATCCAGACATCAGACATCAGACTCCCGACTTCAGTTGGACCTAAGATACAAAACCCGAGACGAACGTCAACCTCCCATGACGCATGAAGCGACGCTCCGTTGCTCCTTGGGCCAGCTCTTGCGCCGAACCGGTTCTTCCTGAAGTCTGACGTCTGATGTCTGAACGACCACGAGCGCTGAGCGGGATGCGGCCCACGGGCCCCCTCCACCTCGGCCACCTCGTCGGGGCGCTGGCGAACTGGAAGAAGCTGCAGGACGACTACGAGTGCTTCTTCATGGTCGCCGACTACCACGCGCTCATGAGCGAGTATGAGCATCCGGAGCGCATCCATCGGTGGTCCTCCGAGAACGTGAGCGACTGGCTCGCAGCCGGCATCGACCCACGGCGCAGCGTCATCTTCCGCCAGTCGGACGTGCCGGAGCACGCGGAGCTCTTCACGGTGTTGTCGATCATCACGCCCCTGGGCTGGGTGGAGCGCGTGCCGACGTACAAGGAGCAACTCAGGGAGCTCAAGGGACGTGACCTCGCCACCTACGGTTTCTTAGGCTACCCCATCCTTCAGGCGGCGGACATCCTGCTCTACAAAGCCCACGCCGTGCCGGTCGGCGAGGACCAACTCCCGCATCTGGAGCTGGCGCGGGAGATCGTCAGGCGGCTCCACGCGCTGCTGAAGATTGAGATCTTCCCCGAGCCGAAGGCGCTGCTGACCGAGGCCCCGAAGCTGTTGGGCACCGACGGGCGCAAGATGTCCAAGAGCTACGGCAACACGATCGATCTGTCAGAATCACCCGACACCATTCAGGCCATCGTGCAGAAGATGTTCACGGATCCCCTGCGGATCAAGATGACCGATCCCGGCCATCCGGAGTCGTGCAACGTGTGCGGCTACTGGCGCCTGTTCGCGCCGGAGCGCTGTGCGCGCGTCTGGGAGGAGTGCCGGACGGCTCGGCGGGGATGCGTGCAGAACAAGCAGGAGCTTGCGGAAGTGCTCGTCAAGATGACCGAGCCCTTCCGCTCCGCTCGCGCGCAGGGATCAGGGGCAGGCAGGGACGACACGATCGAGCGGCTCCTGCTCGACGGCGCCGAGAAAGCGCGGGCTGTGGCGAAGGAGACCATGGCCGAAGTGAAACGCGCGATCGGCCTCACCAGTTCAGTGACGAGTGATGAGTGACGAGTGGTGAGTGATCAGTTCAGTGAAGATCATGAATCACAGCCTGGACTGACGTCACATGGCTGTTGTTCTTCACTGGCCACTGGTCACTGACCACTGATCACTGGTTTCTACGATGAGATACGACGTTGACGCGGACATCTACGAAGGATCGCTCCCGCTCTTGGTGGAGCTGACCAAGCTCCGCCTCATCGACATCTTCCTGATCAAGCTGGTGGGCTTGACGAAACACTACCTCCAGCAGGTGAAGGCCTCCGGCGTCGACTTGAACCAGCTTGCGGAGCCGCTGCCGCTCCTCGGCAACCTCGTGGCGCTCAAGGCGCGCGGGTTGCTGCCCCAACCGCCGCCACCCGAGGAGGGCGAAGAGGCGCCGATTAGCCTGGAGGAGCTCGAGCGCCGGCTCAAGGAATACGAGCAGTTCAAGACCGTCGCCCAGCTCTTGGCGGAGCTTCACGCGCTGCAGCATCAGCACTTCGGGAGGTTGCCGTCGGAGACCGCAGCCACGGGCGACGCGTCCTCCCACAACGATGCGCCGCTGGAGGTGAGCCTCATGGACCTCATGAGCGCCTTCGCCAAGGTGCTGGAGAAGGCCAGCGCCCCTGTCTACGAGGTGAGCGCCGAGCCGTGGACGGTGGAGATGAAGGCGCAGGAGTTGCGGGTCCTCTTGACGGTGAGGCGTCAGGTCCGGTTCCTCGAGCTCTTCACGCCGGAGAAGAGCAAGCTCGAG